>CAZOXB010000007.1:0-37312 GCA_964583635.1 uncultured Opitutaceae bacterium | reverse complement strand
CTGCACCCTTCGACGTGACGAGAATGCTCTACGGTGGCTTCGAGGTTATCGTGTCGAAGTAAGTCCGCGTTGACGCGTCTTGACATTGGAACCACCGCTTGGTCTCGACGCCGGGCAGGGGGCTTCCTGTACCGGCGGGTCGCCAATCCCTTCTGACCTCCGCCGAGTTGGATTCAGATCGGCAATTCCCAGCCCCGGCGATAGGTCCCGTGGATGGCGGCGTCCGCTTCGGGCATCCCGGTCGCCTTCATGGCGGCGGCATCCCACACGACCGGTTTCCTCATCCGCAGGGCCAGGACACCGACAAGTGCGATCTCGGTCAGCCGCGCCCCGTAGACAAACTCGCTGCTGGCGGCGGGGCCTCCCTTGATGGCGTCGAGCCAGTCGCGGTGGTGGCCGTTCGAGCGTTTGAGCGTCTGAGCGGGCTTCACCGCGCTGGCCCGCAGGGACTCGGGGAAGATGCGGGGCGAGCCGCCGCCGCCGTCGCACTGGATCACGCCCTTGTCGCCGATGAAGAGCACGCCGCGTCCCGGCAAGGGGAACTTCCCCAGCGCATCGGGGGCACGCGGACGGAGGCCTCCGTCGTGCCAGGTGAGCTTGAGCGGCGGTTGGTCTCCCCGCGCGGGGAAGTCGTAGAAAATCTGGCAGCCGTGCGGGGCGATCTCGTCGTCGGTTGGCCCCACGGAATGGGGTTCCGCCCGTGTCGGCGGCGGCAGGTCGAACGCCCAGGTCGCCGCGTCGAGATCGTGGCACCCGAAGTCGCCCATCGCGGACCCGCCGAACGCCCAGAAATCCCGCCACGCCACCGGATGGTACGCCGCGTGAAATGCCCGCTCCTCGCGGGGACCCAGCCAAAGGTCCCACCGCATTCCTGAGGGGACGGACTCAAGGCCGGTTGGTGCGCTCAGCAGGGTCGGATTCCAACGCCGTGTCCCGACCCAGGAATGGGCTTCACGCACGGTGCCGATGGTACCCGCCTGGAGATGCTCCACGGTTTCGCGCATGCCGGGAGTCGAATGTCCCTGGTTGCCCATCTGGGTGGCCAGGCCGGTTTCCTTCGCCACCCGCGCGATCTCCCGCGCCTCGTGGATGTTGTGGGTGAGCGGTTTCTCGCAGTAAACGTGTTTTCCCGCCCGCATCGCGTGGAGCGACACGTACGCATGCAGGTGATCCGGGGTCGCGCAGAGAATGGCATCGATCGCCTTTTCCCGCTCGAGCATCACGCGGAAATCCTCGAAGGCCGCGCAGCGGTAGCCGGGGGTCCGTTCCGAGTAGTGCTTTTCCAATTCCGCTTTCGCCACGGACCGGCCGCCGTTCCCCTTGTAGTAGAAGGCCTCGAGGCTGAACAGCTCCGCCGGATCCGCCACCGCGACCACCCGGGCATCCTCGAGTTGGAGCAGGGCGCGCATGTTCTGGAGTCCTCGCCCGCCCACGCCGACGACGGCAATGTTCACCTTCTCGCTGGGCGGCACGAAGCGCGGTCCGCCGAGCACGTGGCGTGGCAGAAAGTTGAATGCGGCGGCGGTGGTGGCGGCGGTCCTGATGAACTGGCGCCGGGTCGAGGGGGTGACTTTCATAGGCGGGAAGGGTGAAAGGGAGGGAATCTAACGCGATCGCGCTGTCATGAAAAGCGGTTATTGGAGAAAACGAGTCGGCGCCTAAGTACGCCGAAACGTCGCCGTTGTGGGTGAAATCCACGGCCGGCTGCGCTGCTGGGCATTTGTTGGCGTGTGGTGGACTGATTCACGCGTTTGTCTCCGGACGTGGCGCGCATCCTGGGGAATCTTTACGCTTCCCTTGTAACAGAAGAAGCTGTGAACGCGGGAGTCCGCCAATACAGTCGTCCACTCAAGCAATCTGGCGCCGACGATCCGGCACGAAACGTATTTCCACCCTCTGGTCAAGAGCGGCTGCAATCCGGGTGAGCATGGACAGTGAATGTCCTGAATATGCCGCATCCTCAAGTTGGGAGATGACGGATTGCGTAGAGCCGATCTTCATGGCCAATTCAGATTGGGTGAGGCCGGCCTTTTCCCGCAAATCATGGATCTTCTGGGCTACGTCAAGTTTGGCGCGTTCCTCCTGAATCATTCGTCGGATCGTCGGATTGTTTCCGATGAGTTGGTCAAGGACTTTGCGTCCATCCGAAATGTTCTTCTTGTGCTTACTCATAGATCCGCCTCCATCACATTCTCCCTGCCCTTCACCCGGTGTTGCTCAGGATTCGCCATGTAGAGCTCCTTCCACGCTATTGCCCGATCAATTTCTTTCGGTGGTACGCGACCCTCCTTGGTCAGGCCGATAGCGACAACGGCGGCCGTTCGATTGTGAAAAAAAGTAGAGCAAGCGGTAGTTGACGGAACCTTTTGAGGCCCTGAGTTCGTAAATTCCGTCCCGCAAAAAATCGGCCGTTGGACGACGCAGTTCGTGACCCATTTCCTCGAGTCGTTCGATCTGGGCGACACATTTAGCGAAGGCTGGGAGATCGTTCTTCTTGAGATGTTCCAGAAATGTGACGACTTGGCTTCTACCCTCCTTTTCTTGGAAAAACTCAATGGGCGTTGCAGGCATGGGGAGGCTTTCACGTGCCCGGAAATATCGTGAATTTACGATTTCAGTCAAGAGATGTCATCGTTCAATCCATCAAGCATTCAGGACACTCCGGCGCTTCCGCTGTTTGGTGTCTGTTGTTCCAAGGCGGGGAAGCTTCAAAGCGGCAGAGCCGGCATGTCTCGTCAGCCCTGAATCGGGGCTTTTGCGGATGCGCGGGGGTTGCGCTGCCCGACTAAGGTTCGCGTCGTGGAAGCAAAGGCGTGTTCTCAGCGTGCACCGATTCTTTGGGTGTTGATTCCGTGGGTGCTGGGGCTGGTGGTGGGCAAGGTCCTCGGTCCTCACGCAAATCCGCCGGTGCTGATGTGTATTGGCGTCACGCTGGCCGCGCTGTCGATCTGGGGTACATGTCGACCTGGATTGTGGGGCACGGCGTTGTGTGCGGGCGTAGTGTGCCTTGGGGCGGGCTGGTATCCAATTTGCCGCCATCGTCTGCCTGAATGGGATGACCGCCCACCGCGCGAGGCGGCGCTGGTCATTGAGGTGGAACGCCTCTTTGCCGTGCACAAGGATCCGCGCAAGGTGGGTGGATTGGGGCGGGTCGTGAACGCGCCGCCGCACCTCATCGCGCTGACCGGCCAAGTGATTCAATTTTCCGGCCGGCTGCGCCCGGGTGCTGGCCACCTGTTGCGGTCGTCGGTCATCGAGATGATCGGGCAGTTGGAGGTCGTGCCGCGCGCGGCGCCGCCCGGCACCTTTGATGGTTATCTCGCCAACGCGGGCGTGAATTTCAAGCTCTCGCGCGGTCGGATTCTGAAGGAACGGACGACGGCGACGGCCTATTGGCGGTGGTGCGATCGCCTGCAGACGGCGATGAGTGACGCCGTGGCGCGGGGGCTCGAGGATCAGCCTGAGCTCGTGGCGGTGCTGCGGGCCGTTCTGCTGGGGAGCATCGGCGAATTGACCGAGCACCAGGACGTTTGGTTCACGAAAAGCGGGACGCTGCATTTGTTTTCGGTGAGCGGATTGCACATCGGCGTGATTGCGATCGCCCTGTCCGGCCTGTTCGCAGTCCTGCGGACACCGCCGTGGGCGCGGCTGTTCCTGCTGCTACTCCTGATCTGGCTTTACGTCGACATCACCGGCCGGGCGCCGTCCGCCGTGCGGGCGTTTCTCATGGTCGCACTCCTGCACGGTGCGAAGGTCGCGAGGTGTCCCGCGAATCCCGCCTCGCTGCTGGCGGTTTCGGCGATGCTTGTCCTGGTCGTCGATCCGCTGCAGTTGTTCAGCGCGAGTTTTCAGATGAGCTACGGCATCGTCCTCGCGCTGATGCTGCTCGGCCTGCCCTTGGCGCGGGCGTGGGAGGAGCGGTGGACGCCCTTCCACGGGACGCCACGGGCCCGGTGGACGTGGTGGCACCGGCTGTTTGCCTGGATCTGGAAAGGCGCGATCGGATCGGTCGCGGTGGGCGTTGCCACCAGCCCGGTCAGTCTGGTGACGGGGATTCTCTATTTTGGCTTGGCCACGCCCGGCGCGATTGCCGCCAATCTCGTGAGCATTCCCTTGGCGTCGATCGGGCTGCTCGGCGGGCTGTCCTCCGTGGTGGCAAGCGCCTGTGGCGAGGTGGAACTGGGCATCGTGTTCAATCATGCGGCTGCGCTGGCCCTGGCCGGCATCAACCACGGCGCGGAACGTTTCGTCGCGATTCCGGGGGTCTCATGGATGGCACAGTTCAGGACGCCGACGGCGGGGTATGCGTCGCTGACGATCCTGTTCGCCCTGATCCTCGCGGGCTTCCAGTGGGGATGGACACGCCGCGCGGGCGGGTTCTGGCCGCCGTTCGCCTTTACGGGACTGGTGGCGATCTTCCTGGTGACATTTCCGGGCGGATAGCCTATGCCTCGGAAATCATGAAAAGCGCCTACGAACTCGCCATGGAACGCCTTGCCAAGTCCGATCCCGTGAAGGGTCGGCCGCTGACGCCGGAGAAGAAGGCGCGGTTGGGGGAGATCGACACCCTTTACAAGAGCAAGTTCGCCGAGCGGGAGATCTTCCTGAAGAAGCAGCTGGAGGATGCGTTGGCTGCCGGGAAGTTTGAGGACGCGGAGAAGATCCGCGCGCAGATTGTTTCCGAGCGGGCCCGAATTGACGAAGAGCGCGAAGAGGAGAAGGAGCGCGTTCGTCAGTCGGATTAAGCGCCGCTGTGGCGGACGGAGCGCTGTCTATCCGGAAGTCCGGCTACCGGGACCTGCGCGTCCTGCAGAAGAAGCTGGCGCAGCTTCGGGCAGTCCAACCGATGGAGTGATTGGACTGATACGAAGGCGACCGATCTGAACGGCTGCCGCCCTTCAAGGCAGCCCGCCGTTTTTGGTATCCGGCGGAAGCGTCCAGCGTACGACACCGACGTGATATCGCTGATGTGCGGGCACACCGCGTGAATAATAGGCGGTCACGAGGGTTCCATCCGGAAGGGCGACGGTCGAAGGATAGCCTCCATCGCGACTCGGCCGGTTCGCATCGGGCCGGTCTGTCGATCCTTCGAGGTCCACCAGACGCAGGGGCGCCGACCAGATCTTCGCCGTCGGATCCCCGAACCGCACGTTGATGCCCCAGTCCCCTTGGTTGCGCACGCCGTAGCTCAACAGGATCCGACCGTCCGGCAATCGGGTAAGATCGGCAGGATGCTGCATGGGCAAGGTCAGGGGACCTTCAAAGGTCCAGGTGCGACCGTCATCTGTGGAACGAAAGGCATCCACGTTTTGAATATCACCCGACATGCCCGCATGTTGCCCGCCATTGGATGCGCCATAGGTCCGCGCGGCGGCAAAGAGGTCGCCGTTGGCCAGCCGGATCCATGCGGTCTCATTGTGACGGCGTCCTTCCGTGAGCCGACCCCGATGCGTCCAGGTGGAACCACCATCTGCGCTGGTGAAGAAAGCAACCTCGTCGCGGTACATCATGGCTCCGATCGTCCCGTCCGGCAGCGGCGCAATCCGACCGTAGGGAACGATTCCTTGGCCGCTCGGCTGATGGGCATCGAATTCAGGAAACTGTTGCCAGGTGCGGCCTAGATCGAGGGACAACGCGGGCACGGGATTCAGGGTGTTCGCATCCTTGAAGTGGTTCTTTGGCGGCCCATCTGAAGCCGGATCCGGTCGCCATCCTTCCGGCAGGCGTTTGTCCCAACCGCTGACCAGCGCCACGTATCCGCCGTCCGGCCGCAGCCCGGCGGCGACGTTCATCCGGTTGCGAGTCGGTGTCCACGGGACTGGTATGCCGGTTTTCGACCATGACCTGCCGCCGTCGCGACTGGTCCAGCACTCCACGGCACCTTCCGTGTAGCCATGGAGTGGATGAGGCCAGATCAGGCAGGTGAGCACACCATCGGGCTGCAACGTGACGATCGGCCACCCACAGGCATTGTCGATGGCAACGAATCGTTCGTACGAACCGAGCCTCGGGAACGGATGCGCGTCGCCGGCGCCTTGGAGGGCGGCGGCCCAAGCAATCAATCCGAGCAAAAATATGACGCGCATAAGAATATCGGGTGACGTCGATCCGGCGGACTTCAGAACTTGTAGGAGGCCGAAATCGAAACCGTACGCGGCGGGCTCGGATCCACGAAGTAGGAGACCTGGGCGCCCATGGCGTAGGCTTCGTCCAGCAGGTTGTCGATGTTGCCGCGCAAGGTCCAGTGCCGGTTCAACCGGTAGCTGCCGAACAGGTTCACCAGATTGCCGGGCTCCATCTCGATGAGCGGCTTCTGGCCGGGCACGCCGGTGACATAGGCACCGATTGCCACCAGACGGCCGCTGATCCGTGAGAAGCCCGCGCCCACTTGCAGCCCCTTGAAACTGCCGCCCTGAAATTCGTAGCGCCCCACCAGACTGATGTCGCCGGAATAGGAATTCGCGACCTTTGCGCCAGTCTGGTCACGCACCTTGCCGTGATAGTAGGTGGCAACAAATTGGAGGCCCGGAATCGGATTGTAGGCCAAATCGGCGTCAAAACCCTTCTGGGTGGTCGAACCGATCGGGGCGAAGTAACTGATGCCATCGGGGCGGACGCCGGCGAAGAACGACTGGTTGGTCAGCGCGAGGTTGAAGAAGGAAATAGTCGAGGAAATCCGACCGTCCAGAAATGCGGTTTTGATGCCCGCTTCGCGACCCTTGCCTTCGATGGAGGGCAGGATGTTGAGATTGACATCGCGCGCATTTGTGGGGGAAAAATTCGTCGATTCCATGCCATAGATCACCAGGTCCTTGGTGATGTTGAAGACCAATCCGTACCGATGGAGGATTTCGTCACCCTTGGTGACCGTCGCGGGCGGCTTGGTGGCCAGATTGGTGATGTTGTTGATCTTGATCTTGCTCCGGGTGAAGCCCACGACTGCGGTGAGCCGGTCGGGAATCAGATCAATCGTCTGCTGGATGTAGGCATTGCCGCGGTAGGTGGTTCCCTGGCTGCCGGGGTTGGCCGGCGGGATGTATTCGCTGGTCAGCGGGGCCCGCAGAAGGTCCAGGCGCGGGTTGGCAATCGGAACGGTCTTGCTGCCAAAGGTCGTGGAGGACCAGAAGCGGCTCTTGCCCAATTCGTCGCTGTAGCTGGCTCCCAACGCGGTCGAGGTGGAGAGCTTGCCGATGTGGTACTTTCCGTTGAGGTCGATCTGGGCGATGGAGAAATCGGCCTTCTGATCGTTGAGGCGTCCGGTGAAGGTCACGGTCTGGTTGGGCCAGTTGACCCCGCCGGCCGGGAAGATCACGCTCCCCAGCCGCGAGAACCACCACCTCGTGGCCGCAACCTTCAAATCCCAGTTTTCGCCCAGTTTCTGAATACCGATGAAACGCACGCCGCGGCGGTGGAAGTTTTCCACGGTCCCCTTGACGAAATAGGCCTCGTCCCGTCCCGCTCCGGTGTACAGCTTGCCCGTCGGGGTGATGAAATTGTTCGCGTTGGGCATGTGCTCGAGGTGCTGGTAGTCGAACGCCAGCCGGACCACCGTATTCTTGTACGCCATCTGGAACGTCGGATGGAATACCTGGCGATTATCGAGGACATTCTTGAAGTAGTTGTCGCCATCCTGCACGGCGGCCACCATCCGATAGCCGAAGGAGATGTCGCCCAGTTTTCCCAGCGGTCCGGTAAAATCGATTTCACCGCGATAGGTGCCGAAGCCGTTGACCCGCGCGGTGATCACATACTGGGGTTTGGCAAGCGGCTTCTTTGAGGTCGTCAGCACCGTGCCGCCCAGCGCCGCATTCAGGTAAAGCGTGGAGGCGGGACCGCGAAGCACGGTATAGGAGTCCAGGTTGACGTTGTCGAGGTAGGGCACCCCGTCCGGCATTTCATCGAGCAACGGATAGCCGATTCGCGTGCCGCGCATCGCGAACGACTCCCCGACAAAGAAATTGGAAACCCCGGCAAACTGCAGGATGTTGGAGGAGTCGACGTACCCCATGTCATCAATCAGGTCGCGGGTGACCACCGTGACCGCCTGCGGAATCTTGAGCAGCGACTCGTTCGTCTTGAAGCCGGTTGCGGAGTTGCTTGAGGTATAACCCCGATCCTGGGTTGAGCTCACTTCGAAAGCCGAGAGCAGGACCCGATCATCGTCAGGTTCTTTGTCGGAGTTTGCCGGAGCGTTCGTTGATTGCGCGAGGAGGTGTGACGTTGTGGCAGCCAGTATGGCGAGGATGCGTCCCCAGCGGGGAGAATCAGAGATCATTTTCATGGGTTTGTTGCAGGGTTTGGCAGGACTGGAAAAATCGTTTCGCCGTCAGACCGGGGACACCCTGCCGCGTAGGATGCCTTGATCGACGGCCGCGTGAATTTGCCTTGGAGAATACCCGGCAAGGTTCACAGTCGTGTGCACGGCGAGGTGAAGACGGGGCATGGGGTACTTATGTATACAGAGAGATACGAATGAACGTAGCTGGTCAACACAATTGTGACGCCATGATTCTCCTGCTCTCTCGCCGCCGGATACGGGGTCCTGGCGGGTGGTCGGAATCGGGTATTGTCCAGCGGGGGACGGAGGGAATTTGCGGTCGGGGGAGCCAATCAGGTTCCGCTCGTTCTCGAAGGCGCGATTGGCCTCGTGACGGGGAAATTCTCCGATCCCATGGGACCGGCGTGCTCCTCAGCGAATCCGACCAGATTCGAGCACGTTTTTGTTGTGATGTCTGTATACAAGTTGAGTTTCGATCAGCGCCAATCAAGATTCGGTTTCGGATGTGAATCTCCTGGGAGCTCATTTGCCACCCATTGCATCCCGGCGGATGTTTGACGAGCCGGCGCGGATTCTGCGAAAGTCCGGCCTGATGAGGTGCAGCGGCCGCCCGGCGCAACACTGCGTTGACCCGGGGCTTGGCGGTGTTTTAGGGTTGCCGCTTATGTCCACGCCGTCCGCCTCTCCCGACAATCTCATGGATGCCATCGTTTCGCTCGCCAAGCGGCGCGGCTTTGTCTTCCAGTCATCCGAAATCTACGGGGGACTGAACGGTTTCTTCGACTACGGCCCGCTGGGGGTGGAATTGAAGAAGAACATCCGCGATGTGTGGTGGCGCGACATGGTGCAGCGCCGTGACGATGTGGTCGGCATCGAGACGTCGATCATCATGCATCCGAAGGTCTGGCAGGCGTCCGGTCACGTCGAGGGCTTCACCGACCCGCTCGTGGATTGCAAGGCGTCGAAGCAGCGCTACCGCGCCGACCAGCTTTTCTTTTCCCCCGTGGTGGTCGACGGCAAGATCGTCGGCTATGTGTCGATGCTCGAAAGCGAGAACACCACCGAGGATCTCCAGAAGGCCGCCGAGCAGTTCAAGCGGAAGCGCGGCATCCAGGGTCAGCTCGCCCCGGTCCACCCGCGTGACATGACCGACTGCAAGCCGGAGGAGGTCGCGCTGATTCCGTCGCCCGCCACCGGCGAGCCAGGCAGCCTGACGCCGCCGCGGGCGTTCAACATGATGTTCGAGACCTATGTGGGTGCGTTGCGCGACGCCTCGTCCGTCAGTTATCTGCGTCCCGAAACGGCGCAGGGGATGTTCGTTGATTTCAAGAATGTGGTCGACACCGGCCGCGTGAAGCTGCCCTTCGGCATTGCGCAGATCGGAAAGTCGTTCCGCAACGAGATCACGCCGCGCAACTTCATCTTCCGCTCGCGCGAGTTCGAGCAGATGGAAATGGAGTACTTCATTCACGAGGACGCCGACTGGGCCGCGTGCCACCAGGAGTGGATCGAGTGGTGCCGCCAATGGCTGCTATCCATCGGCCTGCCGGAATCCCATCTTTCGCTCTACACGCATCCGAAGGAGAAGCTCTCCTTCTACTCCAAGGGCACGGTCGACATCATGTTCCGCTATCCCTTCGGGGTGCAGGAGCTCTGGGGCATCGCCGCCCGCGGCAATTACGACCTGGGCCAGCACGCCCAGGCCTCGGGGAAGCCGCAGGAGATCTTCGACGAGGCGTCGAAGAAGAAGTTCGTGCCGCACGTGATCGAGCCGGCGGTCGGCGTCGACCGCATTTTCCTCGCGGTGCTCTGCGCCGCCTATGCCGAGGAGGACGTGAAGGACGACAAGGGCGCGGTGGAGAAACGCACCGTATTGCGCCTCAGCCCGCGCATCGCGCCGGTCAAGGTGGCGGTGTTGCCCTTGCTCAAGAACAAGGAGGCGCTGGTCGGCCGCGCCCGCGAGTTGTACCGGAAGCTCCAGCGCCGGTATGCGGCGTTTTATGACGACGCCGGCGCCATCGGCCGCCGTTATCGTCGCCAGGACGAGATCGGCACTCCGTGGTGTGTGACCATCGATTTCGATACGATCGAGAAGGACGGCACCTTCACCCTGCGGGAGCGCGACTCGATGCAGCAGCGTCGCATCAGCGAGGCCGAACTGCTGGCCCTGCTCGACGAACAGGTGTACTGAGATCGCGGTGGCATTCAGGTCTGGCGTTACCCGGCGTGAGCGTTCATCCCTGAAGGGACCGATGCTGCGCTGGAGCGGAAGACTGGTGATCGGCTACCTGGCCGTGTGGGTGGCGGTGGTGGTATTCACACCCGCCTGCCGTCGCACGCCGACGGGCCAGGCGGCGGCGGATGCCGCGCGGCGCACGGTGGCGCAGGCGACCGACCAGACGTCCGCGACCTGCCAGGCCTGTCACAACGGCGTTTACGCCGGATGGGCTCCGAGTGATCACGCCCGCGCCAACCGCCCCACGGCGGGATCAGCGGAGGCGAAGGAGGCGCTGGCAACGTTTCCGCTGGCAGCCGACAAGGCGGGAGTGACCGCCAGCGAAATGATTCTGGGACACGCCCCGCTGTGGCAGCCACTGGTGAATCGTGGCGGCGGGCGCTGGCAGCCCCACGAACTTGCCTACGATCCGAAGAGGAAGGAATGGTTCAACGTGTTCGGCGATGAACACCGGCGTCCGGAAGAATGGGGGCATTGGTCGAACCGGGGGATGAACTGGAATTCAATGTGTGCGCACTGCCACATGACCGGTTTCCGGAAGAACTACGATGCGGCCACCGACCAGTACCATTCGACGTGGGTGGAGCAGGGCGTCGGCTGCATCCAGTGTCACGGGGCCATGCCCACGGGACATGGCCGACCGTCCGGCGTTGCTACGACGCCAGCGCAGCCGCCTTCCCCGCAGGCACTGGCCGCGCAGCGGGCGCGGGAGATGCAGACCTGCGCGCCCTGCCATGCGCGGAACGAGCCGTTGACGGACAACTTCCAGCCGGGCGATTCCTATTTTGATCATTTTCGGGTGGAATTGCCGGTGCGCCCGGGAGTTTTTTATCCGGATGGACAGCAGCGGGACGAAGACTTCAACTGGACATCAGTACTGCTGAGCCGGATGGGCCATGCGGGCGTCACCTGCATGGACTGCCACGACCCGCACACGACTAAGACCGTGCTGCCGGTAACGAACAACGCGCTCTGCATGCAATGTCATGCCGCGCCGGGGCGCATCATGGCGGGAGGAACCCGCGCAATTCCGATCGATTTGCGGGCGCATTCCCATCACGCCGAAGGAAGTGCGGGCAACCAGTGTATCAGCTGCCACATGCCGACGACGACCTACATGCAGCGTGCGCCGCGTCACGACCACGGTTGGCTCAAGCCGGATCCGCTCATGACGCAGGAACTCGGCATTCCCAATGCCTGCAGCAAATGCCACGGCGACAAACCGGTATCCTGGGCGATCGAAAAAGCCGATGCATGGTACGGCGAAAAAATGGATTCGCTGCAACGCCGCCGTGCCCGGGCGGTGCACGCCGCCCAGCAGGGCGAGGTGACGGCGATCTCCGCGCTCCTGTCGCTTCTGAAGGAGGAACAGATACCGGCCTGGCGGGCGACCTTCCTCGGGCTGCTCACGGATTTATCCCCGCATCCGGCCGAGGTCGTCTCCGTGGCGGAAGCCGCGCTCGTGGCAGTCGATCCCCTCGAGCGGGCCGCGGCCGTGCGGCTTCTGGCCTCGCATGAAACGCTCCTGCCAAAGCTGCGGCCGCTGCTCAAGGATCCGGTGCGGCTGGTGCGGCTCGATGCGGCCTGGGCTCTCTCCCGCGAGTTGCCGGACGGTTCGCCGGAGCGCGCGGAGCTCGATGCGTCGTTGAAGCTCACCCTCGATCAGCCAGCAGGGCGCGCGCGCTGGGCGCAGGACCTGGCCAATCGTGGTCATCTGGTCGAGGCGGAGCGTGAACTCGCGCAGGCGGAGCGTTGGGACCCGTATTCCCCAGGCCTGCTGGAGTCGCATGGCTTTGTGATGAGTGCCCTTGGCCGCAGTGCGGAGGCGGGCGCCCTCTTTTACCGCGCCGCCCAACTCGATCCCCAAGCCAGCGACCCCGCCTTTCGGGCGGCGCTCGCCTATGCGGAAGCGGGCCGCCTCGCCGAGGCGGAGACCTCGCTGCGCCTCACCCTGCAGCGCAATCCGCGGCACGATCGCGCCTGGTACAATCTGGGGCTGCTGCTGGCGCAGACCCGGCGCCTGCCGGAAGCGGCGGACGCGTTGAAGCACGCGGAGTCGATTGCACCGCGCATCGCCGACTACCCTTATGCCCTCGCGACCGTCCTCCTCCGCCTGGGCGATCGTCCCGGAGCGGTGGCCGCCGCCACCCGGGCGCTGGCCATCGACCCGCAGCATGCGGGCGCACGGCAGATGCTGCAGCAGTTGCGGTAGGATGTCGGGGTCGTGCCGACCGGGGGTTATTCCTCCAGCCCGAAGACGGCGTGGGCGTAGTTTCTGATTTCGAACGGCTGCAGATCCTCGGCCTGTTCGCCAAGGCCGAGGAAATAGATGGGCAGTTTCAATTCGCGCCAAATGCCGACGATCGCGCCGCCGCGGCTCGTGCCGTCGAGCTTCGTCACAACCAGTCCGGTCAGACCGAACGCCTTGTGAAAGACCTTCGCCTGCTCGATCGAATTGCTGCCGAGCGAGCCGTCCACCACGAGCCAACTGTGATGCGGTGCCGTGGGGTCGTGGCGCTGCAGCACGCGGCGGATCTTCGCGAGCTCCTCCATGAGGTTGCTCTTGGTGTGCAGACGACCGGCGGTGTCGATGATGAGATAGTCGCGATTGCGGGCGCGCGCGGCCTGCCAGGCGTCGAACGCGACCGCAGCGGCGTCGGCGCCGGTGTGGCTGGCGACAAGTTCCAGGTCGAGTTTCTGCGCCCAGGTCCGGATCTGTTCCACGGCTGCCGCGCGGAAGGTGTCGCAGGCAGCCAGCGTGACGCTCCGGCCCTCCTGCTTGAGTTTCCATGCCAGTTTGGCGGAGGTCGTGGTCTTGCCCGAACCGTTCACCCCGATCATCACGATCGTGGTCGGAGCGGCGGGTGCGGGCGTGAGTTTCCCCTCGCTGCCGGCGAGCACGCGCTCCAGCACGGTTGCGCCGATCCGTGCGGCGTCCTGTCCCCGGAGATCCTTGTCCTGCCGGTAGGCGGCCTTGATCTCCCCGAGGATCTCCTCGGTGGTGGCGACGCCGAAGTCGGCGGTGTAGAGCGCCTCTTCGAGACTTTCCAGAGAGGACGCGTCGATCCTGCGGCCCGAGAAGAGTCCGCGGGTTTTTTCCGTGATGGAGGCGACGGTCTTTGAAAGACCGTCCTTGAATTTCCTGAAGAGTCCGAACATGTCAGGCGGCGGCGGGGGAGCGGCGGATCTGCCTGGGGATCAGGCGCTGGCCTTGCGCGCGTCGCGGCCCAGTTGTCCCTTCAGGCGGTCGAGGATGCCGTTGATGAAGCGCTTTGCGTCGGCGTTGGAAAATTCCTTGGAGAGGTCGATGGCTTCGTTGATCGACACCACGGGCGGGATGTCCGTGCGGAACTTCATCTCGAAGATGGCCAGCCGCAGGATGGTGAGGTCGATCTTGGCGATGCGGTCGAATTCCCAGTTGTGCGCGAGCGAGCGGATGTAGCCGTCGATCTCCGCCAGGTGCTGGATCGTGCCGTGGATCAGCTCCTCGCCGAAGGCGTAGTGCTCGCGCGGCTTTTCCTGACCTTCGAAGAAGACCCGCAGATCGTCCGTCAGGTTCAGCGGAGGATTCATGCTCCAGGCGAACAGATATTGCAGGGCGGCGGTGCGACCGTCGCGTCGCTGTGCGAATTGGGCTTTGCTCATCGAAGGAAAAAAACGGAAGGGGAGGGTGGAGGCGGGTCAGCCGCGCAGGCGCCGGTGCAGATCGGCCATTTCCAGTGCGGCCCGGGCGAACTCGATGCCGCGGTTGATCTTTCCGGTGGTGCGGGCCTTCGCCTGGCGGAGCGTATCGGCGACAATCACGCCGTTGATGACCGGGACGCGTGCCTGCAGCGAGACCTGTTGCAGGGAGTGCGAAACGCTGTCGCCCACCAGCTCGTGGTGATTGGTCTCGCCGCCGATGAGCACGCCCAGGGCGATCACGCAGTCCACGCCCTTGATCCGCGCGAGTTCGTTGACGGCGTAGGGGATTTCATGGGAACCAGGGACGCGTTCGACGCGGACGCGCGGCCGTTTGGCGCCGCAGCGGGCGAGCTCGGCCAGCGTGCGTTCGAGCAAGGCGCCGACAAGGTCCGCATTGAAACGCGAGGCCACGATCCCGAAGAAGTAGCGGGAACCGTCGATGGAAAGGGCGGGAGCGGAATCGAGACTCATGAATCGAACAGTGGGAACCCTCCGCGGGGCAGGAGCAAACCAAACCGGTCATCCGGCGGTTGGCGGGGGTGCGTGCAACCGGTCAGAGCGGCAGTTGTTCCACGATGTCCAATCCGTAGCCATCGAGCCCGACAACCTTGCGCGGGTTATTGGTCATCAGGCGGATGTGACGCAGGCCAAGGGCGGCCAGAATCTGGGCGCCGATGCCGTAATCGCGGAAACTCATGGGTGGATGCGGGTCCCCCGGCCTGGCGTTGAGCCGTTGCACCAGAAGATCACCGGCGTTGGCCGGTTCCATGTAGAGGATGACCCCCTTGCCTGCCCGGGCGACGGCCTCGAGTGCGACCTCGAGCGAGCGGTGGCTGTCCATGCCCTTGGCCCGGAAGACGTCGCTGAGCAGATTGGTGCTGTGCACGCGCACGAGGGTCGGTTCCGCGCCGGGCGAGCCCATGACAAAGGCGAGGTGGTGACGCCCGTCGAGGCGGCTGCGGAAGACGTGGAGGGTGAACTCGCCGTAGGAGGAGGGAAACGGGCTGCTCGTCACCCGCTCGACGAGCTGGTCGCGTCGCGCGCGGTGTTCGATGAGCGCCGCGATCGAGATCATCTTCAGCCCGAAGCGGTGCTTGAATTCGATCAACTCGGGCAGACGCTGGACGGTGCCGTCGTCATTGACCAGTTCGCAGAGCACACCGCTGGGGTGGAGCCCGGCGAGGATGGAGAGGTCGACGGCCGCCTCCGTGTGACCGGCCCGTTCGAGCACGCCGCCCGGACGTGCGCGCAGGGGAAAGACATGGCCCGGCTGCACCAGCTGTTCGGCCCGTGAATGTTCGCCGGCGAGGATCAGGATCGTCTGGGTGCGGTCATAGGCGCTGATTCCGGTGGAAATCCCCTCGGTGGCATCGACGCTCACGGTGAAGTCCGTGCGATGCGATTCGCGATTGCGCGCCACCATCGGACCGAGCCCCAGGCGCTTGAGCTGGTGTTCGAGCATGGGCACGCAGACGATGCCGCTGCAGTAACGGATCAGCATGTTGACCGTCTGGGGCGTCGCCTTGGACGCGGCCATGATCAGGTCGCCCTCGTTCTCGCGATCCTCGTCGTCCGTGACGATCACGAGCTTGCCCTGCGCGATGTCCTGGATGACGGACTCGACGCTGTCGAAGGGAGAGGAGGCGGTGGCGGAACTCATCGCCGCAGAATCGGGAACAGGAAAATCGGTGTCAACCCGGGCCGGGCGCCCCCGCTGGGCGCCCGGATGCGGCGGACAGGGCCAAAACCTTGCCATTGCCATGCTTGCGGGGGGACGTCTTGATGGTCCACTCCCGTTCCATGCGATTTCGAATCAGCCACCGCACGCACTATCGCTATGCCGGCACGGCGTCCGAGTCGTTCTTGGAGGCGCGTCTGACCCCGGTGACGGATGTGACGCAGCGGCTGCAGGCGCGGACGTTCACCACCCAGCCGCGCTGCAATGTCCATACCTACACCGATTACTTCGGGAACACGGTGGAATCGTTCTCCATTGTGCAGCGCCATGAGAAACTGGTGCTGGAAAGCGTCAGCGAGGTGGAAACCTTTGCGATCGCCCACCCGTCCGCCGCGTTTGACATCAGCGTTTCCGAGGCCTGCCAGATTTATCGCGGCGAGCGCCTGAAGCTGTTCGAGGTTCTCATGCCATCGCCGGCGATCGCGTTGTCCTCGGATACCAACACCCTGGCCAATGAGTTTTTCACACCCAAGGACCTGCTCGGTCCGGCGCTGCTCAGGCTCAATGCGTGGATCAAGGCCACCTTTCGATTCCAGCCCGGCCTGACCCGGGTCGATTCGACCTCGCATGAGCTGCTCAGGTTGAAGGCCGGAGTCTGCCAGGATTTCACCCAACTGATGATTGCCATTCTGCGCTCGGCCGAGATTCCGGCGCGGTATGTGACGGGTTACATCGAGACCGAGACCCAGCGCAAGGCGTCGGAGGCCAGCCTCGCGCCGCGTCTCATCGGTGCCAGCGAAAGTCACGCCTGGGTCGAGGTGTATCTGCCCGGTGGAGGCTGGTGGCCGCTGGATCCCACCAATGACTGCGTCGCGGGCGAGCGTCACGTGAAGGTGGCGGTGGGGCGGGATTACCGTGACAGCACGCCCACCTCGGGGGTCTTCAAGGGGACGCACACCCAGGAGCTTGGTGTGGCGGTGGTAATGCAGCGCCTGTAGATCTGCCGGCGACGAAATCCGCAAAAAACGTCGCGTATGTAACCTTTTTGTCCTGATTGGGGTAATAGAGGTAACAACGCATGCCGTTCATGAAAATTGTCTCATCTCTCCTCCTGGGTGGCCTGGCAATCGTACCGACCCTGCCGGCGGCCCCGTTTGATCCTGCGCAGGTGGCAGAGGATGCCAAGTGGTTCGCCCATGTTGACTTTGACGGGCTGAAGGCCTCCGCGACCGGACGTTATGCCATCGATCAGCTCAAGATGGCGGTTGCCCGCCGGGCAGAGGGCAGGGCGTCGATCGATTGGGACCGCATTCTCCAGCAAGTCCACTCGGTCACAGCCTATGGCGCCGGGCTCGACGGCATTCCCGAAGACCAGTCCGTCATTCTCATCCAGACGAGCCCCAAGGCCCAGGCGATGATCGATGGAGTCCTCGCCGGCCAGGAGCTGGCGCATGAGGGCAAGGTGCCGTTCAAGACGGTCCAGGGAAAGCGGTTTCCGACCTACCTGTTTGCGAACGATGTTTATATGACGTATCCCCGTCGGGATCTGATCGTGATCAGCCGGCAGTTTGATCACGTGGAGCGGGCCTTGAGGGTTCTCAATGGCAGACGCGGATCGCTGACGGAACGAAACCCCCTCATGGCTTCGGTCGGCAGGGAGAGCTTCCTCGTCGTCGCATCGGCGAATGGCTTGCACACGCTCAAGGACGTGCCGCCGCAGGCGCGCTGGCTGCAAAAGGCGACCGGCCTGCAGCTCGCGCTGGGAGAAAGAGGGAAGGATCTGGCGGCGCGCGTCACTCTGCACACGGAGGATCCGGAGTCCGCGATCCAGATGCGCAGGCTGCTTGAAGGCGTGCTCGCCATGGCCACATTGGTGCAGGTGCAGGGGCAGGATTTCAGCCGCCTCGTCGAAAACGTGTCGGTGAATGAATCCGACTGCGCTCTCACGATCGGCCTGCGCTATCCTGCGGAGGAGGTGATCAAGCTGGTTGAATCGCTCATCACGGAGCGGGTCACGGAGCGGCCGGGTCGGACGCCGGAACCCAGGGTGAGCGAATCCGTGGGCGGCATGCGCCTGTGGCTTTGCCGGGCTGACGCCCCCGGGGCGCTGTGATTCCGGCGCGTCCGGTGCAACCGATGGGTTCGGTTGGGTAGTGTGATAATGAATACGGCTCCCGCTGCGGCGTGACCCCGGGCCGGGGGCAGGGGGTGCACCGCTTGGGGGGCGATGCCGGCCCCCGTTTTCGCGCCTTTGCGCGCTGTTGAAATGCAGGGCGGCATCGCACGGTGGGGACATGCCGCCACCGCATTTCCGCGCCGACTCACCCGTGCAGCCCTGGCTGTCCGCGGCCGCAGCGCGGGACACGGTGGCGGCGCTGGAAACGGAGGCGGGGCCGGAGCGGCCGTGGATGACGGGATTCTTCCTCGGCTTGATTGTGGCGGGATTGCTTGCGCTGGTGACGGTCCATGTTGACGTCATCGTCCGTACCTGGGGGATCATACGGACTCGAACGGAGAACATCGAGCTGCGCAGCCCGGCCACCGCCTCCGTGGACAGGGTCCTGGTTGGCACCGGCGCCCGTGTCGTCGCGGGCCAGCCGCTGCTGGTGCTGGCGAATCCCGCGTTGCAGGCGCGGCGCAACACCCTTGCGGTCGAACATGCCCATCAGCTCCATCTTGCTGCGGAATGGGCGGCCCTCAACGCCCGCGGGCATGCGGTGCAGGCCGGGATATCGCTTCAACCGGATGAGCCGTCGTTCGGCTCGGACTGGGCACGGCGTCAATGGGAGGAGGGCATCGCCGACGATGGGGCGCTGGCGCATGCCGCCGGGATTTCCCGCCGGACCTACGAACGCATCGACGCGCTGGCAGCCCGCGGGCTCGTCAGTGCGCAGGAATGTGAGGGGGCCCGGGATGCTGCCCGGGCGGACGATCAGGCCCGGACTCTGGCGCGGAGCCGGCGGGCGGCCGCATGGACGGCCCAGCAGCGCGATGCCGAACGCCTGGTGGCGAAGCTCACGGGCGAGTTGCGGCAGGTGGAGGAGGAACTGGGACTCCTGACACTGCGGGCGCCCGTGGATGGGGTGGTGATGGACCTCGTTTCGTTGCGCCCGGGCGCAGTCGTGGCGGCCTCCCAGTCACTTGGGACAATCTCCACCGACGACGAGTTTCGGGTTGAGGCGCGGGTGCCGGCACGGGTCTATGCGCTGCTGCATCCCGGGCACCGCGCGCGCCTGAGCGTGACCGCCCTGCCGGCGACGGAGTGGGGATTGATGGGTGCCGATGTGGAGTCACTGGCCCCCGATGTGACGTCGGGGAATGCGGAGCCTGCCTACCGGGTGGTGTTGCGCCCTCATCAGGACGGCCTCCAGACCCGCGATGGCCGATGGGCGGCATTGCGGAAAGGATTCATCGCGGAGGTTCGCTTCGAACTCGGCCGGGCGACGCTGCTGACGCTCCTGCGCCGGAACGTATCCGACTGGCTGACGGGAGATCCCCGGATGCCGGATCGCCCGCTCCCTGACGCGCATGCGCGCGCCCAACCCTTTTCTTCCAACCCGGTCCATCGTTCCTGATGGCGGGCGAAACCCGAAGAATGCTCAAACAAAGACCTGTACTCAAATGACAATGACATCACTGCGCGCCTTGGATCTGGCTGAAATCCGTGGCGGATTTGCACCGCTCAGCGAATACCCTGGAATGCCTTATTCATTGTATGTGGAAGATCTCGACCTGTTCGAGGCACCACGCCCGCTCTCGATGGAGGATGCGCTCTGGATGACCGGCGTGGTCGTCGACATCTGACGGGAGGCACCCTCGGTTCGAATCCGGCTCACGATGAGCCTGCTCTCCCGGGGTCGGGCCGGCGGGGTGCCGTGTTGAAGCACACGGCGAACCGCCGCCGCCCTGCGGAATCCTGCACAGGAGGCTGCGGCTCACCGATGGATGCTGGCCATGCGACAACGTGATCAGACCGACTGCGGCCCTGCGTGCCTTGCGTATCTTTGCCGGCACTATCGTCGCCCGCAGCCTGTCGCGCAGCTCCGCCAATGGAGCGGCACGGACAAGTCGGGCACCACGGCGCTTGGACTGGTGCAGGCGGGTGAACGGGCGGGTCTGACGGTGGTCGGCATCCAGGCATCGCCGTCCGATCTGCACACGCTGCCGCTGCCGGTGCTCGCGCATGTCGTGCTGCCGACCCGGCAGCACCACTATGTTGTCCTGGAGAAGGTGCGCGGTCGCGCCGCACGGGTCATGGACCCCGCCACGGGCACGGCATGCCGCTGGCCGCGGGAGAAACTGGCCGGCATGTGCAGCGGAGTCTTTCTCCTGGTGTCCCCGAAGCCGCCGGAGTCCGTCGAAAAAGGCTGCATCGCCGGTTCCGGTTCGGTTTCGCCCTGGCGGCGGATCTTCAAGCTGCTGCGTCCGCACCGACCGTTGCTGCTGCAGGCCGGGTTGGGTGCGCTCCTGGCGACGGTGCTGGGGCTGGCGATGTCGCTTTATGTCGAGAAGCTGCTGGATTCCGTCCTGCCGGAACAGGATGCACGCATGCTCCTGCTGCTCGGGCTGGGCATGCTCGGGGTGATCGTGGCACGTCTGGGACTGGCGTGGTTGCAGGGACGCATCTCGTTGCGGCTGGCACAACGCATCGATGCCACGCTCATGCTGGGTTACTACCGGCACCTGTTGAAGCTTCCCCGGGCGTTCCATGAGAGCATGCGTGTCGGGGAACTGCTGTCGCGCGTGGGTGACGCGGCGCGAATCCGCACGTTCATCCACCAAACGCTCATCAGCCTGCTGCTCAACCCGCTGATCGTGGTGGCTTCGCTGACGGGCCTGTTGCTCTATGACACCCGGCTTGGCATGCTCGCGGGGGGAATGATCGGACTGCAGGCGGCGTTGTATCCGCTGGTGAACCGGGTGAACCGCCGCTCCCAGCGCCTCCTGATGTCGCGTGCCGCGGAGTGGCAGAGCCATCTGACCGAGTCATTGCAGGCCCAGCTGACCGTGCGCGCCCTCCATCTCGAAGCGCGCGAATCGCTGCGGGGCGAGCAGCATCTCGTGCGGTTGCTCCGGGCGCATCGGCAGGCCGTGAAAGCCGGGTTGTGGCTGGGTGCCTTTGCGCAGGCATCCACCCAGGTGTACACCCTCTGCACCCTCTGGGTCGGCGGGTGGCTCGTGCTGCACCAATACCTGTCGATCGGGGAGCTGATGAGCGCGTACACGCTGGCCGGTTACCTGACCGGTCCGGCGGCGGCGCTGATTTCCCTCAACGCATCCGTGCAGGAAGCCATGGTCGCCACCGATCGGCTCCACGAGATCGTCGACCTGCAGCCGGAAGCCGCGGGCGGCGCGCATGCCCTGACCGAGGCGACGATGGGTGACATTGCGTTGGACGCGGTCACCGTCCAGTACCCGGGGCGCATACCCGTGCTGCAGGCATTTTCCGCCAGGTTTCCCAAGGGAAGTCTCACGGTTCTCGCGGGCGCGTCGGGCTGCGGCAAGAGCACGATCCTGGCGTTGTTGCAGGGGCATCATGCCGTGAGTCAGGGAAGGGTTTCCATCGGCGGAGTGGGGCTCGAGCTCTTCTCGATGCCGGCATGGCGGCGCGCCCTGGCGGTCATGCCCCAGCGGGTGGAGCTGTTCACCGGCACCGTCCTCGAAAACCTCGTGCCCGATGGCAGCACGCCCGACATCGGTCGGCTCCTGAAAGCCTGCCGCGAGGCCGATGTGCTGGATTGGATCGAATCACTCCCCGGAAAATTCAGCGCGTGGCTGCAGGAGGGTGGCTCCAATCTGTCGGGAGGACAGCGGCAACGGCTGGCCCTGGCGCGGGCCTTCTATCGGTGCGGGCCGCTCCTGCTTCTGGATGAACCGACCTCCGCGCTCGACGGCGCATCCGAACGCCACGTCGTCGCGGCCATCCGGCGCCGCGCCGATGAGGGCTGCACCGTGATCGTCGCATGCCACACGCAGGCGTTTCACGACGGTGCCGATCAGGTGATCCGAATGTAGCGGAGCGGTGCGGTGGCCGTGCCGGATTCTCAGGGTGCCGCCGGGGTGGCAATCGTTGCCGGAGAAAAGGGAGTGGGGCGGGGCAGTGCGACCCTGGCCTGATGGTTGAAATAATGATCGTTCAGCAGCGGATAGAGATCGTACAGCCGCTGCAGGAGACCGGCGAGGGCGTCATTGAGGCTTTTATGTGTCTTGCGGTCGGCGCCGGGCCGGGTGGCGGCGGGTCCGAAGTAGTCCTCGATCGGCAGGTTTGCGAGGGCAAGAATCAGATCTGCCACCGCATCCACGGCGGCTTCGTCCTGTTCGCTCGGCGTGCTCGAGGCGACGGTTCGCACGGACGCCCTGATGCGCTGCAGGTTGTAGGAGAGGCTGCGCGGGGCATTGTCCTGCTGGAGGAAAAGCCGGGCCACCAACCGCGGATCGCTCCGGGCCTGGTAGAGGCGGCGGTAGGCGTCCTGGGAACCCAGCATGCGGAGGAGGGCGGACAATTCCGGCGCATCGCCGACGCGGGCACGGGCGGCGGAATCGGCGGCGGTCTGATCACGGGCGAGTTCGTCGAGCTTGCCGAGGATGTGGCGCAAGGCGCTGCAGGTCATGATGGCACGCTCAAGGTGCACGCCCATGAGCAGGAACTCCCGGCCGGAATCCATCAGCATGGTGCGTTCTGCGGTTGCGAAGAAGGCGTTCACGTCCGTCAGCACGAGTTGCACGGCCTGGGAGGTGTTCTTCCGGCCCCGCTCACCGGCCTGCCCGGAATGTCTCAACGCTTCGAGCTTGCTGCCCAGCCGGTTGATCAGAACCCATGCCTCCGGACTGACGTAGTCACGGAGCTGGCGGCCATTCTCCGTGGCGGCCGCGATTGAAGAAGCGATTGAACTGGGGTGGTCCAGCGAGAGCGTCATCCGCCAGAGGAGGTCGCCGGTCAGCATCAGCAGCGGATTCGAACGGACGGAGATGCGTTCGCGCGAATGGCCGGTGGCTTCGAGCAGGCCGCGCCAGAGCGGCACCCAGTACCGCCGGTCGTGCGCGGGAATCTCCTCCAGGGCGACGCCTTCGAAGATCGCCAGCATGCGTGCGGTGGCTTCGGCGCGCTCCAGATACCGGCCGAGCCAGAACAACGCCTCGGCCGAGCGGGAACCCAGTTCGTGCGGGCGGACCGGCGGAGCCCAGCGCTCGATTTCGGGACCTTCATCGATGCGGACCGTCTCGCCCTGGAGCACGATGGTGTCGACACAGCTTCCGACGCGGTCGACCGGCGGTGGAGCGTGCCCCGCCCGGGCGAGTCCCCCGGGAAGCACGGTGTAGGCTCCGCCTTGGGCGAGCACGAAGGCGCTCAAATGATGGGGCGCCGCCGACTTTCCGTTGACGGCGGATTCCTGGGAATCCGCGTGCGGCCGCGCCACGTAGTCGTGGGGATGCTCACGGACCGATTGTGCCAGCCCGTTCCCGTCCAGCAACGGGATCGCGGGCAGTTTCCGGCGCGGATCGCCCAACCGAAGGTCGTGGGCGGGCAGGAGGGTCATGCTCCCGGCTTCGCTCAGGATGATGTCGAGCTGGTCGTTGTCGCCGCACGTCAGGGTCGGGACCGACGGCAGCAGCGGCTTTTCGCCCAGGTAGAACCGCATCAGCGCGGGCAGATAGGCATCGAGCGCCCGGTTCTCGGCGATGCCGCTGCCGATGCTGTTGGCGAGGGCGACATTGCCGCTCCGGATGCACTGCATCAGGCCGGCGATGCCGGCGGCCTCGCGATCCGTGGAAAAGACGACCGGATCGATGTGGGCGTCGTTCAGCCGGCGATAGATGACGTCGACCCGTTCGAGTCCGCTGATGGTTTTGAAGTAGACGCAGTTGTCGAGGACGAGCAGGTCGTCGCCGCGCGCCAGCGGCAGCCCCATCTTTCGCGCCAGGAAGCTGTGCTCGGCATGGAAGGGGTCGTGCGGACCGGCGGTGAGCACGATGATGCTGGGTGCGGGGTTGGCACGGGGCGCCAGATCGCGCAGACTTGCGACGAGGCGCAGGGGAAAATTGATGATCGAATGGTAGTCCGGCAGGGTGCCGTAGAGCTTCACGGCTTCCTGCGAAAGGAAACGCCGGTTCTGGACGGTGAAGCCGAGCCCGACCGGAGTATTGGCACGGGTGCCGGTGAACTGCCAGCCCCCGGTCGTGTTGATCAGATCGAAACGCAGGAGCGTTGCCGGGGCGGAGCGATGCGGCTCGAGATTCAGGCAGGGACGCCGGTAATAGGGGTCGGACAGGATGATTTCCGGCGGCAGGAGCCTTTCGGACAGAACCCGCTGGTGACCGTAGGCATCGACCAGGAATGCGTTGACGAAACGGGCGCGCTGGATGAGCGCGGCCTCCAGTTGCGCCCACTCCGGCGCCGGGATCACCAGCGGGACCGGTTCAAGCTCCCAGAACGGACCTTCGTTCGGGTCCGGATGTCTCGAGGAGACCTCGCTCAAACCGGACTCGCGGATGGATACCTGCAGACGGTTGCGCAAACGCTGGAGCTGTCGCGGGTGCAACCGGGGAAGCAGGGCGGGTCGGACGGCGTCAGGCATTTCTCGCAACAGAAATGTCCACCCGGAAAGGGGCAAGCCTGTGCTCTTGGAGGTGATCTGAGCCCCATCGCCGCGCCGAGGCCGCGATGGATGCATGGGCCGGTGCTGGTGATGTCCGTGGAGTCGGGACATGGCCGTGCTGGGATGCGATGCATTTCCGCCAGGGTTTGCCATCCGGCCATGGGTGCGCCACAACATCGGGTGTGAGCTGGTTTCTTGGCATCGATGGTGGCGGCACCCATACCCGGGCCCTGATTGCCGATGCGTCCGGGGCGGTGCTGGGCATGGGTCTGGCCGGCAGTGCGAATTATCACACGGTCGGGGTTGAGGATGCCATCGCCGCCCTGCGTGACGCTGTGGCGGCGGCCCGGGCTGCTGCGGGGGTGAAGGGCGGGGCGGACGGGGCGTTCCTCGGGCTGGCGGGGATGAAGACCGCGGCGGACCATCTGGCGATTCGGGAGCCGCTGGCCGCGTTGAACCTCGTGAAGACGAAGGTTCCGCCGGCCTTGGGCCTGGATCACGATTTGCGCATTGCCCTGGCTGGTGGTTGTGGCGATTCGCCGGGTGTCGTGGTGATTGCCGGCACCGGGTCATCGGCCTACGGCCGGGATCGACATGCCGTGACCGCGCAGGCGGGCGGCTGGGGGTGGCTGCTCGACGACCAGGGCGGAGGCACGTGGTTTGCCCTGCAGGGGTTGCGGGCGGTGATGGAGGCAGCCGACGGCCGTGGACCGCGCACACGGCTGGAGCCGGCGATTCTTGCGGAACTGGCGGTCACCTCCGCGCGGGACGCGATGCTGTGGTCCATGGGTCGGGATACGTCCCGGTCGCGTCTGGCGGCGCTGGCCCCCGTGGTGCTGGCGGCTGCAGAAGATGGCGACGCGGTGGCGGTGGCCTTGATGCGAGAAGGAGCCCGCCAGTTGGCCCGGATGGCGGCGGCGCTTGATGATCCGCTGGATTTTGAAGGCGGTACCATTCCGGTGGTGCCGGCGGGCGGGCTCCTGTCGAATCCGGCCTACTTGGAGGCGTTTCGCGACGCGTTGGCGCAAACCGGTCACCCGTTTCAACTCGTGAAGAACCCGGCACCGCCGATCGCGGGTGCGGCCTTCCTCGCCGCCGATATGGGCGGGATGCCGCTGTCCCCGGATGCCCGCCGCAAACTCGGCGCAGCCGCGGGTGCACTCGGTGCCTAAACCACGCGTACGGTGCCGGCGCGGAAGCGGGCCGGAGTCGTGCCGGTCTTGTGTTGAAAGGCGCGGTGAAAGGCGACCGGGTCGCTGTAGCCGAGGCGCGCGCTGATGGCCTTGATGGGCAGCCGTGTTTCCTGGAGCAGGCGGGCGGCTTCCCCCAGCCGCAGATCGCGGAGAAACCTGCCGGCGGAGGTGCCGGACATCCGGCGGAAAACGGAGCGAAACTGGCTGGGTGACAGTTCGGCTTTGGCGGCCAGCGTGTCGACGTCGACCTCGGCGAACGCGTGGGTGCGGCTCCGCGCCCAGGTGATGGCGCGTTGCACCCGGTCCCCGGCGGGAGAGGTGCACGTCGGAGCCGGGTCGGCTGCGTGGCGCAGCGATTCCACCAGCAGGGCGAGCACGTGGGGCAGTTCCGGGGAGTCCGGAGGGCATGGCTCCCCGAACCGTGCCAACTGCAGCGCGCGCACCCGCTCCATCAGGGCGCGCGACCACGGGTGGTTGCCCACTCCGCGCCAGAGCAGCGTTTCCGGATCGGTGTCCTCCTGGGGCGAGCGCACCCCCGGAGCATAGGCAAAGTGCTGCACCCAAATGCCACACCCTTCCGCACCGGCGCGGGCGAGAAAGGCGTGGTGGGGGGGCAGCAGCAGCGCATCCCCCGCGTGCACGATCAGGGTGACACCGCGCACCTCGAAGGTGGCTTTCCCGCGGGTCAACACAATGAGGTCATGGTGCGGCCACTCGGCGGGGCCGATCCCCGCGCCGGCAGCGTAGCTTCCCACGCCGTGCCGTACCCGGGACGGAAGCGGCAGCGTGGCCGGTGACGCCGTCGAGGGACGATCGTTCAACTCATTCACATGGGCTATCGCTGGTTATTGGCCGCGCTTCACGTCGTCGGAATCATTAAGAAACCGCCATTTCTGTCAATGGCGCCTCCCGCGGCGCCGGTCTATCATGGGGGCGATGGCAACCGCTGAACTCTCTCCGGAATCCCGTCGCCGCCGCGGAGAACTTTCGCCCAGGCACCGCGGCGCGTTCCCTGGCAAATCCGCCGGGCGCAGGGACGCGATGGAGATTCGGGACGAACTGCCGGCATGGTCCTGACTCCCGTTCTACTCCCCACCTTATGAGCGATCCGACCCGACCCAGCCGCATGACCCCCCGGGAACGCCTTCAAGCCGTTTACAACGGACGAAGGCCGGACTGCGTCGCCTCCCTGGCCGACCTCTCCTACTGGCGGGCGGGCAATGGCGGAGGCAAGTTCATCCCCGGCAAGACCAATGGGGCGAACTTCGACAGCGTCGGCCGGCTCCTCGAGCTGCACCGGGCTACGGGGGCCGCCATTCACCTCAATGTCGGGTGTTTCTACAACGCGCAGTACGAGGGCGGCGTCGTCTCCGAATCGGGAATCCGGGGCGAAACCTACCACCACCGGTTCGAGACCCCGCTCGGAGCGCTCGAGGAGATCCGCGAGTGGTCCGACGCCAGTTTCAGCTGGCCGATCATCCACCACATGGTGCAGACGGTGGAGGATCTGAAGATCATCCGGTACATTGCGGAGCACACCCGGTATTCGGCCGACTGGGATCTTTACGAACAGGCGGACCGGCTGGTGGGCGACCTGGGCCTGCCGGTCGTGGGCACGCCGTACACCGGCATGGGATTCCTCATGAGCCGGTATGCCGGTGTGGAGAACACAGTGCTGTTTGCGGCGGATGAGCCGGAGGAGGTCGTGGCCACCGTCGAAGCCATCAATGCTTCGCACCGCCGTGTTTTCCGGCTGATGGCGGAGGGTCCCTCCGAGGTGCTCATCGTCTCGGACAATCTCTCGTCCGACGTGCAGAGCCCGCCGTGGTTCCGGAAGTACAGCGCGGCCCACTACCGCTGGATGGCGGAGACCGCGCATGCCCATGGCAAGCCCCTGGCCACGCACATCGACGGGCGCTTGCGCGGACTGCTCAACGCCGTGGACGAACTTGGCATCAATGCGGCGGATGCCGTCACCCCCGCGCCTTGGGGCGATCTGACCCCGGAGGAGTGCCGGACTGAGGCGGGGGACCGGCTGGTGTTGTCCGGAGGGATTCCGCCAGGAGATTTCAACCCCCGCGTCTCGCTGGAGCATTTCGACCGCAGTGTCGAAGCGTGGCTGGCACTCGCCGACCGGAGCACGGCCCTGATCGTCGCCCCTGGCGACCAGTTGCCCCCGGATGGCGAACTGTCCCGGGTGACCCGCATGGTGCAGATGGCCGAGTCACGCCGTCTCTGAAACCCGATGCACACGCCTGACCGCGCTGGCGGCGGGGACGGTTGGGACTGCCGGGCGACAATCTGAAGCCAGTCGCATTGCCTCAGAATTATTGTTACCGCAGCAGCACGGTCAGGCGGCCGCGGCCGCTGATGTTCAATTTCTGATAGATCGATCTGAGCTGCCGCTTCACGGTGAGAACGCTCTTGCCGAGACGCCGGGCGATCTCGTCGTTGCTGAGGCCCTGCCCGACCAGCCGCGCCACGTCCGCCTCGCGCGGGCTGAGGCGTGCCAGCAGGCTCAGGGTGGGGTGCTCATCCCTGATCGGGGAGGGCATGCGGTCCACGTCTTCCAGACGAACCAGGAACATGGGCATGCTGAGGAGGGCGGCATCGAGCTGGAGCAGGTTCACCGAGGCGCGCAGGCCGGGAATGTCCGGATGGGAAAAGTAGACTCCTGCCGGCGTGGTCAGCGGGCAAAAGCGATGGTGGCAGGGGTTCCATTGCGTCCGGAACGATTCGCAATAGGTCCTGACCGGCTCGGGCAGGCGAAGGTCTCCTCCGCATTTTTCGCGCGCCGCGCGTTCGGCACCCAGATTCCAGCGGGCGCACAGCTCGATGGCGGACCGATTGTGCGAGGCCACTTTCAGCTCCCAGTCGAGCACCACGGTCGCCACGGGGAGATTGACGAGCAGCTTCTCCAGCGAGAGCCGCACGGCCCGTTCACGGTGTGAGTTCAGGATGCGGTGGAGTGCCGTGTCGAAATGCGGATGGAGCTGCTCAAGCAACGCCATCTCCGCGTGGGTGAAATCGTGCTGCAGGCTCGTGCGGTGCAATCCGATCAATCCCTGAAAATGGGTTCCGGCCCAGAAATTCAGGCACGCAAAGTGGCGGTCCTCGTGGGGACGCATGAAGCGTTGATAGAACGCGGAACGGAACAGCTTGCCCACGGGAACGATGTCGCTCATCCGCACGAGCGTGGCGCCCGGTCGCATCGTCAGGTACGTCTGCACGGGGTTGATCTCCTGGAATAGCTGGAATTCCTCCTCCGAGGCGAAGGGGGCGCGCTCGCGAAACACGGTCGAGGGCATGAGCGCAAAGGGCCGCAGGCACATGCAGATGAAGTGGAGCGGGAGGGCGAGGTGCAGCGTCTGTTTCGCGCTCTCCCAGAGATCCTCCATTTCCACGGCGGCGTGAAGTTTCAGGAGTGCCTGGTCCAACTCGTTCTCCCCCATCCGCACCAGCGGATGGCAATGGCGGGACTTCGACCTGGCTTGTTGCCTCGGGGCCGGTTCAAGCGCGATGCCCATGAGGCCCAGCCTTGGCGAACCGCACCGCGGGGTCGACAGCAAACGCCGGAGTCGATGCCAAACTGCTCCGAAAGGAGCATGCGGCCGCGGGAGTGCCGGTGGAAATCTTCCCGTGAGTTCCCTCATTTCGATGCATTGGCGGGTCGGCCGCCGCATGTTATGCTCACCCGTGATGCTTTGAAACCCACAACCGCATAACGAGAAGGACTCATACGATGAAAGCTCCGGAACTGAAAGTGAACCCCGACAAGTTGAACGCCTTCCTAGGTCAAGCCCTGAACGACATGGGCGCAGCGTTTCAAACGGCCTTGATCATCCTGGGGGAACGGCTGGGTCTCTATCGCGGGATGGCGGGGGCCGGCGCCCTCTCGCCGGCTGAACTGGCGAAGAAAACCGGTACGGACGAACGCTACGTCAAGGAGTGGCTGTGCGCGCAGGCGGCCAGCGGCTATGTGAGCTATGATCCCGCCTCCGGCAAATTCACCCTGCCGGATGAACATGCCCTGCTTCTGGCGGTGGATACCGGCCCCGCCTATCTGCCGGCGGCATATCAGGTCATTGCCTCGACGGTGGTGGACGAACCGCAGCTGCGCGAAACGTTCAGGACCGGGTTTGGGTTTGGCTGGCATCAGCACTGCGCGGGGCTCTTCGAAGGCACGGAGCGGTTCTTCCGGCCGAGTTATGCCGCCAACCTGATCAGCTCGTGGATTCCCGCGCTGAACGGGGTCGAGGCCAAGCTGAAGAAGGGTGGCATCGTCGCGGATGTCGGCTGCGGACATGGAGCTTCGACGATCCTCATGGCCAAGGCCTACCCCCATTCGCGGTTCATCGGATATGACTACCATGCCCCATCGATCGAACGGGCGAGGGAGGCCGCGCATGCGGCCGGTGTGGGGGATCGCGTGACCTTTGAGCTGGCGTCGGCCCGCGAATATCCGGGGAGGAATTTCGATATGGTGGCGTTCTTCGATTGCCTACATGACATGGGCGATCCCGCCGGGGCTGCGAAGCATGTGCGGGCGTCACTGAAGCCCGACGGCACCTGGCTGATCGTCGAGCCGGCGGCCGGTGATCGCATCGAGGACAATCTCAATCCGGTCGGACGCGTTTTCTACGCGGCCTCCACGATGATCTGCACTCCCGCGTCAAAATCCCAGGAAGTCGGTCTGGCCCTTGGAGCGCAGGCGGGCGAAAAGAAGCTCCGGAAGGTGGTGGAGGAGGGTGGATTCACCCGGTTTCGCCGCGCAACCTCAACGCCGTTCAACCTGATCCTGGAAGCGCAGCCGTGACCCGGAATGCCGCCCCGCGGATCTTCATCGGCGATATTGCCCGGGAAACAGCGGCTGGATTGACCGCATGACCTGGCGCCGCCGTGGCGTTGTTAACGGCAACGTTTTGCCAAAACGATGCCGTTGGATGCACTGTTCCCGTGTATTTGTTGGGGCGGTTTCGGTGGTGGACGCGTGGCGGCATGACTTCCCGCTTGCCGCAGGGATGGCTGCGGCCAACCCTCCCGACAATCCACGTCCATGCCCAAGCGCACCGATCTCAAATCCATCCTCATCATTGGCGCCGGTCCCATCGTGATCGGGCAGGCATGCGAGTTTGATTACTCCGGCACCCAGGCCTGCAAGGCGCTGCGGGAGGAGGGTTACCGGGTCATTCTGGTGAACTCGAATCCGGCGACGATCATGACGGACCCCGAGTTCGCGGACGTCACCTACATCGAGCCGCTGACGGTGGAATTTCTCGAGAAGATCATCGAGGTCGAGCGTCCCTCCGCGCTGCTGCCAACGCTTGGCGGCCAGACCGCGCTGAACCTGTCGATGGAGCTGCACAAGCAGGGCATTCTCGCAAAATTTGGCGTGGAGATGATTGGTGCCAAGCCGGACGCCATCGCCAAGGGCGAGGATCGCGAGCTTTTCAAGCAGGCCATGCTCAAGATCGGCCTCGATGTGGCGCGCTCGCGCACCGTGAAATCCATGGACGAAGCGCGGGCGGCGGCGGAGGCGCTGGGCAGTTTTCCGTTGATCATCCGCCCGTCGTTCACGCTCGGCGGATCGGGTGGCGGCATTGCCTACAACCGCGAGGAGTTTGAACGGATCTGCGCGAACGGCATCGATCTGTCTCCAGTGCACGAGGTGCTCGTCGAAGAGTGCCTGCTCGGCTGGAAGGAGTACGAGATGGAGGTGATGCGCGACCACAAGGATCAGTGCGTCGTGATCTGTTCGATTGAGAATTTTGATCCGATGGGAGTTCATACGGGGGACTCCATCACGGTGGCTCCGACCATGACGCTGACCGACAAGGAATTTCAGGTCATGCGGGATGCCTCCTTCGCGGTCATCCGCGAGATCGGTGTCGAGACCGGCGGTTCGAACATCCAGTTTTCCGTCGACCCCGACACGGGCCGCATGGTGGTGATCGAGATGAACCCGCGGGTGTCGCGTTCCTCGGCGCTGGCGTCGAAAGCCACCGGCTTTCCCATCGCCAAGATCGCGGCGAAACTGGCCGTGGGATATTCGCTCGATGAGCTTCGCAACGACATCACCCGTCTCACCCCGGCGTCCTTCGAGCCGACCATCGACTACGTGGTCACCAAGATCCCGCGTTTCACGTTCGAGAAGTTCCCGGATGCCGACCCGACGCTGACGTCCGCGATGAAGTCGGTGGGAGAGGCGATGGCGATCGGCCGCACGTTCAAGGAATCGCTCCAGAAGGCGCTGCGTTCCCTGGAGATCGGCGCGCGCGGCCTCGGGGGCGGCGGCAAATGGGGCGGCGATGAGCTGCCGGATCGCAAGACGATCGTGGCCAGGCTGGCGACGCCCAATGCCGAGCGCATCTTCTTCATCCGTCACGCCTTTCTGGCCGGCTTCCCGGTCGATGAGATCTTCGAACTCACCAAGATCGATCCCTGGTTCCTGCACCAATTGCGCGAGATCGTCGAGATGGAGCAGGAGCTTCGCGGCCATGCGCTTCCCGGTGCGCCGGGCGTTGCGGACGGGCGCAAGCCGGTCACGGGGCCGCTGCTCCGGCGTGCAAAGCAGTTCGGGTTCTCCGATGCGCAGCTCGCGCACCTCCTTCAGACGGACCTTGCAAGCATGACGGCCGGACGCAAGGCGCTCGGCGTCAATACCACGTACCGCCTCGTCGACACCTGTGCCGCGGAATTCGAAGCGTTCACGCCGTATTATTACTCCAGCTACGGCGACGAGAGCGAAGTGATGCCGCCGGGCGGAAAAAAGAAGATCATGATTCTCGGCGGTGGTCCGAACCGCATCGGCCAGGGCATCGAGTTCGATTACTGCTGCGTGCACGCCAGCTTCGCCCTGCGCGAGGCCGGTTTCGAGACCGTGATGGTGAATTCGAATCCGGAGACGGTATCCACCGATTACGATACGTCCGACCGCCTCTACTTCGAACCGCTCACGCTTGAGGACGTGCTCGAGGTCTACCGGCAGGAGAACTGTGCCGGCGCCATCGTGCAGTTCGGCGGACAGACCCCGCTCAATCTCGCCACGGCGCTGAAGGCGAACGGCGTCAACATCATCGGCACCTCGCCGGAAAGCATCGACACCGCCGAGGACCGGAAGCTCTTCGCCAAGATCCTCGACCGGCTCGGCCTCAGGCAGCCGGCGAACCGCACCGCCATGACCGAGGCCGATGCGCTCAAGTATGCCCAGGAGCTCGGCTTTCCCGTGCTGCTGCGCCCTTCCTTCGTGCTGGGCGGGCGGGGCATGTTCATCGTCTACAGCGAGGAGGAGTTCCGCGGTGTCGTCCGCCAGGCGTTCGAGGTCATGCCTGACAAGCCGGTGCTGATCGACGATTTCCTCGAGGACGCAATCGAACTTGACGTCGATTGCATTGCCGACGGCGAAACCAGCGTGATCGGAGGCATGCTCGAACACATCGAGTTCGCGGGCGTGCATTCGGGCGATGCCGCGATGGTCATGCCGCCCCACACCCTTTCCAAGGCGATGCTCGACACGGTGCGCGCGGCGACGCACGCACTGGCGCGGGAGCTCAAGGTGATCGGCCTGATGAATGTGCAGTTCGCCATCAAGGACAGCCAGCTCTATGTCCTCGAGGTGAACCCGCGGGCATCCCGCACCGTTCCCTTTGTCGCCAAAGCCATCGGCGTACCGCTTGCCAAGCTCGCCGCCAAGGTCATGACCGGCATGAAGCTGAAGGATCTTGGATTCACCCGCGAACAGACCCCGAAGCACTGGTGTGTGAAAGAGGCGGTCTTCCCGTTCGTGCGGTTTCCCGGCGCCACCATCGTGCTCGGGCCGGAAATGCGCTCGACCGGCGAGGTCATGGGACTCGACGCGGACCTCGGGGTGGCGTTTGCGAAGGCGCAGGCCGCCGCCAAACCCGGATTGCCCACTGGCGGCAACGTCTTCCTGTCGGTCAAGGACGCCGACAAGGTGCGCGCGATCCAACTCGCACGGGAACTCGAATCGCTGGGCTTCAACCTCTATTCAACGAGTGGCACGGCCCGCGTCCTCGCCGACAATGGCATCAAGGTCGCCAGGCTGGCCAAGATCGAGGAGGGTCGCCCGACTGCGATCGACCTGATCAAGAACGGCCAGATCCAGATGGTGATCAACACGCCGGCGGGCATGATTCCGCGACAGGATGAGAACAAGATCCGCGCGGCCGCCTATGCCCACAGCGTGTGCATCATGACGACGCTGACCGGCGCGAAGGCGGCCATCGATGGCATCAAGGCGCTCAAGCGGGAACGGATCGGCGTCAAACCGATCCAGAAATACGCGGGCAACGTCACCGTGCTCTGAGTCGCCATGTCGAGCATCGTCGCCCTCCTCCACGGCCCCGATCAGCGGGGGCTCGTCGCCCGCGTCGCCGGTTGGATCTTCGAGCGGGGCGGCAACATCCTGCATGCGGACCAACACCGGGATACGGAAGCCGGCATCTTTTTCCAACGTGTCGAATGGGTACCCACGCCGGGTAGCCAGTCGGCGGATACCGGGGCGTTCGGGTCGTTTGCCGCCGCCCTCGGCATGCAGGTCCGCGTGGCGGAATCGTCGCGGCGAACCCGCGTGGCGATCTTCGTTTCCAAGGCGGATCACTGTTTTCACGATCTCATCCTGCGTTCCCGCGCGGGCGATTTCGCGGCGGACTTTGCCCTGGTGGTCTCGAATCATCGCGATTTGGCCGCTGCCGCGGAGAGCTACGGGCTCGTGTTCAGGCATGTGCCGCTCACTGGCGAAACCAAGCCGGTAGCCGAGGCTGCCCAGTTGGCGTTGTTGCGCGAACACCGCATCGAATTGGTGATCCTTGCTCGGTACATGCAGGTGTTGTCCGCGGATCTGCTGGGGCGCTTCGGAGGCCCCGTGATCAACATCCACCATTCTTTCCTGCCGGCGTTTGCGGGCGGGCGGCCTTATCACCAGGCGCATTCCCGCGGCGTGAAACTGATCGGGGCGACCGCCCATTATGCGACACCGGATCTGGATGAAGGCCCTATCATCCAACAGGATGTCGCACGGGTCACCCACCGGCACAGCGTTGAGGACCTCGTCCGGCGCGGCCGCGATCTGGAAAAAACCGTGCTCGCCCAGGCCGTTCGCTGGCATCTGGAAAACCGCGTCCTGGTGTATGGGAACAAGACCGTGGTTTTTGACTGAGGTTCGGGGCTGAACTCCCTCCTTTACGTTGCCGGGCCCGTCTGCTTTCGTCTTTTCTTTTCACTCTCAGACCATGGCTTCTTCACAACCGCCCTCCAGTCCAGTGCCCGCGGGCGAGACTCAACCGGCCGACGCATCGGCACCGGCCGCCGCCCTGTCTTTTGACGAGAAACTGCGTCAATTCTGGTCGCGCAATCGTGTGGTCATCATATCCGTCTTCGTGATCGTCGTTGTGTCGATCGTGGGCAAGGGTCTGTGGGAAATTATCCAGGATCAGCGTGAGAACAGCATCGCGGCGGACTACGCCAAGCTGACCTCGGATGATCAGTTGAAATCATTTGCGGCCGACCGTGAGGGACACCTGCTGGGCGGCGTCGCGTACCTTCGCCTTGCGGACAATGCCTATTCCGCCGGCAAGTTTGCGGATGCCATTCCGCTCTATGCGAAAGCGTCCGACTCGCTGAAGGGCAATATCCTCGCCCACCGCGCCGTCATCGGGGGTGCGGTGTCCAAGGTGATGGCGGGTGACCGCTCCGCTGGCGAAGCGGCGCTGAAGGCCATTGCGTCCGACTTGAACCAGCCGGCCTCCACGCGTGCCGAGGCGACCTATCACCTTGCGGTTCTTGCTTCGACGGGCGGTGACGATGCCGCGCTGCAGGGCTACGTGACCCAGATCTCGACCCTCAGTCCCCAAAGCGTCTGGGCGCAGCGCGCCGCAACCCTGCGGGCGGAAGCCGGTTTGGCTGCGGCCCCGGCCGCGTCGGCTGCCGCGACGGCGATGGCCCCTGCGTCGACACCCAAGGCGGATGACGCGCCGAAGGTGACGTTTCCGTCATCCAAGTAGCGATGGAGGCCGCCGTATGCGGCGGGTGGTCATGTGACCGCGGCGTGCCCGGAGGATGCGATTCCTGTCCGAAGCGCCGGTCGTGAGGGGATTTCGCTGCCCAACGAATCGGTGATGCGGATCCGGAGGTTTGTCATTCGACGATGGGATTGAGCGGCAGGTAGTTGAACCACAGATACGGATGCCGCCGGACGAGTGATTCCAGGAGCCGGAGGACGCCTTGGAAATGATCGCGGGCAGCATCGAGATTCTGCTCCCGCGAAGCCGCGGGATCCGGGCGGAAGAGGGACGTCGCGTACACCCGGATGCTGCCGGCATCGGGGCCGGGCGTGGCGATGCAGAAGATCACCGGACGATCGAACAGGAGCGACAGATGATAGATCGTGAAGGGAAACAGGCGCTGTTTTCCGAGAAAATCGAATGGAACTGTCCGTGCACTGTGCTCGATGCGGTCGCATTTCAAGGCCACGGACCGGCCGGATTCGATCGCGCCCTTGAGGGCGAACAGAAGCTCGCCGGGGTCGTTGACCCAGAGGAAGGAGACCTTGTCGCCGAAGCGTTCACCCAGGAGTCGGGTGTCGGCGGAGTTTTCCACCTGCAGTCGGAGGATCGAGACCTGCTGCCCGCAGTCGCTGAGCAGATAGCCGAGCAAGTCGGAGCTGCCGAAGTGAAACGTGCCGAAGAGCGCCGGCTGGCCGGAGGACGTGAGAGCTTGAAAGTCAGCCGCATGATCGGGCTCCAGCAGACAGCGGAGCGCGGTGCCGGAGCCGGTGCGAAGCTTCAGCATCAGAAAGTCCATGAACGCCAAAAAATGCCGATGGACTTCCCTCCGGCGGGGCGGACGTCCGAGGATGACGGAAAGGTACTCGCGGGAGGCGCGTCGCTGGCGCGGCATGCGCGCCAGGGCGATCCAGGTACCGGCCCACATCATGATCCGGAAAAACCGGCGCGGCCACCAGCGGTCGGCCCACAACAGAAAACCGTAGCCCCAAACCGGACCGGGATTGCGCGGTGAGGAGGATGACGCGGTCACCGGCAGCGCATCGCTTGCTCAGGCCGTGCCGCCTGCGCGCGAGCGAATCAGCGCGGCGATGCTGCGAACGCTGGCCAGCGCATTGCGCGACTCCTCGCTGTTGCCGATCTTGATCCCGAACTCCTTTTCGAGCGCGAGGACGAGTTCGAGGGCGTCGATCGAGTCGAGGCCAAAGCGGGTGGACCCGATCAAGGGTTCATCGTCAGGGATGTCCTCGGGCCTGACGTCATCCAGCTTGAGCGTGGTGACGATCAGGGTTTTCAGGCGAAGAAGGAGCGGGTCGGACATGGCGCGGCAGCCGTCAGTGGGGCAGAATAACCACCCGCTGGCAACGGCGACGTGTCGCCCCCGGTTCCGACCGGGCCTGGCCCCAAGCGCACGTCATCGCGGTTTGCGGAGCAGATGGCAGACATTGCTCCCGCCGAAACCGCTGCTGTTGTTCAGCACCAGGGAGGGAGCCTCGTCGAGCGAGGTGAGCGGCAGGTTCAATCCGTCGCAAACCGGATCGATTTCCATCAGATGTGCACAACCGGGAATGAAGCCATGGTCGATCGCAAGGACGCAGAAGGCAGCCTCCATCGCGCCCGCGAG
>CAZOXB010000006.1:0-39792 GCA_964583635.1 uncultured Opitutaceae bacterium | reverse complement strand
TCCCGACTATCGGGACGGCTTCTATCCTTAGATGACACTCATGTTACCTGACCCCATTAGGGTTTCCCGCCACGCTCCGCAAGGACGCCGGACTTTCCCAGGCACAGCTCGCCGCTGGCGCGACGTGTGCCGCTTGGATCCGCGTTGTTGTGAGCGCGAGCGAAACGCTAGCCTACTTCGCCGAGACGTTCCGGTCGTTGTTTTTTCCCTTGGCGCACGTCCTGGACAAGAGCGAGGACCGCTCGCGATGGGGCATCTTGCGGAGCACGAGACACGGCGACTCTGGCGCATTCCTCAGCGTGCTCATCGTCACGTGCCAGCAGATAGGCCAAAGCTAAATTGCTCTGCAACCCGAGATCATCGGGAGCCAGTCGAACGGCAGCGAAGCACAGTTTCAGCGCCTCCTCTTTTGCACCGACGTTTAACGCAGCGATCCCGGCCTCACGCAAAACGTCGATCTGGTCGGGTTTGATCTGGTGGGCCTCGGTGAACCACGTCAGGGCCTCCGCGTTTTCACCGAGCCTTTGGTGCAACTTCCCGAGCGCCCACATTGATGACCATCCTTCAGGATTTATTTTTAGCGCCTCGGTATAGAGATGGATTCCTTTTTTTATTTCTCGCCGCGCAAAAAAGCCGGGCGGCTCCTGCGTCGATCGCTCACCGATGAGCGCGTGAGTCTTCACAATCGCCGCACCCGCCGTTGTGAGCGCGTTATGAGCGTCAACTTGCTCCTGGGTAAATTCCATTGTTCTCCGCTACTCAACCGAGCGTTAGCTCGCCACAGACATTCGCTGAAGCGCCTTCTCGATCGTTTGCGAGTAGAAGGGCAGGAACGCCTTCCCAGCTTTCACGTCGCTGAGCAATAGCTCGATATCATGCCGCAGCTCCGACAATCCGTGCGCCGCGGCTATTTCAACAGCCAACATGGTCCTTGGCTCTGTTCGGACGCCAAGCCACTCCCGCAGTGCGTCAATTAACGCCTGTCGATCTTCTGCATCGGTGGAGAGTGGCTTGCCTGTGATGCGAACGAAGAAGCGGTAAAGCTCCTCGCCACCGGCTCGTTCCGGAAAGCCTTTCAGTTCACCTTCAAGCCACGTTGTTGCCTCGCACGCGCTCATGGCGGACCGCCTGGAACAAGCCTCAAGGCCGAAGGAGGAATCTGCGTGTTGAAGATCACTTCAACACCAACACCCGCAGCGTTTGTTGTGGGCAGAACCCGCATCGGGCCACCCGAAGGATTGATGCCCAGTTGCCGGAGCGCGGCCGTGTCGATTTCAAAGACCGCACCGGGCAACCCGCGATTTGGCGACAATGCCAATTCAATCTGCGCCTGCATCGGCGTCAGATTGCCCGCCGGCGTGGTAAAGACTTTCCCACCAGCTCCAGGTCGTAAGCCATTTTCCAAGATACCCGCGACATTTCGCTCGCTCGTATAGTGGAACAGTTTCGCGCCTGCGTTCTCTGCGGCACCAGCCCTAGTAAATAGACTGGAAAGGGTCGTTTCTGCCGCACTCAAAGTTCGCGAAATCACATTCGAAAACGGAATTAGCGTCGCAGCTGCTTGTCCAATGCCGGTAATTTCCCAACCAAGAGCTTCGAGATACTGCCCGTTTCTAAATGCGATGACAGCATTCTCCCCCGATTGCATGCCCAGCATATTACGCATGGTAATGTTTGCCCCGTCTAGGAATTGCTGGCCAAAGCCTGGACTGTTCGGGGCTAACGGATGCTCGTCGAAGGAGCGAAGGATGAGGTGTGCGAGGGGACTGGTCGGATCGGCAATCAGAACCCAGAGCACCTCAGCTTTTACGTGGCTCTTGCGGGTGAGCAGGTCCTTGATGCGATAGCGATCGATGAGATCATTGGCTTGACGTCCGAAGCTGGTATTGTCCCGTGGAGTGAAGATGACGCCAAAGCCGGCATTGGCGCGGATGTACTGTCCGGAAAGCAACCCCAAGCCGAAGGAGGGATCGGTCGGTGGAAGGGGTCTGGCATCGACCTGAACCGGAGGCAGGGTTATCACCGAGTCTTCCAGCCCCAGACGATCCGTTCTTCCAAGCGGGTCGTTGCCGACAAATCCATAGAGGTTCAAGCCGCCGTCCTCGCCCTTCGGATCCCGGTTGATGAAGCGGCCCAAGGCCGGTGCGTAGTACCGGAACCCATAATAGACCAGTCCGGTCTCGACATCGGTGTACCGGGTCGAGAAGCGGACTGGATTGTCGGCCACGGCCCCATCAAACACCGTGGCCCGGAGCGTCTCCCCGAATGGCGAATACTCGTACACCGCCGCCATCACCCCGTCCTGCCGCATGAGGGCGGCGACGTTGCCGTTGCCGTCATAGGTCGGGAGGTAGCTGGTAGTGGCTCCGCCGCCGTGGTGGTTGGTGAGCTGGAGCAGTGCTCCCACGCCGCCGCTGACCTCAAGGCTGCCCGTCAAATCCAGCCCCCATGTATAGCTGCGCACCAGGTTCCCGGACAGGTCCGTCTCGGCGATCAGTTGCCAGCCCTCGTAAATGAACCGCCGGCCCAATGTCTCGGTCGAGGTTTCCAGATCGTAGACACGCTTCTGAACCCGTCGGCCCAGATGATCGTACGTGAAGTCCAGACGCAGCCGGGTGAATCCGAGTCCGGAAGGCAAGAGGCTCTGCTGGCGCACCAGCCGGTTCTCCGCGTCGTAGGTGTATTGCCAGACGCCATCGGAGAGGAGATTGCCATCGGGATCCCAGGTGAAAGTCTGCGTGCGCTTGGGGATGAAATAATCCCGCGTGACGGTCCGCACCAGACTGGCTCCGCCGCCAGGGAGGGTTGCCTCCACCGTCACGCTTCCGCGTGCCGGTCCCGCCGTGTTGTTTGCCGTCAACTCAGCACCAAACGCGCGGTCGCGTTTGCCGGTCGTCCCCGCTCCGAGCACCGTTACGCCGGACTGAGGCTTCGCCGTGCCCAGAACCTTCACGGTCTTGTTCTCCCTGCTCACGTACTGATTGAGCGCGTTGGGCACGTACGCATCGTCCTGGGTGGCATTGCCCGCTGATCCCACCGACAGGCGATTGCCGAACTGATCATACCGGTATTCGAAGCGCCGGGCCGGCAATTCATCGGCGACTGACGGCGAGCCCGGGGAGGGCTCTCCCCGGTACATCGCGGCGGTCTCCACCTCTCCCCGGCCGTTATAGGCATAGTACCGGTAAACTGCACCGTAGGCGGTGCCACTGTAATAGTCCGCAAATGCGATTCCGCTCTGTCTCGCCGTGCGGCGCTGCCGCCGGTCATCGTACGTGAAGTCGAAGCGCGTCACGCTCGCTCCGTTCCATTTGCCCTCCACCCGGCTGACCAGATCGCGGGTGGCTTCATAGGCATATTCGAACAGGAAGCCGGTGCCCATGCTGTAGCCGGACAGGAGCGAAGCAGAAGCATGATAGGTGTAGACAAAGTCCCGGACCGCGCCTTTTTCAAGGCTCATGTTCACGCCGATGAAGCGCCCCTGATTGGAATACGTCCGGCTCAGGTCGAGATCGCGGTCCTCGTTGCCGGAGATTCCCAGCCGGTAGCCGGCAGGACGGCCCTTCACGGATCCAACGGTGTGCGGCCCATAGCTGCCGCCTTCGCCCGAGACCTCATTGTACTTGGTCGTTAGTATCCGGTTCGCATAGAAACCGCCAAGCTCCTCACGGGAAAGCCGCCAAGGTTGACTCGTGCCATAAACGTAGGTGCGTTCCCCTATCCCTCCCTGAGCACCCGCCTGCGTGACTTTCTTGACCTGACCAAGCCGGGTGTATTCGTAGCTGACCGGCGCGGTCGGGAGCGTCTCCTCAGCGTCGTTGTAGCTGACGAAGGTCAACTCGCCGGTGTTACCGTCGTAGCTGTAAGAGGTTTTCAAGCGCGTGCTGCCGCTGCTGGGCAAGAACCTTGCCCAATCCCGTGACGCAGTTTGGCCACGGACATTGTAGTCGTAGGTTGTCGTCCGGCCGACCGCATCGGCTTTTTGCCACAAAAGTCCGGACGCCTCGTCGTAGGTCCAAGTCGTGGTATCGGCGGATCCGGTGGAGCTTTCCGGCCAGGAACCGGCCGACCAGTTGCTGCCGGCCCGATAGGTTTGCATCGACACACGCTCGCCGAAGGTCGAATGGTACGAATACGCAACCGGGTAGGCACCGCCGCCCCACTGTCGGACTATCTGCCCCCGGGCATTGTAGGCAAAATAGGTCGATTGCCCCGTGGCGTCCGTCAACTTTGTTTGCCGACCGGCCACATCGTAATCGAAGAGGGTCACCTTGGCCGCGGCATCGGTCAGTGAAGAGATCAGGGAAGTACCGGTACGGTAGGCCCGAGTGGTCACATTGTTCCGGGAATCGGTCGTCTTCCATGGACGATGCAATGCGTCGTACTGTGTGATCGTGGCCAAACCGTCGTGGCCGGTATGGCTGGTCAGCAAGCCATTGACCGAAACTTCGATCTCGGGATTGGCCATACCCGGAAGCGTCGTCGTGACCGTGGTGGTTGCTCCGCTCATCGTCACGGTGCGGACAGTCTCATCGCCTTCGACATTGCGAAGCAACCGAACGGGGTCAGGCCGGAATGGCGCTAAGATCAGATATGCCACGAGGAGAGGAAAAGCATCCAGCAACGCTCGGATGTCTTGGTCTGATTCTGCGTATTCCTGCACTCTGTGGCCCAAATTCCGGAGGTGAACCACAGAATGCGGAGCGGGGAAAGGCAGGATGGCTTGATTTGCGCTGGCGTGGGCACGCCAAGGGCGTTCCCGCGGCCACGAGGGACCGTGGCCCTCCTAAAGGTGGCTCAGCAGACACTGGATGGCCGTCTCGCCGCCGTCATCGAGGACGTAGTGACCGGCGTCCGGCAGCAGCGTCACGGTGGCTTGCGGCAGGAATGAATTCCACCTTTCGAGGAAGGGGCGGTTGAAGCAGAAATCTTTTCCTCCCCAGACGATGTTCACGGGGTGAGCGCGAAACTGGGAAAGGCCGGTTTCGATTGCCTGGAGCGTGGCGTAGGAGACGTGGCCCGGCTCCAGGGGGATGTCCTTGACGAAGGCGTCCACCGCCACGCGGTGGCTCCAGGAGTCGTATGGCAGGAGGTACCCTTGCCTCTCGGCGGCGGTCAAGCGACGGGTGTGCATGGCCATGGTGACGGCCGGGCGGGCAAAACCATTCAGGCCGCGGACAATCCAGGTGCCGAAGGGATGCGAGCGGCACAGCGCGATGCGGGCGGGGATGCGCTGCGAGCGGAACGCCGCCGTGTTCAGGATCGTGATGCGTCCGATGCGCGCGGGGTCCTTGACCGCGAGGCCGAACCCGATCGCGCCACCCCAGTCGTGGACGATCAGGTGGATTTTTTTTATCCCGAGCGACGCCACCAAGGCCTCCACGTCGGCGATCCGCGTGGCGAGCGTGTACGGATAAGTCTCGGGCTTGTCGGACAGGCCCATGCCGATGTGATCCGGAACCAGGCAACGATGACGCGGTCGGAGGGCCAGCACGGCGTTGCGATAATAGAACGACCACGTGGGATTTCCGTGCAACATCACCACCGCCTCGTCGCGTCGCGGCCCTTCGTCGAGGTAGCTCAGGCGCGCGCCTCGCGGTGTGGTGAACACAGACGGCGTGAACGGGTACAACTCGCGCACGGCCGGAGGAAGTGTAGCGGGCGTCACCATTCGAGCGCGAGCATGAGGCAGTTCAGGCCGCTGCCGATTCCCAGCAGCGCCACCCGCTGTCCCGGCCTGACTTCACCCGCCTCGATGGCGGCGGCGAGCGTTGCCGGCAGCGAGACCGAACCCATATTTCCGAGGGTTTCGAAGGTAGAAAAGTCCTTGGTCAGATCCAGCCCGAGCGTCTCGTAGAGACGGCGACGATGGGTGTTGCCAACTTGGTGGCAAATGTAGCGCGCGAATTCCGCCGCGGTGCCGTCCACGACGCGGCAGAATTCATCCCAGGTTTCTTTGGCCAGCGCCACGCCCGCGTCGAGCAGGCGCTCCGAGTCGGTCTGCATGGCCAGCGCGTCTGCGCCATGGGTGTCGCCCTTGCAGAGATCGCTGTGCGCCGTGGCGGACCGGGCCACCCCGCCCACCAGCCGGTGCGCTTTGCGTCCGCCGACCAGCAACGAGCGATGACAGACAACAGCGGCGACGGCGCCCGATCCGATTGTCAGATTGGCGAAATACGGCTTGATCTCATTTCGCGTCAGCGGCTTTTCGAGCAGCGTGGCCAGAGTTTGCTCCACCAGCGGACGGCCGTTTTCACCGGCTACGACCAATGCGCAGCGAATTTGTCCCGCCTCGATCATGCTTCCGGCCACGGTGAGTGCATTGAGGAAACCCAGGCAGGCATTGGATAGATCGAAGATCTGGGTGTGCGCCGGCAGGCCGATCTTGCGATGGGCAAAGGCGGCGGTGGCTGGCTCCAGCATGTCGCGGCAGACCGCGCTGTGGATGAACAGGTCGATCTGATCCGGGCGCACACCCGAACGCGCCAGCGCCGCACGTCCCGCCTGGGCGCTGGCGTCGGACGGCAGCGTGCCACGCGCCCAGATGCGGCGCTCGCGGATGCCGGTCATCAGTTCGAGTCGGCCCTCGGGCAGATTGAGGCGCCGATACAGCGGTTCGAGTCGGCGCTCGATCTCTGCGGAACTCAGAATCTCCGTCGGCAGCGCCGTTGCCAGCGATTCAAGGCAGGTGTGTTCGAAACGCATGACGCTGCCGGGATGACTATTTGTTCTCCGGCCGCATCGCCAGCCGGATCACCTCCGCGTCGAAGGCATTGGAGCCGAGACCCGCGTCGACCACCAGCGTCGTGCCGTTCACGCCGCTGCTGCGCGGGCTGAGCAGGAAAAGCACCGCGTTGGCAACCTCCTCGGTGGAGAGCGCACGTTTGCGAAAGGTGAGTTTTTCCGCGTAGAGGTAGCTTTCGAGGTATCCCGGGATCCCCGCCGAGGCACTCGTCTTGAGCGGGCCCGCACCGACGACATTGAAGCGAACCTCGCTGGTCGCGCTGAACGATTTTGCCAGGAAACGTGAGGTCGATTCGAGTGCGGCCTTGATCGGCCCCATGTAGCCGTAGTTGTCGGGCGTGACCAGCAGCGAGGAAATCCCGATCGAAACGACGGACGCCTGCGGGTCCAGCAGCGGTTTGAAGGCGCGGGCGAGCTCCACCAGCGAGAAGGACGAGATCGCGGTGGCTTCCAGGAAGTCGCCGCGCTTGGTTTCCTGGAACGGCTTGAAGCCTTCGGAGTAATTCGCGAAGGCGATCGAGTGCACCAACCCGTGGATTACGGTGACGCCCGTGGCGGAAATTTCCTTGGCCAGGCGTTCCGCCGCGCCCTCCTGCCCGACGTCACAGACGAACACCGGCCGTTCCTTCAGCAGATCCTTAACGGCGGCCCTGCGCTGCTCGGATCGCACGCTGTAGATGACGCGGGCGCCCTGCCCTTCGAGCGCCTTGCCGACAAACCAGGCGACGCTCTTGCGATTGGCAACGCCGGTGACGACGATGGTTTTTCCGCCAAGTGAGAGAAAGTCCGGCATGATCTGCGGTTCAGGAAGCCTTTGGCGGATGCAAGGTGCCCAGACCGCCGGAAGGCGCCTTCCATGCCACCGCAAACTCGACATTGAGGATGCGCGTGTTGTCGGGCTTCTTCACAGAGCCGGTCATGATCGTGAATCCTCCCATCACGTCCTTACGCCTGACTTCAATCAGTATCGTGTCGCCCGGGAAAACAGGATTGCGGAAACGCACATCGCTGATTTTGGCGAGCAGCGGCACACCGGCTCCCAACGCCGTCTTCTCAGCGAGCGCCTGTCGGGAGAGGAATGCCGCTCCCGCCTGAAAGACAGCTTCGCAAAGGAGCACCCCCGGCGTGATCGGTGCGCCGGGATAGTGCCCCTGGTAGAAATCCTCGTCGGCGCGCCAGGTGCGACGGGCGACAAGGCCGTCGGGGGATTCTGAGACGATATCGTCGACAAAGAGGAAGGGAGGACGGTGCGGGATGAGATCCGTGACAGGTGAAGCCATGAAAGGAATGCTGGATGGAAGGGATGAACTGACCGAAGCACGGCCCGAGGGAAAGCCTTTCCGTGCAATGCTGCAAATTTGCCGCAGGAACGACGGTCGTGATTTTTATTCGCAACTCAACGGGTTTTCCCGTGTTTATCCCCTAATCCCTCATCTCTTTTCCAACATGGGCCTCCTCGATTACATCAAGTCACAGTTCATCGAAATCATTCAATGGGAGGATGATTCCCGCGATACGCTTTCCTGGCGTTTTCCCGATCAGGACAAGGAAATCAAACGCGGCGCGCAGCTGATAACGCGCGAATCACAAACCGCCCAGTTCATCTATCTCGGGCAGTTCGGCGACACCTTTGGCCCGGGCAAACACACACTCACCACCGACAACATTCCGATCCTTTCCACGCTCAAGGGATGGAAATACGGCTTCGAAAGCCCCTTCAAGGCCGACGTCTATTTCGTCAACACGCGGCTTTTCACGGGAAACAAATGGGGTACCGCCAATCCCGTCATGCTGCGTGATGCCGATTTCGGCATTGTCCGGCTGCGCGCGTTCGGGACCTATGATTTCCGGATCAGCAATGTCCGCACCTTTCTCAAGGAGGTGGCGGGGACCGATCATCATTTCCGCCTGGATGAATTCGCCGACACGATGCGCTCGCGTCTGGTGAGCGTGTTCACGGATGCGTTGGCCAACTCCAAGGTTCCGGCGCTGGACATCGCGGCGCGCTACGGTGAACTGGGCGAAGCGCTGCTGCCGATCATCAATCCGGCTCTGCAGGAAAAGTACGGGCTGGAGCTGGGCAGCTTCATCATCGAAAACATCTCCGTCCCGCCGGAAGTTGAGCAGGCGATCGACAAGCGCTCGAGCATGGCGGCGATTGGCAATCTCAACGACTATGTCAAATTCAAGATGGCCGAAAGCCTGGGCAAGGGAGGCGGAGGCGCCGGCGCGGCGGGCACGGCGGCCGAACTCGCCATGGGCTTCGGCATGGCGCAGCAGATGATGAATCAACCGGGAGGCCTTTTCGGACCGCAGGGAACACCCCCCGCCGGGGGGCCTCCGGTCACGGTAGCCTCGCCTGCGCAACCACCGGCGGCCGCTCCGGCACTGGATCTCCTTGCGCCGGCGCAAGCCGCGCAGGTGTTGGGTGTGACCGAGGCCGATGTCCTTGCGGAGCTCGAATCGGGCGCGCTCAAAGGAAAGAAGATCGGCTCGACCTGGCGAATCACGCGCTCCGCCCTCGATACGTTTCTGAACAGCTGAGCCTCCGGTCAGGCGCTGCCGAGACTCCCTCATGGAAGCACAGGCCCGCTCCAAGTTCTCGTGCCCCTCCTGCGGTGCCGAAGCGACATGGAATCCCGCCAAAAAAGCACTGGTCTGCAGCTTCTGCGGAACCACGTCCCCGGCCTCCGTTGAACTGACCGGCTTCAGCCAGACGCCCGAGGCGATCGTCGAGCACGAACTCGTCCAGGCGTTGCGCAACATCCCCGACTCCGCCCGTGGCTGGCAGGCGAAGAAGACCCAAGTCAAGTGCCAGTCCTGTCAGGCCATCTCCGTGTTTGACGAGAAGAATGTCGCGCAGCGCTGCGACTTCTGCGGCTCCTCGGCCTTGGTTCCCTACGAGGAGATCAAGGAGTCGTTCCGGCCCGAGAGCCTGCTTCCCTTGAAGATCAGCGACTCCCAGGTTCGCGATTCCATCCGCCTGTGGTATGGGTCCCGCTGGTTCGCGCCGAATCGACTCAAGAAGGCGGCCATGACGGATACGGTCAAGGGGCTCTACATTCCGTACTGGACCTTTGACGCCCAAGTGCATGCGGATTGGACTGCGGTTTCCGGCGATTACTATTACGAGAATGAGACGTTTCGGGATGCGAAAGGGAATCTGCAGACGCGGCAGGTGCGCAAAGTGCGCTGGTATCCCACCTCGGGATCGCTGGACCACTTCTTCGACGATGAACTGGTAAGTGCCTCGCGAGGCGTGCATCCGCACCTGCTGCAGAAGGTGGAACCCTTTCCCACCGCGGAGCTGATTCCCTACAACCCGAGCTTCCTGTCCGGCTGGGTGGTGGAACGCTACCAGATCGACCTGCCTGGTGCCGCCCAAGCGGCACGCACCGCAATGGAGGCGAAGACAACCAGCCTGTGTGCGGCCCGCGTCCCCGGGGATACGCACCGGGACTTGAATGTGCGAGCGGCGTTTTCAGCGCAGACGTTCAAGCACATCCTCGTGCCGATCTGGATGGTCAGCTACGATTATCACGGCAAGAGTTTCCAGTGTGTGATCAATGGATACACCGGATCGATTGCCGGCGACTATCCGAAGAGCTGGATCAAGATCGCCTTCGCGACGCTCGGCATCCTTGCGGTTGTCATTCTCTTCCTCTGGTGGGCTGGCCGGCACTAGCACCGCGGGCCACCGGCCTGGACGGATCCGCGACCCACTCGCTCCATGAACCGGCATAAAGCCGCGACCCGGTGAGGCCGGCCTGCTCCATGGCGAACAGGTTTAGGCAGGAGGTGACGCCGGAACCGCAGTAATGCACCACAGAAGCGGGGCGGCGCGACCGGAGAAGCGCATCAAACTCCCGCCTGAGTTCGTCGGGCCGCTTGAAGGTGAGATCCGGATTGTGATTGGCCGTGAAGAATCGGTTGCCTGCGCCGGGAATGTGACCGCCAACTGGATCAATCGGTTCAACGTCACCCCGATACCGCTCGGGGGCGCGCGCATCCAGGATGAGTATCTCGTCATCGTTCGTGTGCCGCATGATGTCACCGACCAGAGTGACCTGGCTCGCATCCGCACTGCCAGGCAGCGGATGGGGCCTACGGGGCGGAGGTTCATCTGTGGAAAGGGCGCGATGCTCTGCCTTCCAGCGAACAATGCCTCCATCCAGCAATCCAGCACGCCGGTGTCCGACCCATCGGGCGAGCCACCAGAGACGTGCCGCGAAGGCGCCTCCCATGTCGTCATAAGCGATGACCGTGGAATCAGCAGTCACGCCGTGGCGTCCGAGAAACTCCAGAAAATCGGCGGGCGAAGGCAACGGGTGGCGTCCATTCCAACCCGTCTTTGCACCGGAGAGGTCGGTCTCGATCCCGGCAAAATGCGCCCCCGGCAGATGTCCTTCAAGGTAGAGCTGCCGTCCCCTCGCCACCTCGCCGAGGTTATGGCGGCAGTCGAAAATGATCCAATCCGGATCGTGCAGGTGAGCGGCAAGGTTTTGAGTGCTGACGAGCATGGGTGCTGGAATTCCTTGGAGCGATCCGGCCAGTGATACGATAAACGGCCGCCGAAATCAATGGTTGGGGCGGAGGTTATCAGCGATTCACGATTGGAGGGTGACAATTTCATCCATCGCCGCTCTGCTGCCGGGGCGCTTCGCAGCGCTTCCTTGCTTCGAGTTCACATGATAAAACTTCTCCGGTTGATCCGGCTCACCCTTCTCGGGGCGGCTGCGCCTGCGGTATCGGTCAGCGCTCAATCCGCGAGCGCGGGGATTCCGCCATGGGAGCGACACTCCATCGACATCGAAGCGGGCGTCGTCTGGCAGGTGGGCACCGGAACGCCCCTGTCATATCGCCTCTTTCCGACTCAAATCTCCTGGCGCTCGCGGGAGGCCCTTGGGGTGGATCTCGGTGACGGACTGCGCCTGCGGCTTCGCCATCGTCTGACTTTGATGGGAACCTGGATCGACCAGGGGCCCGAATCGCATTACATCGCAGTCGCGGGTTCGCCTTCGCTCGAACTGTGGAACCGTCGGGCGACCTGGGGACTGGTGGGTGGCGCGGGCGGCGGCTTTGGACTGCTGGATTCCCGTGGGGTCAAGGGCGGACAAGGCCAGGACTTCACCCTGCACTGGTTTGCACGAGGCTGCCTTGAGCATGTGATCAAACCCGATCGGCGCATCAGCGCCGGCATTCTCTTTCAGCACATGTCCAACGGTGGTCAGACCAAACCGAATCCGGGAATCGACGCCGTCGGATTCACGTTGGGATTTTCCCGCAGCTATTGAACCGACGTGCGATGATGGCATCCCTGACCCCATGCCCGACACCTAAGAATGCGGGCACCCCCGACCGCATGGCACCGTTTGTCCATCTGTCCGGTTACAAGTTCACGCCCCTTTCCGGTCTGGTGGAGATGAAGGCGCGGTTGCTTGAATTGTGCCGTGCCCGGGACCTCTGCGGGAGCATCCTGCTCAGTGCGGAGGGCATCAACTTTTTCGTGGCCGGCGTTCCGTCGGCTGCGGAGAACCTGCTCGCCGAGTTGCATTCGATTCCGGGACTCGAGGACATGGTTGCCAAGCGCAGCGGGAGTGCGGATCGGCCCTACGACCGGATGCGGGTGAAGATCAAGAAGGAGATCATTGCCTTCGGAGTCGAAGGCATTGAACCGGCCCGAGGGACCTCGCCGAAGATTTCAGCGCGCGAGCTGAAGCGATGGCTGGACGAAGGGCGCGATGTGACGCTGCTTGACACGCGCAACGATTACGAGGTGCGCATGGGTACGTTCAAGGGTGCGGCGGCGGCGGGCATCGCCCATTTTCGTGATTTCCCGGACGCGGTGCGAAGGATGCCGGACGCTTGGAAGGAGCGCCCGCTCGTGATGTTCTGCACCGGTGGGATTCGCTGCGAGAAGGCCGGACCGTTCATGGAACGGCAAGGCTTCCGGAATGTCCTCCAACTCGATGGCGGTATCCTCAGATACTTCGAGGAATGTGGAGGAGCCCATTACGACGGAGAATGCTTCGTCTTTGACCAGAGGGTGGGACTGGATCCGACCTTGCGGGAGACCCACTCGGTCATGTGCCCACAGTGCCAGATGCCGATCGACGGGGAAACCCGGGCGCATCCGGATCAAGTTGAGGGGGTGAGCTGTCCGCACTGTTTGGGCACTCCTGGCGAACGTCTGAAATCTCAAGTTTGAGATTTCAGAGTCGCATCAGGCCGGGCTCTCGGACGTGGGCGTCATGTGGCGCCGCCGCCAGCGCAGAAACAAACCTTCCCGCGGACTCAGGATCCAGACGATCGCAAAGAGGGCCGCTCCCGCAACGACCATCGCGGCGGCGATCGAGCAATCCAGCCACACCCCCAGGGTCACGCCCAGCCACGCACTCAGCGCCGCATGGATCAGCGAGAGGAGGTGCACGACCGGCAGCCGGGTCGACAGCAGCGACGCGGTTGCCCCGGGCAGGATCAGCATCGCAATCACGAGGATGGCCCCAACCGATTCGAATGCGCTGACCACCACGATGGAAAGGGCCGCCATCAATCCATAATGCATGATGCCCGGATTCACACCCATGGACCTGGCCAGCCCGGGATCGAATGCGCTGACGAGGAGTTCCTTGTAAAACGCGAGCACCAGCAAGGCAACCCCGGCCATGACGCCGGCCATGCGCACAAAAGGAATCGGACCGAGCGGAACGGAACCCAGCGTGACCATTGGCTCAAGAGGAACGAAGGCGATTTCCCCGTACAGCACGCACTCGGCATCCAGATCGACCTGGCCTGCGAAAAGACTGGTCATGACCACGCCGATGGCAAACAGCGTCGAAAAGGCGATCCCCATGGCGGCGTCCTGCTTCACGCGAGTGCGTTTGTGAATCGTTTCAATAAGGATCGATGTGACGGCACCGGCTGCGAGGGCGCCCACGAACATGGGCACCGTGCCACGGCTGCCGGAGATGAGAAAGGCCGCCACCAGTCCCGGCAGGACGCTGTGGCTGACGGCATCACCCATCAGGGCCATGCGGCGCAGCATGAGATAATTTCCCACCATGCCACAGGCGCCCGCCACGGCAAATCCCATGGCGGCGATCCATCCGTAGAGGGAAATGCTCTCGGTCCACGGAGCCACCAAGACCGCATGGGCATCAAAGGGAGGGATCAATGTGCTCATGACGGCGGGTGACGGCCTTCGCTGCCCGCGGGCCCCTCGCCGTGAATGCTTTGGGCCGTTGGAATCGTTCGTCCGTGCGGATCGACCGTTGCGTAACCCAGCCTGCGCTCCAAGGCGCGCACCACGGATTCGCCGAGAACATGCTCGATCTTTTCCGCGTCGTCGTGGACGTGGTCGGCGGCAATGTTGGCCGACTGGGTCAGATAGAGCTCCCAGAGGCGGTGGTTGCGCACGATCTCCCCTGCCCTCCGGCGGCCGGCAGGCGTGAAATAGAGGGCATCTCCGGAGAGGCCGGCCAGCCCGTGTTTCACAAGGTCGCGGCCCTGCCGTTCCACCTCATCGAGCGTCTCGCGCCGTCGGGAGGCCAGTTCAGTCAGTGTGACGCCCTCAGTGCGATGCCCTTGGTTCTCCAGCACGTGGAACATGGCCTTGAGGGTATTCTCGCGCTGCGTTTGCGCCGCACCGGCGCGTCGCCGCAGCCAGCGGGCCAAGATTCCATGGCGCGGAGCGAAGAGGAATGCCGTGGAGAAAAGTGTGCTCGCGCCAATTACCATGAGCGGCCCGGTGGGCAGGCTCGGGCCGACGAAGGAAAGAAACGCCCCAAACACGCCTGCCAGTATGCCGAAGGCTGCGGCAAGCAGCACCAGCCTGTGCAGCCGGTCGGTGAGAAGATAGGCTGTGGCGGCAGGGGTGATCAACATTGCCGAGACCAATACCACACCGACAGCCTGGAGGGAGATCACGAGCGAGGCGGTCAGGACCAGCATCAGACCGTGGTGGATCCATCTGACCGGCATCCCGATCGCACTGGAGAATCCCGGATCGAAACTCGTGGCGAGCAGTTCCTTGTAGAATGCCAGGACCAGCAAGACCGACAGGGTCGTCACGGTGCCCATGAGTGCGATGTCGTCCGGGCCGAGTGCGGCAGCCTGCCCGAAAAGAAACTTGTCGAGGCCGCTCTTGTTTCCGGTTGGCAGCCGCTGAATCATGGTGACAAGGCAGATTCCCGCGGCGAAGAACGTCGCCAGCACCAACCCGAGCGCAGTGTCTTCCTTGAGGCGTGTCGTGCGTGAAATCGCGGACACCAGGAACGCACCCATGAGCCCGACAATGCTCGCGCCGATGAGAATAGCGAGGGGGTCCTTGGTCATGTTCCAGAGGAATCCAATGGCCACGCCGGGCAGGACCGCGTGCGAAAGCGCGTCGCCAAGCAATGCCATTTTTCTGACAACAATGAAGCTGCCCAGCAACCCGCAGCCCAGGCCGAGCAGGACGGAGCCGACGAGCGCATAACGCACGGAGGCATCCTGCAGCGTCAGGAAGCGGACAATCTGTGCAGCCCAGTCAACCTCCACATAATCCCGCACGCCGGCGGCATGTGCCGTCGATGCGATCGCCAGAAACAGGACGGCCATGATGCACAGGAGCGCAGATGGATGGCTGGATGGCCGGAACCGATATCGAAGCAGACGGGCGGCCCTGACCGCGGGACATCGCGCCACGTCGGCCTCGTCCGCACTCATGGGGGACCCGGCGGCGCCACGTTGATCGTGCTGGAGGTTCATCTTGTTCCTAGCGGGATGTCCCGTGGGCGCCGAGCGCTTGGGCGACCTCGCTCAGGATGGTGAGGCGGCCACCGTAGGTTTTCTGGAGAAGTTTCGCCGTATAGACCTCCTCCGTTTTTCCGAAGGCGACGACGTGCATATTCAGAAGCAGAAGGTCGTCGAAGTACTGCCGGGCAGTGGGCAGATCGTGGTGCACCACCAGGATGGTCTTTCCCCGGTCCCGCAGTTCCCGAAGTACTGTGATGATCGCCGCCTCGGTGGCCGCATCCACTCCGGCGAACGGTTCGTCCATGAAATAGAGGTCCGCCTCCTGGGCCAGGGCGCGGGCGAGAAACACCCGTTGCTGCTGACCGCCGGACAGGTTGGCGATCTGCCGGTTGGCATATGGAAGCAGATTCACCTTCTCCAGACACGCGCGCGCGATGTCCCTGTCCGACTTGCCAGGGCGACGCAGCAAACCCAGGCGACCGTAGCGTCCCATCAGCACGACATCCATGACGCTCACCGGGAAGTCCCAGTCGACGGATTCCCTTTGCGGCACATATCCGACCCGTCGGGCCGCGCGATGGAACGGCTCTCCAAAGAACTTCACCCATCCACTCTGCAGATGCAGCAGTCCCATGCATGCCTTGATCAAGGTGGATTTGCCGGCGCCATTGGGACCCACGATCCCGATGAGGCGGCCGGCGGCAATGCGAAGGTCAATGCCCCAGAGCACGGGCTTCTTGTGGTAGGCAACCGTAAGGTCGTGAATTTCGAGCGGGGCGTCAGGTGAGGTCATGGGGAGTCAAAAGCGTCGCGCAAAGCCCGCAAACAAACCGAGGTCCGGCGCGGCGCGTGTCAGCCCGAGATTCACACCCGCATCGAGCTGAAGGTCGTTGCCGATCGAATAGGTCAGACCGGTGTTGAAGCTGGCAGACGCCTTCCCTGTCCCGGTCTCCAAGGCAAGTTCAACAAACCCGCCCAGGTTCCCGCGAAGTTCGCGTCCGAGGACGATCGTGTTGGTCCAGACAACCTCATGACCGGTATCCGCGGCATTTCGCACGATCTCGAATACGGTCATTGCGCCAAGGCTCATGCCGGAACCCATTTCCATGGCAAAAGGCAGGACAATGCCCCCTTCATGCGAACCGCTGCCAAGGTCATCTGACGCCGTCGGAAACCGGACGAAGGGCATCAGGCCAAACGCTGTCGTGCCGCCGTCGTTGCCCCATGCATTGTATTTCAACCGCAGCGCGAGATCCCCGAACCCACGCCGACGGATGTGTCGGCCCGATGTCCGGTCCACGATCTTCTGCCTGAGATAGGCGTCGCCCACCACCTGGAGCTCCCAGCGCGAGGTGAGGCCAAGACGCAGGTTGAAAGGCGCAAAGTTCCAGGTTTCCGCATCCGTTCCCGAGCGATCGGGCGTGTGACGGTCGCGCACGTAGCCGACCGCACTGACTTCCAGTTGCAGGCGTCCCGCATCGACAGTGAACGGGCTCTCCGTCGAATCGGGACGATCCGTGCTGAGTTCACGGGCGGCGTCGAGGGAACAGGTCATCATGAGGAACGCGGCGAACACGGCATCCGCGCGTTGTCCACTTTTCCCGGCGCGACATCGGATCATTTGCCTCATTCTATTTCAACGCCTCGACGATGGTCGTAAGGTTGTGTTTGATCATCCCCTCGTAGGTTCCGAGGTCGTATCCATTCTCCAGCTTGCCGGGCGTCCCCATGGCGTCCGAAAACAGTTCACCTCCAATTTTCACACCAGCATCCTGGGAGATGCGTTCGATGGTGGCGTGCGGCACGCTCGATTCGACGAATACGGCCTTTACCCTGTGTGCCCTGATGAAATCCACCAGCGTGGCCATGTCCGAAAGCGATGCCTCACTGACCGTGGAAATTCCCTGGAGACCGATGACTTGAAATCCGTAGGCACGTCCAAAATAGCTGTAGGCGTCATGGCTGGTGACGAGAATCCGGCGGGACACCGGGAGTTCGCCGGCCTTGGCGATGGCCCATGCGTGCAAGGCCTGGAATTTTCGGGTGAGCGCAACGCCCCGGGCGGCGTAATCCGCCTTTCGTGCCGGATCGGCGGTGGCCAGCGTTTCGACCACGGGCGGTATGCACTGCATCCAAAGCGCCACGTCGAACCAGATGTGGGGATCAGGATGGCCGGCGAATGCCGCGGGATGAAACAAGCGTTCCTTCGGCAGGTCACGGGCGACAGCTACCACCCGCCGGGAGGTCTGCATCCGCGTGAGGAGCTCGGACATCTTCCCCTCCAACATCAGTCCATTGAAAAAAATGACATCGGCCCTTGTCAGTTTCTCAACGTCCGATGCGCTCGCCTTGTAGAGGTGGGGATCGACGCCCGGGCCCATGAGGCCCGTCACGGTCACGGAATCGCCCCCCACCTGTTTGACCAGATCGGTGATCATGGTTGTCGTCGTGACCACTTTCAGCGGCGCGGCAATTGCCATACCCGCATGTGCCACCCAAAGCGCAAGACCACTTCTTATCATGCGGAAGCGCCACCAAGGAGTCATGCACCCAACAAATCACCGCCAATGTTTTATTCAAGCAGAAAAGTTAGCCTTGCCTAATTATGACTCTGGGATCCTTTCTTGCCGCACCCTGACCTGCCAGCGCAGACTTCCTCCCCATGTCCAAATCGGTTGCGCGCATTGTCTTCCTGGTCACTGCGCTCTTCTTCGCCGCCTTTTTCATCTGGCCGATCCTGCAGATACTCAAAGGCGGCTTCATTGATGCCGACGGCAAGCTCACGTTCGCCTACTTCCTGGCGCTGCTCGCCGATCCGCTCTATCGCGAGGGCCTCACGAATTCCTTTCTGCTGGCCTGCGCGACCACGACGCTGGCACTCCTGATTGCTGTGCCCCTGGCATTCATCAGCGATCGCTTCGTGTTTCCCGGCAAGGCCGCCCTCAGTTCCTTGGTGCTGATTCCCATGATCCTGCCCCCCTTTGTCGGAGCGATCGGGATCAAGCAGATTTTTGGACAGTATGGAGCATTCAACGCACTGCTGATCGATCTGGGATTGCGCCCCGAAGGCTGGACTTACGATTGGTTCGCGCTGCATCAATTCTGGGGCATCGTCGTCGTCAACGCCCTGTCGCTCTATCCGATCCTCTACCTGAATTGTGTCGCCACGCTGGCGAACATTGATCCTGCCTTGGAGGAGGCGGCGCAGAATCTGGGCTGCACGGGGTTCCGACGGTTTCGCCGAATCACGCTGCCACTCATCAAGTCGGGCCTGTTCGCGGGCGGTACGATCGTGTTCATCTGGTCCTTCACCGAACTCGGCACACCCCTCGTCTTCGACTATCCGCGCGTCACCAGCGTCCAGATATTCTACGGATTGAAGGACATCGGCGGCAACCCGTTTCCCTACGCGCTGGTCGCGGTGATGCTGCTGTCAACGACGCTGCTCTATGCGTTGGGCAAGGGGCTTTTCGGGCGCCAGAGCTACGCGATGATGGCAAAGGCCACGTCAGGCGGCGGGCCGCGGGCGATCAGCCGCCTGCGCGCCTGGCTCTGCACTGCGGGATTCGTGGGGGTCACCTTTCTCGCCATCCTTCCCCATCTGGGCGTCGTGTTGGTTGCATTTTCGGACGACTGGTACGGGACATTCCTCCCGCACAGTTTCACCCTGGAAAACTTCAATATCGCCTTGGGGCATGACCTGACGGTGCCGGCCATCGCCAACAGCCTCAAGTTTGCCAGCATCTCCACCGTGATCGACATTCTGCTCGGCATCCTGATCGCTTATGTGGTGGTGCGGTCCAGGGTCCCGGGGCGCCAGGTGCTGGATTTTCTGGCCATGCTTCCCCTGGCCGTCCCCGGCCTCGTGCTGGCGTTCGGATACCTGGCCATGTCGCAGGACGGGCGGCTCTTCTCGTTCCTCAATCCCACCAAGGACCCGACCGTGCTGTTGATCATCGCCTACTCGATCCGGCGTCTGCCGTACGTGGTGCGTTCCGCGGCGGCCGGGTTTCAGCAGACGAGCGAGACGCTCGAGGAGGCCGCCCAGAACCTGGGGGCAACCCCTTCGCGCGCGATGTTCAGGATCACCTTGCCGCTGATCACCGCGAACCTGATCGCCGGCGGGCTGCTGGCGTTCGCCTTCGCCATGCTCGAGGTGAGCGACTCGCTCATTCTTGCGCAGAAGCAGGTGTTTTATCCGATCACGAAGGCCATCCTCGAACTGTTCCAACTGCTGGGGGATGGCAAGTTCATCGCCAGCGCCCTGGGTGTCTGGGCGATGGTCTTTCTGGGTGTTACGATCGTGGGGATGACGGTTCTTCTCGGCAAGAAGCTGGGTGCCATTTTCCGCATCTGACCCTTCCTTGCCGCATGATCTGGTTGCTATCGGTCTCCTTCATCTGGGCGTTCTCCTTCGGCCTGATCAAGGGGCGGCTTGGCGGACTTGATCCGGTCGCCGTCGCCTTCGTCCGCATGGCCGTGGCTTCCGTGGTATTCCTGCCGTTCCTGAAACTTCATGCCCTGCCGGCGGGTTCCGCATTTCGGCTGGCGGTGGTTGGAGCGGTCCAGTTTGGGATGATGTACATTCTCTACCTCCATGCCTTCGCGTATCTGCAGGCCCACGAGATCGCACTCTTCACGATTTTCACGCCCTTCTACCTGGCTCTTCTGGATGCAATGCTGGAGCGTCGTTGGCGGCTGCGCTTCCTGCTCGCCGGGGTTCTCGCGGTTGCGGGTGGCGCCATCGTCTCCTGGCAACGCGTGGATGCCGCCGGACTCGTCCGCGGCTTCCTGCTCGTGCAGGCCTCCAACCTCTGCTTTGCCGCGGGACAACTCGTCTTCCGTCGACTGCATCGCCAATTTCCCAGTGAATTGAAGGATCACCAGATCTTCGCATGGCTGGCCCTCGGCGCTGCGGTTGCCACCGGCCTGGCCTCGCTGCTGGTCACGCCCTGGCCGCTCTTCACACCCAGTCCGGCACAGTGGCTGGTGCTCATATATCTTGGTGCGATTGCGTCGGGACTGGGATTTTTTCTCTGGAATCTGGGCGCCACGCGGGTGAATGCGGGTACATTGAGTGTATTTAACAACCTGAAGATCCCCCTTGGTATTGGTTGCTCCCTGGTCTTCTTCCATGAGCACGCCGATCTCCCCCGGCTGATGGCGAGTCTGGCACTGCTCTCATTCGCAATCTGGGTGGTGGAGTCGGGAAAACTGGCGACTGGGGAGTCAGTGGGAAGCTGAACCGTTTGCATGGTCGCCAGATTGGGGCTTCTCTTTCCGACATGTCCCGCGTCTCCACGCTGACCACCACAGACAACACCTCTCCTGCGGAATCCACCGCGCTCGGCGTGCTGCTCGCGCTCAGTGCCTCCCATCTCCTCAACGACACCATCCAGGGGATGCTGCCCGCGATCTATCCGCTGCTGAAGCACAATTTTGCGCTCAGCTTTGCGCAGGTCGGGCTCATCACCCTCGCCTTCCAGGGAACGGCGTCGATGCTGCAACCCCTGGTGGGAATCCTGACTGACAGGAAACCGATGCCCTACTCCCTGGGTATCGGAATGTCCATTACGCTGATTGGGATCGTCTGCCTCTCCCGGGCGCCCAACTACGCGGTGGTGCTGACGAGTTCCATGCTCATCGGATTCGGTTCCGCCGTGTTCCACCCGGAGGCTTCGCGCCTGGCGCGCATGGCCTCGGGCGGCCGGCATGGCCTGGCCCAGTCGGTTTTCCAGGTTGGCGGAAACCTCGGCAGTTCGCTGGGCCCGCTGCTCGCGGCGATCGTGGTGATTTCCCACGGGCAATCCCATGCCCTGTGGTTTGCGATTCTCGCCATCGTGGCCATCGGGATCCTGCTTCGCATCGGCGGTTGGTATCAGATGCATCTGCGGGTCCTGCGGGTCGAAAAACGCGCGAACCGGGCCTCTGCCGCGATGCCGTTCCCACGGGGCGTCACACTGCGTGCGCTCCTCGTGCTGATCGCGCTCATCTTCTCAAAATACATCTACCTGACCAGCCTCACCAGCTATTACACCTTCTTTCTCATCGATAGGTTTCATGTTCAGCCGCGCAATGCACAGTTGCTGCTTTTCGTGTTTCTCTTTGCAGTCGCGGCCGGCACCATCATCGGGGGACCCGTGGGAGATCGTTTTGGCCGCAAGATCGTCATTTGGCTTTCGATCCTCGGCGTCGCTCCATTCACGCTGATCCTGCCGCATGTGGGGTTGCTGGCGACCGCCCTTCTTAGCGTTGTCATCGGACTGGTTCTGGCTTCCGCATTCTCCGCAATCCTGGTCTATGCGCAGGAACTGCTCCCTGGAAAGGTGGGACTCGTCTCGGGATTGTTCTTCGGACTCGCCTTTGGCATGGCCGGCATCGGCTCGGCCGTGATGGGAAGGATAGCGGACCATACGAGCATCCAGTTCGTGTTCCAGGTCTGCTCCTTTCTGCCGCTGATCGGTCTGCTGACAGTCTTTCTTCCCAAGATGGCGCATCGCGCTCCGACGGCCGCGGTGCGTGATGCGGAAATCTGACCGCTTCGCCTGAAGCTGACGTTGCGGACTGGCGGCGTCCCGAACCTTGAGCGGCCCCGTCAGGCCTCGAACGCGGGTTGGAGTGGAAAGATCCGGCGGCCCAGGCGCCGGGAACAGCTCGTCTCGAGTGACATCGCAACATTATGGTTGTGGGTCACAAATTGAATGAAATCCATCCGTGGGACGCACAGGCAACGTGTCCGTTCCATCGCAACCACGTCAGCGGTGGCGGCGCTGTTTTGCAGGAGTTCGACCTCGCCAAACGAATCCCCTTCCCCGCGCCGCTCGACCACCTTTCCGTGACGGAGCATTTCCACGGATCCCTCCCAGATGATGTGAAACGTCCGGGGATCATCCGCGTATTGTATGATCCTGTCACCCGGCTCGAATGTCCGCGTGGTGGCGACCTCTGCCAGACGCATGACGGACGCAAGCTGCCAGTACGCGCAGATCGGGATGGATCGGAGAAACGAACAGATATTCGTGAGGATGTTGACCTTCGTCACGCCCAGTTGCTGGACAATGCGCTCCTGAAAGAATTTGGAGGGCAGCGTGAGTGAAAGAACCGGAGTGAGGCTCTTCACCTCCATCCGGGGATTGTCCGGATCAACCAGACTCTGGGCGCCATAGACATCACCTTCCGCGAGCTGTTGCCGCCTCCGCTTTTTTCCGCGGGCGTCGCGTTGGATTACGGCAGCGGTTCCGCGGACGATCAGTCCCACGCAGGGTTCATCCATGCCGCGTGCCGCGAGTGGCTTCCAAGGTCCACTCTGACGGAGTGCAAACCGACGTGAGAATTCGATCTGCTGCTTCATGCCCAAGGAGCGGAACAGCGGGCTTCTCCCCATGGCTCGCATGACGTCAGCCTTGGGCAGCGAGCGGGCAGCCCCCATCTTCCACCTTCGCGCGAGGAGAGCGGCCTGCTTCAGCAACCTCGTGCCACGGCGCCGGGTGAACGCGGATGCCGCCCAGACTCCCGCACCGGCGACAAACAACGCGACCACTCCACCGATGATGATGCCCATCCACTCCCAATGCCGGAAATCCAGCAGGACTTCGAGTGCCGGGACATTCAAGGCATGGTAGCCGATGCGGCCGGCAATCACCACCCACAGCAGGCTCATCACCAGCAGTGTGACGAGGGAGGCTCCATCGAGTTGACGGCGAAACGAACGGATGCGGCGTCGGGGACGTCTGTTGGCAGAAAAGAGGAAGTCATGCTCGGTATCAATGCGTGGCTGGCGGTCATGAATCATTCGCCAACGCGCCATCGGCCCCCACCACGGGTTCAACACGATGATCGCCCCCAGCATCGGCAGCAAGGCCCAGGAGGCTTGCAGCACGCTCGCCACCGCAGCAGCACCCAGGACGGGTGCAATGGAGATCAACTCGATCGCTGAACGCACCTGCGTCGGCTGCAGCACGGAATCGCGCAGATCAACGAAAACGTGGGGCACCAGGTGAAACAGCTTGAGCCGCGGCGGAGGGAAGCGTCCCTTCGCGTGGTGCAGCGTTGCCGCACCGGCAAAATATCCGAGGGACAGGCACGCTGCGCAGGCAGCCCATCCGATCGCGACATCCAGGGGACCGCGAGGGAGAACGAGTCGGGTCAGGGCAATGGCAGCAAGAAATCCCAGTCCGGCGAGTGCTGCCACCGTCAGCGACAGATGCCATGGCAGTTTCAACCAGCGCGCCGGCGGACGGGGGGACGGGATCTCCCGGTGATTCGGACTGCTGCTCAGGATGCCTGTGCGGTTTGCCTTGAGGATGAGTTCATAAAACTCGCTCAGCTCCAGGCAGGTTCGACTGAGGATCGCCTTTCCCAGCATGTTGGGCACCGTCTGAGGTGTCCGAAACTCCTCCAGGGTGAGCCGCTGTGCTTCATTGACGATCAGGTACGCGCCGGTCGTGGCGTGCTTCAAGGCACAGACGCCGCGGACCGATGCGCCGGTCCGGACCTCCGGACTGAGCTTCAGGACTCCGAGCGTGAGAATGAAGTTCTCGTCCATGGCGCCGGGAGCACGCCCTAATCGGAAGCGGTGTTGGTCGGACCAAGAAGTTCTTCCACCGTCTGTGAAAGTTCCTTGACGTCGAATGGCTTCGAAAGGAAGAAACATCCGCTTTCACTGGCGAGCCAGCGCGTGTTTTCGTCCAGATGTCCACTCACGAGCAGGATGTTCAGCCGGGGATCCCGCCGCCGCAGCTCCGACATCAGCGTCAGACCATCCACCGACGGCATGACGACATCGAGGATGGCGAGTCCGATGTCTCCACCCTCCTGTGCCCAGGTGCGCAGTGCCGCCTCGGCCGAGTTTGTCGGCCAGCTCTTGTATCCAATCGCGGAAACAACCTCGGTCACCAGGTCGCAGAACGCAGACTCATCATCGACAACAAGGACACCCTTGCGCGCCTCCTCTTCCCTCGCGGATTTTTTCCACGTCTTCGTAACGATGGGCAACTCGGTGAATTCGAACGGCGCTGCCGTGGGCATGGGAGGCATGGGATTTCCTCCCAACCATCGGTCCACGAGCGTCTTTCCTTAGAAAAATAGCCCTGGTATCGTTGATGTCCCCCGCCAATAACCAAGGGAAGCCTGAGAACAGCCTGTTGTAGCTATGGTTTTTCAGTAAGCCAGGCCTCGAACTTGTGGGCATCCTCCACGGTATCCACCCCGATGGTGGGATCGGAGGTCAGATCGCAGGCGATGGCAAAGCCGTTTTCCAGGACGCGCAGTTGTTCCAGCTTCTCAATCTGCTCAAGTCGCCCGGGCGGCAGGGACGAAAACCGCTCGAGGAGTTCGCAGTGATAGGCGTAAAGGCCAAGATGGCGGTAACACGGGTTCGCCTGTACCCAAGCGTCGTCGACGTTTCCCCCCCGGTCGCGTGCAAACGGAATCGATGAACGGGAAAAATAGAGCGCCCGCTTTGCTTCTCGCGCCAGGACCACCTTGACCTGGTTGGGATGCGAAAAATCCGCGGCCGTCCGGAAATGCGTCGCCAGCGTGGCCATCGGAGCATCCTTCTGGATGGCGTCGGCCAGTGAGAGAATGTGCCCCCGGCTCACCAAGGGCTCATCCGCCTGTACGTTGATGACAAAGCGCGCCCCGATATGCCGATTGGCCTCCGCAATGCGGTCGGTGCCGCTGATATGCGTCGCGCTTGTCATCACGGTTGCGAAACCGCCTGCGGCGAGTGGATTCTTCAGAACCTCGTCGTCGATCGCAAAATACAAGGGAATTTCAGGCGCAACCCTGACGATACGTTCCGCCACCCATTGCAACAGGGGTTTCCCGCGGACCACGTGGAGAAGTTTCCTTGGGAATCGCGTCGACTCCAATCGGCAGGGGACAATGATGGCGATCGTGGGCATCGACCGGAGCGTGAATGGGAGATTTTAGGTTGCAAGCCGGGCGCTTGTCCAAAGTCTGCTTGATGTACACGCATGGAGAAAACCGACCTGTCATCCCCGAGCCCGCCGCTCATCAAAGAGTTGGTCGTTCAGAACAAGATGGGCATTCATGCGCGTCCGGCGGCCATGATCGTTCGTATCACGAACAAATTCAAAGCCGACGTTTTCGTCGAAAAGGAGGAGGAGCAGGTCAATGGCAAAAGCATCATGGGCTTGATGATGCTTGCTGCCGGCAAGGGATCGAAAGTGAAGTTTATTGTGACGGGCGAGGACGGCGCCCAGATGCTCGGAGAGCTTGATACCCTCTTCAATCGCAAGTTCGACGAAGCCTGAGCCGGAAGGAATCTGAAGGAGCCTCTCGGGACCTATGTGTTCAATTGGGTCGCAACCCATTTCACATGCGCCGCGATATCGAGGACGACGGCGGATCAGCGTAGGGATCCGGTGAAATGATGCGTGCCCGAGCCGACCCTGCGGGGCGCGGTCTCACCGGGCACATGGACAGTTGCAGTCGCATTGACGGGAATCGAGACGTCGAGCTCCACATCGCGACCCTCACGCTTCCAGGCAACTGTGATCGGGCCGCGCGGTGATTGGTAGGTCGCGCGCACCCAGGTGAGGTCTCCGACAATCGCTGGACGGATCACGATCCTGGCGAAGCCCGGGGCTTCGGGATCCGGCTGGATCCCGGCGAGATCGTGGTAGAACCACTCCATGATTTGCCCGAGCATGAAGTGGTTCTGTGAAGAACCGCGGTCGGAGTTCCATGCCTCGGTGAGGCTGGTTGCGCCGTGTGCCAGCTGGTAGCCATAGCCCGGCTTCTCTGACTGGTTGTTCATGGCGTAGATCACGTCCGAGCGTCCGCCATCGGCGAGGGCGCGCAGGAGGTAACGGTAGCCCACATCGCCCGCCGTGAGGCCGCGCGTCCGGACGTCGCGAACCAGCGCATCAACCACGCGTGTCCGCACTGCCGGTTCCACGAGACCATACACCAGCGGCATCGCATTCGCGCATTGCGAACCGGTCGCGTAACTGCCTTGATCGGCATGGTAGAAGGTGCGGTTGAAGGTTGCCCTCACCTCCGCCGCCTCTGCTGAGAACCGCCGTGCATCGTTCGGTTTTCCGAGCAGGGACGCAATCGTCGCGAGTGTTTTCAGGTCCTCGTAAAATATGCCGGTCGCCGTGAGCGGGATCGGGGTGAGTTGTGAACGGCCGGGGCTCTTCGGACCGATATCGTACCAGTCACCCAAGCCGTGCGAGAGGATATGGCCGGTCGCCTTTCGCCGCAGATAGTCCACGTAGCGGCCCATCGCGTCGTAGTGAAGACGCAGGGGGCGTTCGTCGCCGGTGAACTGGTAGTGCTGCCAGGCAGCAAGGATGATGGCGCTGCCCCACTCCGGCGAATCGCGGAAACCCTGTGAGAAGATGACGTATTCCGGCGCGATGTCCGGCACGAGGCCCTCCGGCCTCTGCGCCGATTCCATGTCGTCAAAGGTCTTCGCGTAAAGACGCGTCAGGTCGAACTCGTAGCGGAGTGACGGGCCGTTGAGGTGGTACTGCTCCAGCCAGCCGAGGCGTTCACGGTGCGGGCAGTCGGTGATGAGGCTCATCAGATTGCTGCGCTGGGCCCAGCGGATGAGCGTGCGGATGCGATTGAAGAGGTCGTTCGAGCAGGCAAAATCTCCTGCGGGCGGGGATGAGGTGTGCACAACGACACCGACGAGTGACTCGACGACCGGCAGGTCAGAGAGACTGGGTGTCTGCGCGGAGCCGTCGACGGCCGAGACCTCGACCTGCAGGTACCGCGAGCCGTGATAGAAGAATTTTGGGAACCACTCCTCGCCCTCCGGACGGCCCGCCAGCGTGTACTGCCACCACGCCTCGCCAGTCCCGCCGCTGCACGAACCGCGGTCGACGGCACCCTCCTTGCCGAGCAGCTCGGAAGGAATGATGCGCACAACGGATCCGCGCGGGCCGCGCACGCGGAGGCGGGGCATCAGCGAGACGTTCTGGCCGAGGTCGTAGACCGTCACGCCGGGGCGCAATGAATGCATCGCGACGGGAGGCAGCACGTCGAATGCACGGATGGGGGGTGCTGCGTGGGAGGCGCCGCGGAGTTCGCCTCCCGGCCCCGGCACAAGGGCGGCACGTGACCAGTCATGCGCCTCGAAGCCGGGTTCGTCCCAGCCAGTCGGTTCAAGACGGGCGTCGTAGTCTTCACCGCCATACATGTTCGAGAACGTGATCGGCCCGCTGTGCACCTGCCAGTGCTCGTCGGTGCCGACGAATGCCACGGATCCGTCCGCGTATTCAAGGCGGAGCTGCGCGATGACACAGAGCGGCTGGAAGAGGCTCTCGAACTTAACATAGCGGCCTGCACGGACATTGTACATGCCGCCGCCGAGGGTGACTCCGAGCGCATTTCCACCCTCGTGCAGGAGCGCGGTGACGTCGTGGGTATCGTAAAGCACGATCTTTCCGTAGGTCGTCCAGCCGGGAGACAACAGATCCTTCCCAACCCGCCGACCGTTGATGGAGAGTTCATAGTGGCCCAGGCCACTCACATGCACGACGGCGCGGCGGAGCGCCGGTTTGACGGCAAACTCGCGTCGCGCCAGCAGCGTGCCGTTCTCGCGCGGATTCACACCGCGCACCTCGAGCCCGTCGACGACCGAACCAAGGCTCCAGCGATCGTCCTCCACGCTGTCACTCGCCCATACGCGCGCACCGGGAGCGACGTTCTTTCCGCCGGAGATGATCTCGATCTGGCTCAGCGCAAAAAACCGCACCTCGTCGTTGTGGCGCAGTTGATGCGTGGTCATGCGGATGTAACGCGCCATCGGCACGGCGCCGGAAACCGGGAACGTCGGCACCCTGTCCGTCTTGGCCGCGGTCAGGATGTTGAATGGCTGCGCCGAATGGTCGGCGATCATCACCGCGTGGGCGAAGTCCGCGGACTCGGACGCTTCGATCACGAAGCGCAGCGGCATTCCCTGCACATCCGCGAGCACCTGGTGCACGGGATAAACCCGTACCGTTGAGACAGGCATGACGGCGCCCAGATCGATGGCTATCCATTTCCGGGCGTTCTCGTCGCGCGTAGGTTGCGATCGAAATCCGAGCCTCGGTCGCACCCAGCGTAAAAGTTCGGGATCGCTGATCCATTGCGCGCGCCATTCGGCGGGTGTCAGCACCCCCATCGTCCAGGTTGCGGTGGGGCTCCATACGGACGGATCGCCGCTGGCGTTCCAGACGCGCACCTTCCAGAACACCTGCTCGGAAGAACGAAGCAGCCGGCCTGAGTAGGGCACATTCAACTGGACATCGCCAGGCTGCCGTCCGCTATCCCACACGTCGCCGCGATTCTGCGCGAGCAGCTCCGGAGAAGATGCCACCAGCACCTGCCAGGCAGTCTGGCGTTCGTCCGTGCCGGTGCTGCGCAGTTTCCACGCCAGCCTCGGCGGAGTGGAGTCGACTCCGAGCGGATTTTCAGCGACATCGCAGCGCAGATCATGAACCTCGAGCGACGCCCCGTTTACCCGCGCGCCGAGTATGGCCAGCAGGGCGATTATGCAGAACGAATCACGGAACATGGCGGCAGATCGGAGCGGGGTGACCATGGCAAAGGATCAGAGCAAAAGGGGGTCGGCACGACGAGGCAGAACCGGCGACCGGAGTCAGGAAAAGGCACCCGGGTTCCGAATCCTTTCCGCGGAAGTGTGGCGCAGAGCCGGGGATTGCTGGCTGCCACTCCGGCTGCTTGAGCGTGGATCAGAATCTGAAGAATTTCCGCGCAGTTTCCGTCGTCTGGTGAGCCAGTTCGTTTCGGGAAACCTCGAGCGCGACCGCCGCCACCTCGGCGGTGTGGATCAGGAAGGCGGGTTCGTTTGGCTTCCCACGATGAGGAACCGGGGCAAGGTACGGTGCATCCGTCTCGAGCATCAGGCGGGATGCCCCCTGCCGTCGGAGCGCTGCTCGGACGTTGTCCGCCTTCTTGTAGGTCAGCACTCCGGTGAAGGATCCCCATCCGCCCCGCTGAAGCAGCATCTCCATTTCAGCGGGGCCCTCCACGAAACAGTGGAAGACTACCCGCGCCCAATCGATGTCGCTGGCATCGACCATTTCCACGCATTCCCTGAACGCGCCGCGTGAATGCACCACAACAGCGGTGTCAAGGCGACGGGCCCATCGCAGGCTTTCGGAAAACGCCGCCTGCTGCAGGCTGAAAATCTTCCCAGCAAGCGCAGCATCCTTCGGCAGGTGAAACCGATCCAGCCCGGTCTCGCCGAGGGCCACCGGCCTCGGACGCGACGGGGATGACCAGTATTCGCCCATCCGGCTGAGTTGATCTTCCCAATCGTCACCCACGGAACAGGGATGCAAGCCGACCGTATACGCCACAAAATCGGGATTGGCCTCGGCGATTGTCCGGTAGAGTTCCCAATCCTCGGTGGAGGTGCCAATCGTGATGAGCATCTCCAGATTGGCCTCCCGGGCGCGATTCAGGACCGCCGGGAGTTCCCCCCTGCGCACAAACGACTCGAGGTGGGTATGGGTGTCAATGAGGCCCATGGGATTGGAATCGGCGCCACCGGAACAAAGGACGGAACCTGTGATGTTTCCACGCGTTCACGTGGTCATCCTCCCTCTTGGTCGAGGTAGAGTGGAGCGTAGCGTTCGCGCAAATACCGCAGCAAATGACGCGGGGACAGCTCCTCCCCCGTCACCCGCCGGACGATTTCCAGGGTGTCGAAGCGGCGGCCATGTTCGTGAATCGAGCGACGCAGCCACCCGAGCAATCGTGCAAAATTGCCGGAAGCAAAGTCCGTCTCCAATCCCGGGAGATCGGCGTTGGCCTTGTACCAGAGTTGCGCGGCGATCATGTTGCCAAGGCAGTAGCTGGGGAAGTAGCCGAATGCCCCACCGCTCCAATGGACGTCCTGAAGGACCCCCATCGCGTCACTCGGCGGAATCATCCCGAGGAACTCAGAGGAAAGTTCATTCCAGACGGAGGGCAGGTCGCAGACTGACAGATCGCCCCGGAAGAGTCGCTGTTCGATCTCGAAGCGAAGCAGGATATGCAGGTTGTAGGTGACTTCGTCCGCGTCGACACGGATGAGTGTGGGTGCGACTGCATTGATGCTCCGGTAGAGATCCTCGCTCGACAGCGCGGCAGTCTGCGTCGGAAAGTGTTCACGGAATCGCGGTTCGAAGTATGACCAGAATGCGCGGCTGCGTGAAACCTGGTTTTCCCAAAGGCGGCTCTGGGATTCGTGCACCCCCATGCCGATCGCCTGCCCGAGCGGAGTGCCCAGGTCTGCGAGTGGCAGCCCCTGTTCGTACATGCCGTGGCCCGCCTCATGAATCGAACTGAAGAGGGAATCCAACGGTTCGTCCTGATGAAACCGCGTGGTCATCCGGATATCCGCGCCTGTGCCTTCACAGAAGGGATGCAACGACACGTCAATGCGGCCGCGCCGGTAGTTGAAGCCCAGGCGCTCCGTCACCTCCCGGAGAAAAGCCCGCTGTCCTTCAATTGGAAATCCCCGGAAAAGTCCGGTCCCGGGCTTGTGCGGAGATGCCAGAATCTGCCGAACGAACGGCAGCAGCCCCGCCTTCAATTCCGTGAAGAGCGAGGAAATGACCGCGCCGGTCATCCCGGGATCATGCCGGTCCAGAGCATAATCGTAAGGACGGTCACCCCACCCCAGATATGCCGCCTCGCGTCGAGCCAGTTCAAGATGCTTCTCTAGCATGGGTGCATAGCTCGGAAAATCGTTCCCCGATTTCGCTGCCGCCCAGGAGTGATACGCGGCGCTGACCAACCGGGCCCGCTCGGCGACAAATTCCGACGGCAGTTTGTTCAGCCGATCGTAATCGCGTCGCGCATGGGCAATCACGATCCGTTGGTCGGCACTCAGCACGCTCCGTTCCGCTTCAAGTTTTCGGAGCAGTTCCCCAATCTTCGGATCCGTTGCGGCGGCATGCCCGACTTCGGCCATGAGCGCGAGTTGTTCCGCACGCTGGTCGGCGCTGTCGGGTGGCAGATTGACTTGTTCATCCCACCCAAGAAGGCCGGAAATGGTTCCAAACAGGTGGCTGCGCTTGAGATTGGCGATCAGTTGGGAGTAGGCAGCGGTGGCTGTCGAAGTATCGGGCATGAATCCATTAAGAAGGAGCCCGTCATGACGACAAGCGCCGGGTCACCTCAGTCGGCGGCGCCAGACCGGAGGGTCGGGAAATCCACCCGATGGCTTTGTTGAACCGATCGATGCCGGAGAGAAACGTCCCATTAAACCTTTGCGCTATTGTCGCACTTGAAATGCACCCGCGAGCGGCGCAGGGCGTGCGTGCGCATCGCGGCCTCCTTGCCCCCCTCACGACGCTGCAGCTCGAATCCAGCGATTGAGCCAGCGGCGGCCGATGAGTCATCGCCGGCTGCGTCCGCCAGGCAAAGCAGGATCTCTGCGGACGCGGAAAGCCTCCGCATGGGGAAGCCGCCGTGGACGGAAAGCCACCGCAGCAACGCAGCCGACGGAATGGTACGAACGGAGTCGCTCACCGCGCAAAGCTGGCATCCGGCGGGGCGATCGTCAATGGCCTCCATCGTTCACTCCCCAGGGTACGGATCCGTTGCTGCCGCCGCCCTGCAGGGGCCGGCCTGCCTTCCAGGGCGAAGCGCAGGCAAACTGGCACGACATTGCGGAGACTGGAAACTCTGAACCTCACGCCAACTTCACCGCGGGAGCGCAGCCAGCAATGCCTGGTGCAGGATCGCGCGATTCACTTTGCCCTGCGCGTTGCGCGGCCAGTCCTTGATCGGCACATACCGCTTGGGGCGGCGATAGGGCGCGAGCATACGCTCCACCTCCCTTTGCACGCATTGCCAGTCCGGAGGATTCCCGGTGTCTTCATAGCAGGCTGCGACGATATGCCCCCAAAGCGGATCGCTCAGCCCCAGCACGGCAAGATCGGAGAATTGCCGGGTGGCCCGCAGGACCGATTCGACGGCGAACGGATCCACCTTCTCGCCACCCGTTATGATCACCTGATCCCGACGTCCATCGATCCAGAGTCGCCCCAACTCGTCGATTCGACCGAAGTCCTGCGTCACGAATTGATCCGTGGGCATCGACGCACCGCCGGCGTAACCGCGAAAAACCGAACCTCCCGAAATGCTTACAATGCCGGCGTCATCGGTCCGGATTTCCGCGTGTGGAAGCGCGCGTCCGCAACTTCGATCGCCAGCGAGGAACTCACCCGGTCGTTGTGCCGCCACCATGGCCGCGGTTTCGGTCATTCCATAGCTGAGCACCACCGGGATGTCCTGGCCCGCCGCCTCCTCCAGCAAAGCGGACCAGGAGGGACCTCCGCCGACGAAAACCGCACGGAAGGATTTCAGCCAGCGGACGCCGGAGGCATTTGCCAGCAGCTTTTGCATCTGCGTTGGCACAAGCGAAACATACCCTCCCACCTCACGTTCTTTGGGCAAGACACCGCTCTGCAGGGCGGGCCAGCTGCCGGCAGTGTAGGTGCCTCCGGTCAGCGCGCATCGCAGCCATGCCATCAGCCCGCTCACATGATGAAGCGGCAGGACTCCAAATGCATTGACCGCCCCTTCGGCGAAATGCTGCTGAAAGCCGCGCACTGCCGCGACGAGGGTGGTTTCATCGTGGCGCGCCAGCTTGAGCTTCCCGCCGGTTCCGCCCGTGGGAATGCACAGCCATCCTCGATTTCCACGCTGTCCGGCCTCTCTCCCGAATCCGGAGGTTTCGGCGCACACCTGAACGAACGCGCTCCGTTCGGCCATGGTCCATTTCGGATCAGCCAGGTAGACGAGGCCGCCTGCCGCGACTCCGTTGGCAAACGCCGATTGAAACCGGTGAGGATCCTCCTCACACACCACCGTGTCCCGCGGAGTTTGCGTGGAGAGACGGACGCCCAGACAGATCGCTAAGCCAGCGCGGTCCATATGCTCTTCGGGTCAAGTCGTTTCACGTCAGACCAGTGCAGGAAGGGCGCCGCCGGCGGGCCGTCGAAACGACCGTCCTGAAACAGCGGCCACACACCAAACCCCAGCGCCCGGCGTTCGCCTGGCCACATGAATGCCAGCTCTAGCGCATTGCGTGCACCCACCGCCGTCTCCAGCGCGGAGGAAAACACCACCTTCGCGCGGGCCTGCGCCAGTTTGGCGAGTATCAAATGAGGACTTCCGAGAAGCGATGGCTTCAGCACAAATACACCGGGCCATCCCCGGTCCAGCCACGCGGAGGCGTCCCGTTCCCCGCGGATTGATTCATCCAGGGCAAGAGGTGTAGGATAGTCATTCGAAAGACCCGACAGCAGATCCTCTGCACCCTTTTTCCCGGGATCGATGGGCTGTTCGACATGTTCCACGGGGCGCTCCGCACAGCGATCGAGCCAGCGTTCGGATAGTCGGCGATCCCAGGCCCCATTCGCATCGAGGCGGACTCTCGCCCCTGTCGGCAGGCGGGCAAACAGGTCGTCCAACAGAGCCAGCTCATCGCCCGGATTCCCCAACCCTACCTTCCATTTGAAAACACGGAAACCCATTTCCAGCCACCGCTCGATCTCCGTCAGCACCGTGCGGCCTCCAGGCAACAACGCCGCCACTGGCCACGATGCAGGACCGGTCGGCGGAGCGTCCGCGTTCCGGGCATCGCGGGACCCCGGTTGTTCCATCATGCGGCGTGCCGCCGCCAGCGCTGCCCGCAGACACTCGACATCGGCGGAGAGCGACTCGAGTTCCTCCCAGGAAAAATGCCCCTCGCGTGTGCCCAGCGACGTCACCGCGTCCTCGAAGCTCTCGTGCCCGCCGCCCGGCAAGGGGCAGATTTCCCCAAAACCCTCGCGACCCTCGTCATCCAGGAGGCGAAGTACGCCCCCTTCACGCTCATGAAAGAGCCACTGCGATGTACGCAGGGGCTGCCTCAGGCGAAGGCGGTACGGGCGAACGGCAAGTTGAAGGTGCACGATGAACGTCGGGCGAAATGCGGTGCGCGGGGACGCGCTGGTGCGCAAAGCACGCTTGAGGAAAAGATGTCACGGCACGACGGACCGGGAGAATATCGGCATTGTCCCGGGGCGGCGGACATCAACCTTCCGCGCGCGCCTTGGCGTCGGCTTCGATGAAGGCACGAATGCGATCGAGCTCGGCCCTGACCGATACCTTGACCGCGGGCAGGTCGGCGGGGGTTTTCACTGCGGCCTTGCCGAAGAGGTAGAACTTCATCTTCGGTTCGGTCCCCGAGCCGCGCGCCGCAAAGGTGTAGCCATTGGCGAGTGTCACAAAATAGAGGTCCTGCTTCGGAATCTCATCGCCGTCGTTGTCGATGATCGTCTCCCGGCCAAAGTCCTCGAACTTCGCGACGGCAACATCACCGAACGCCTTGGGTGGAGCACTGCGATAGGTCTCCAGGATGCGCTTGATCCGGGCGGCACCGGTCGCCCCTTCGTAGTAGAGGTTGATGACTCCCTCAAGGTGGAATCCGTTTTTCAGATACAGCTCATCCAGATATTCGGGAATGGTCATGCCCCGTTCCTTCACCCAGGCGGCAAGTTCGCAGAACATCAGGCAGGCGGCACTGCCGTCCTTGTCGCGCAGGGAGTCGTTCGGAAGGTAGCCGTAGCTCTCCTCCGTGCCGAAAATGAAAAAGGTGCTGTGCTCCAGATGCAGTTTTGCGCGCCGATCGAACGGCGTGGCGTCGTAATCGATGGCAATGCCGTCGTGTGCGAGCAGTTCGCGTTTCAGCGCATTCTCATAGCCCCGCAGCTTGGAGGCGATCCACTTGAAGCCGGTGAGCGTGTTGATCACCTTCACGCCGTGGTTGCGGGCGATGGCATCCTGCAGCGGAGTGGTCACGAAGGTCTTGATCAATGCGACCCGCGCGCTTCCCTCCCGGGGGATCCATCCGTTTTCCTTCAGCCTGGAGATCCGGTAGTCCGCCAGCAGCGAACCGATCTGATTCCCGGTGAGAAGCTCCATCGTGCCGGCGCGGTTGCGCACGGCGACCCCCATGCGGTCACAATCGGGATCGGTCGCCAGCACCAGATCGATCTTCCTCTCGTTGGCCAGGGCGACGGCGAGCGTCAGGGCCTCCGCATTCTCGGGGTTCGGCGACTTGACCGTCGGGAACCGGGCGTCAAACGCCGCCTGCTGCGGCACCTCGGTGACGTCGATTCCGGCACTCCGCAGAAGCGGCGGTGACGCGACGCATCCGACGCCATGGATGCTTGTGTAGACCACCTTCAGGGAGGAACGTCTGATGAGCGCCGGATCAATGGCGGCGCGCGCGGCCACCGCCAGGTACGCCTGATCCACGCTCGAATCCAAGATGACCACTCCCTGCTTCCTGATGTCCAGGTATTCGCCCACCGCTGTCAGCGATACGGCGTTCACCTCGTCCACGATCCCCTTGTCGTGCGGGGGCACGACCTGGGCGCCGTCTTCAAAGTAGGCCTTGAAGCCGTTGTCGTGCGGCGGATTGTGGCTTGCCGTGATGACCACGCCGGCATGTGCCTTCAAATGGCGGACGGTGAAACTCAACTGGGGTGTCGAACGGGGACCGTCAAAAATGTACGCGCTGCCTCCGAGGCGGGTCCAGGCGCTGGCCGCCAACTCGCAGAAATGGCGCGAGAAATGGCGGACATCGTGGGCGATGACGAGTTTCGGCCGGTCGAACCGGTGCGCGTTCGCAAGGTATTTCTCCACGTAGCGATAGAGCCCGAGGATCGCCCGCAGGAGCGTGAAGTCATTGAGCACATTGCTGCCCACGGCCGCGTGTTCCGGGGCACCCATGGAGCTCACGGTGCCAAGTTCGGCCGCAGCGGAGACAACTCCAATGGTGCGGCCGCGCATTCCTCCCGTCCCAAACTCGAGGTAGCGGTAGAACCGGTCATTCAGCTCGCTCCATGCCTTTTTCGCGATCAGGTCATCGAGGCTGCGTCGCGCCCAATCCGGCAGCGTGACTGCCTGCCAGGCACGGATGTTGTCGGCGGCGGTCGGAAGCAATTGTCCGGCCTGAACGGCTTGAGCGAGGGTTTCAGCAATACTCATAAGGGGAATGCGAAGACATGAGAATCAGGCTCCGGCCGGAATGCAACCGTCCACCTGCCGCCGGGTCGATCAAACCCAGGTGGCTGCCTCACGCGATCATTCGAGGTAAAATCCGTCGCGGATCACAGGTTTGACCTCCCTGCGCGCCCACGCTTCCGCAAACGAATCCTCGTCGTAGCCGAAGAGCGGCGAAACCTCCAGTGGCTGCGCCGGCAGTCCGGTCTGGTCGGTGTGCACGGATGCCCCGCTGGCCCGCAGCCAACGCACGAACTGCCGCATCTGGTCGTCGCGCGATGTCCGGGGCGAGTCGACGCCGTCCGCGTTCTTTACCGGTGAAAAATCATCCGCCCTGCGTGTTTCGATGACGAGCGGGTGATTGGCAAACGGCAGCGCGTCGAAGACAAACAATTCAAACTTGATGCCATTGGCCTTTTCGGGCCGCACCGGATTGCCCGTCGCATCAATCGTGGCGATTTTCTTGTCGGCCCGGTGAAACGGCATGGCCGCTTCGGCCCCCCCGCGCGCCATGCGGCGCACGAAATCACGGTTCAGAATATGGATGGCAATCGAACCCGCGAGGTATCGGAGTCCGCCGGTGGCCGGATCGATCTCGTTCTGCAGTGCCGGAGGAAGATCCGAATACTCGATCACCACTGTCTTTCCGCGCAGGAGACAAAAATGTCCCACCTTTTCCCCGGGATAGGCTTTCGCGATCATCTTGCTGGTCATGTCGGACCGGGAACGCAGGTGCCAGCCGATGAACGCCGGGTCGATGCAGCGGACCAGGGGATTGTCGACCTGGAAATAACTCAGAATGTCAATGCCTTCCCTTTCCATGAGATCGAGCGACCCGCTCCGGTCCAGCGCACGCAGCGATCCGCCATGTCCATCGGGTGAAAGGGCGATGGCGCCCGGTGATTCGAGCAGGATTTTGCCCTCGAACGAAACCGCCGGCATGCGCCCCTGGCGGAAGAAATGCACGCGCTGCGAATCGAGGCCGAAATAACCGTGGCTCTTGAAGAAGGACTCCGTGGCCTCGTGGTTCTGATGACTGGTCATGATGAACCAGTGCAGGGGATGCCCGTAGCGCCTTCCCGCCGCGCGCAGTTTTTCGGCAAAGACCTGGAAGAGGGTCTTCCCCCGGACCGGTGTGACGGGAAATGTTCCTTTGGGGCCGTCGAAGCCCAGACGCGTTCCCTGCCCTCCCGCCACGGTGAATGCCGCCACCCGGCCAGCCCGCAAGGCCTTTTCCCCCTCTGCTTTGGCGCGCTGCCATGCCTCCCGATCCCCGCCGTTCTCCGGCAGCTTCTCATAGGGCGCGGGGGCGAGGCCGGAGAGGTCCAGGGCGGAGGCTCCACCCTTGGCAATCAACGTCCGGTTGAGCTGGTCGATCTCCTGAAGATCGATCTCCGCCGCTTCGGCCAGGAGTTTTTCTCTCTCCTGCGGGTTCAGACGATCAAAAAACGCAAAAACCTGCCCCTGCCCGGCCCGGCGATACTTTTCAATGAGCGGATGCATAACTCAAAAATTCCATCAATCGAACCGGTTCGGACTGGCCTTGAGCAAGGCTCACAAGTTCCCGGTTCAGACCTTCGAAATAAGCGACAGGGTGAACGGTGCGCACCAAGTTTGAGCCCAAATCCACCGCAGCTCGGTCAATCCTCGAACCGGAAGACAAACTCCTCCGGCTTCGCATACAGCAGGCGGCGCCGGATCACCCGTTCCACGAAGGCCGGATCCTCCCGCAGCCGCTGAAGGGTCTTTTCCTGCTCGATCAAACGCAGCTGCAACTCCGCCAGGCGATTGCGGGTGCGGGTTTCCTGAATCCGCAATTGCGACAGCTCACGACGGGTCTTCCAGAAGAAACCGGCTGATGTCACTCCCACAATGACGAAGAGGGCAAGGTATATGACGATGATCAGCTTTCGGACATTCACGGGCTCGGATGCTTAAACCATATCTACACAAAAGTGTAAATTATCTCTGCAACGTTTTTTTAGCGGGAGATTTGTAACTGGCTTGCCGATGATGGATTCAACCACACTTCACATGTACCAGAGTTTTTATGGGTTCACGGAGATGCCGTTCAACATCACCCCTGACCCCAAATTCCTCTATCTCAGTCCAACCCATCTCGACGCGCTGCAACACCTGAAGTTCGGCGTGGAGCAGAAAAAGGGGTTCATCGTGCTTGTCGGGGAAGTCGGCTGCGGAAAAACCACCCTCTGCCGGAGGTTCTTGAACGAACTCGACCCGGCCCATTGGGATTCCGCACTCATCCTGAATCCACGGGTCAACGAGACTCAGATGCTCAAGGCCATCCTGACGGAGCTTGGTGAAACCAAGCTCGCGCGCAACCAGCACGATTTGGTCGCGCAGATCAACCGGGTCCTCCTGAGTCGCATCGAGGCGGGTCGCGACATCGTCCTCATCATTGACGAGGCGCAAAACCTTTCCTTCGAGGTGCTCGAACAGGTTCGCCTCCTCTCCAACCTCGAGACCGACAAGCAGAAACTGCTGCAAATCGTCCTCATGGGGCAACCGGAGCTGAAGGAATCCCTCGCCCGGGAGGAACTCCGGCAGCTTCGTCAGCGCATCCTGATCCACTATGAGCTCAATCCACTCAATATTGGCGACCTGACGCATTACGTTCATCACCGGTTGACACTCGCAGGCGGCCAAGGTCGACCGCATTTCACCAATTGGGCAATTCGGTCGCTGCAACGGGCATCCCGCGGCATTCCGCGAATTGTAAACAATCTCTGCGATAAGGCCCTTTTGGCCGCTTTCCTACGCGAGTCGGACGAAGTCACTTGGTGGGATGTCCGACGTGCCGTTAAGGATGTGGCAACCCTCATCAATTAAACAAAACGCCCCATTCGTTTCACCACATCCGTCCCCACTGGAGTCCTCCCCTTCAATCATTGCGCGCATGAGCCTGATCAACGAAGCCCTCAAGAAAGCACAAAAGCAGCGCACGCATGATCCGCTGTCGGCGATTCCCTTGTCTGTTCCATCAGGTGCGCCTCCTCCGCGGGTTGCCAAACGCAAGGATCCAATGCCGGCCCAGACATTGGTCATTATCAGCACCCTCTGCCTCGTGCTGCTCGTCGCCCTCGGTGCCGGTGCCTGGTTTGTTTTCAAGGAAAGTGCTGTTCAGATTGCGGCCAGCCATGGGGACGCAAAGACTGCCGCACAAAAGGCGTCTTCCTCTCCCGCGCCTGCGTCGCCTGCCGCTGCCCCGCCGCCGATCGTTTCACTCGACGTCGCTCCGCCCAAGGCCCCTGTGCC
>CAZOXB010000005.1:0-39988 GCA_964583635.1 uncultured Opitutaceae bacterium | reverse complement strand
CAACTCAACGCCTTTGCCAGCGCCGTTGACCTTGAACTCGACCGGCTGCTGGGATCCTTTGCCCGTCTCGGCCGCCGCTGGGGCGAGGATACGGACCTCACGCCCACGTTGAGGGAGGCGGATGCCGCGGCCCAACTGGCCGATTCCCCGGGAGCCCACACCATCCTCTGGCTCGATGCCGCCAGGAATTCCGTCAGTGTCTTTCCAACGCGTGGAAACGAAGGATTGACAGGCGTCGCCTACGATCCTGAAGGCATCCGCCGGGAAGCGTTGGACACGACCCGGAAGACGCTCAATTCGGCCTTGTCCAATTCCACCGAGATTCCGGGAATGGGGCTTGGTTTCACGCTGTTTGCCCCATTGCTGCGATCCGGCCAGGTCGTCGGCTACGTCGGGGGCGAATTCACCTACCGCCGCTTTTTCGGCACGGTCGACTTGAAACTCAAGCTGACCGGACGGTACCACTGCATTGTCGAGGTGGATGGCATTCGTGTCTACCCCGCGGTCGGCGATGCGCCGGGCAACTCCAACGAGGCCATCGTCAAGGTGTTCAACGTGCACGACCGCCGGATGCGCATCGAGCTTTCCCCCAGCGAAGCCCTGCTCCGGGCGAACCGCCGGTTTCTTCCCGAACTCGCCCTCATCGCCGGCATCGGGATCACCATTCTTCTCGGGCTCTCCGTTCACCTCGCCCGCACGGCCCGATCCGGACTCCGGGCGGCCGAGCAGTCGAACAAGCGTCTGGTCGCGGAAAATGAAGAACGGCGCCGCGTGGAAGGCATGCTGAAAGTGTCCGATGAACGCCTGCGGCTAGCTCTCGATTCGACCCTGCTCGGCATCTTCGAGTGGCAGCTCACCACGAACCGTGTCTACTACAGTCCCGGGATCTGGTCGATTGTCGGCTATGATCCGGCGGAGAAGCCGCTGACGTTCGAGGTATGGGAAAGCCTGGTGCACCCGGACGACCTCGCCCGGTATCGCGAATTCTGGGATCTGCAGCTCCGGGGTGAACGCACCCTCATTGATCCGGAATACCGCATTCGTGTGGCGGACGGATCCTGGCGGTGGGTGTACGCACGCTCGCGGGGATTCACCGCGACCGACCAGCCCGGGGTTCCCACCCGCATCATCGGAACGATCCAGGACATCACCTCACGCAAAGCCGCCGAACACGCCTTGCGCGAGAGCCAGTCCGCCACCCGGAAGCTCTCCCTCGTCGCCTCGCGGACCGACAATCTGGTCATCATCGCGAAGCCGGACGGCACGATCGAGTGGGTCAATGAGTCGTTTCTCCGCGTCATGGAGTATTCCTTTGCGGAAGTTGTGGGCCGCAGCCCGCAGTTTTTCATGACCGGCCCCGAAAGCGACGCACGCATCGTCAGGCGGGTGAAATCCGCCATGGAGCGCGGCGAGGGCATTTCCACGGATCTCGTCAACTACTCGAAGTCAGGGCGCAAGTATCATGTCCATCTGGAGATCCAGCCCGTGCGCAATGATCAGGGCGTGCTGGAACATTTCATCGCCATCGAGGCCGACATCACCGCGCGTGTTGCCACCGAGACGGCGCTTCGCCGGGCGAAGGCCGAGGCCGATGATGCGTCGCGGGCAAAGAGCGAATTCCTCGCGTCGATGTCGCATGAAATCCGCACGCCGATGAATGGTGTGATCGGAATGACCAGCCTGCTGCTGGAAACCGCATTGACTCCGGAACAGACCGATTGCGTCGCCACGATCCGCTCCTCCGGCGAGGCGCTTCTCACGATCATCAACGACATCCTGGATTTCTCCAAGATCGAGTCGGGCAAGATGGAACTCGAGCAGCAGCCCGTCGATGTGCATGCCTGCATTGAGGAGGCCTTCGATCTGTTCGCGATGGCGGCGGCAGCCAAGAACGTGGAACTTTCCTACCACGTCCACGAGGATGTTCCCGCGTGGATCGCCGGTGATGCCACGCGGCTGCGCCAGGTTCTGGTAAACCTGGTCAACAACGCCGTCAAATTCACCCCTTCAGGCAATGTCGCGATTGAAGTGGCCATGGTTTCTCCGCCTCCCAGCCTCCCGGTTGACCAGCACGGACTGTGGGCGGCTTTTTCTGTTCATGACACCGGCATCGGCATTCCTTCGGAGCGGGTGAACCGGCTTTTCAAGCCGTTCAGCCAGGTGGACTCCTCCACCACGAGAAAGTACGGGGGCACCGGCCTGGGGCTGGCGATCTGCCACCGCCTCACCGAGCTCATGGGCGGGACGATTCATGTGACAAGCGAGCTCAACCGGGGCTCGGTCTTCTCCTTCACGATACCCATCGAGCCGATCAGTCCTCCGACGGACATGGTCGTCACCGCGCTGCCGTCCGCATTGAAGAACCGGCAGGTGCTCTGCATCGACGATGATGTGCGGACCTTGAGGCGGCTCTCTGCCCTGCTGCGTTCCGGCGACGCCTCTGCAGACCTCGCAGCCGCGGCCGAAACCGCGCTCGAATGCCTGTCCCGGACCACGCCGGCCGCGGCGATCGTCGATTTCGGCGTCCTCGAATCCATGCCCGAGGGCGCCACCCTTGCGCAACGCCTGGCCTCCCTCAAGGTGCCGACCGTGCTGATGATGCCGCTCGGAAAGGCGTGTGGAGCACTCGGTGAACGGGCCTTCGTTGGTACGACCGCGAAACCCCTCAAGACCCAATCGCTGATCCGCGCACTCATCGGAGTGCTGGCTGCATCCCGGGATATTCCTGCCAACGCGCCCGTCCCGCTGCCCGATGCACAGAGCCTGTCGAAGGAGATTCCGCTCGAAGTGCTCGTCGTCGAGGACAATCCCGTCAACCAGAAAGTCGCCCTCCGGTTCCTTGAACGCCTGGGTTACCGTGCAGCCACCGCCGGCAACGGTCTCGAGGCAATCTCCGCGCTCGAGCGGCAGGCCTACGACCTCATCTTCATGGATCTGCAGATGCCCGAAATGGACGGCTTTGAGGCATCCCGGAAGATTCGCCATGCCTTCTCCAAGGCGCGGCAGCCGAAGATTGTCGCCCTCACAGCGAATGCCCTGCAGGGCGACCGGGAATTGTGCCTCGCCGCCGGCATGGATGATTACGTCACCAAACCCGTCAAGATCCAGGAAATTGCCGCGGTCATCCGCAAACATTTCGCCCCGAAGGAGCGCCCCGTCGTGGCCTTGTTGCCGCGGAAATCCGGAATCTCAAGGAGAGCCTGGTTGCACCCATCAGCAGTGCTTGACGTTAAGCGGCACGTGTCGCTTAACGTTGATTGCGTTCCTGCTCCCACCCATGCGATGGCATGCATCCGGTCCTTCCCTCCGCTCGATTGCGCTGCGCGCCGAGGTTTCCGTGGCGGCGGTTTCGATGGCTCTGCGCAACCATCCCCGCATTCCCGCCGCGACCCGCGCCCGCATCCAGCGTCTGGCCCTTGATCTCGGCTGGCGGCCAAATCCGTTGCTCGCGGATGCCATGAGCGCCATCCGCGCCGGCCAGCCGGTGGCCGACCGGGTGACCCTCGCGTGGGTGACGGCTCACGCGCGCCGCGACGGCTGGAGGCAGGTGCCCTTCTTCCGGCGCGCCTTCGAGGGTGCTGCGGCGCGGGCCTTGTCGGCGGGTTACCGGCTCGATCATTTCTGGCTGGGTGACGCCGATGGTCATGCCTCCCGGCTGAGCGACATCATCTCGGCTCGCGGAATCAACGGCGTCGTGATCGCCCCCCTCCCCTCGCCACGATCCCTGGCACTGGATTGGAGCCAGTTCTCGGCCGTGGCGGTCGCCTACTCGCTCCTCGCGCCGCGCCTCCACCGGGCAAGTGACAATCATGTGGCCTCGGCACGGACTGCGGTGACGGCCCTGTCGGCCGGAGGTCACCGCCGCATTGGCCTGGCGCTCTCCCACAATCAGGATCGCCGTGTCACCGGATTGTGGACCGCCGGTTACCTGCTGCAGATGTTCGATGATGCCCGGGCTGACTTCACCGCCATTCACCGCCCCGCCGAGCTTGCGGAGGAGCCTTTCCTGAACTGGGTGAAACGTCATGATCTTGATGCCGTTCTCGGAGCGGATTCCCGAGTCGTGTCCTGGCTGCAGAAAAGTGGCCGGAAGGTCCCGGATGATGTGGCCTACGCCGACCTCGATCTTGAGGCCGCCGACGGATCCACTGCCGGGATTTTTCAGGATGCGGAAGGAATCGGTGCGTCGGCCTTTGACCTGCTGGCCGGCCAGTTGCTGCGGCACGAAAGAGGCATCCCCGACAATCCGAAGCTCATCCTCATTGAAAGCAAATGGACAAACGGCAGGACGGCGCCATCCGTCACGGCGCAGGAAATCGGCTACCGCTTGGCGGGAGAGACGCCGGCAGCAAAGGAAAGCGCGTCACCGATTGTCCGTCCGGCTGCATTCGACTGATGGCGCCACAAGTTCCGGACTCTTGCTCTTCTTTCGCATGAGGGAGAGGCGGCGTCCCATGGGTGCGCATAGACGCACGGCAAGTGCTTCGGGTTACGCGGATGTGTGGAAAAAAGGTCCGGCGGGCATGATTCCATCCTCGTCTTATCGGAGGAGGCAATTTGCATGCCACAGACTCCCTTCGAAACTGCACGCATGATCAACTCCTCGTCCCGGTCAACTGAGGGCATTCGCAGCGGCTTCCGAACCTGCAGGTGATGCCAATGTTCAAAATCCTCACACTCTCCGCGGTGCTCGCCCTTGTCTCCGTCGGCCGCGGCGCTGCCGATGCGCCAGCCGAGCCTTCACGTCCCGCTGCAGCCATCGCTCTTCCTCCGGGCGCGATCCTCCAGGAACTGCAATCGTTTCTCCAATTTGGCCGGGTGCTCTACATCGCCGCGCATCCCGATGACGAAAACACACGCCTTCTCGCCTACTTTGCGAAGGGCCGGGGATGCCAGACCGGATATCTCTCCCTCACGCGTGGTGATGGCGGGCAGAACCTGCTGGGCTCCGAGTTGCGGGATCTGCTGGGCGTCATTCGCACCCAGGAGCTGCTTGCCGCGCGGCGGATCGACGGGGCGATCCAGTTTTTCACCCGAGCCAATGACTTCGGCTTCTCCAAGACCCCGGACGAAACCTTTCGCATCTGGGACCGCAAGGCCGTGCTTTCCGATGTTGTCCGTGTCATCCGCAGATTTCATCCGGATGTGATCATCACGCGGTTCTCCACGGAACCCGGCGTCACCCATGGCCATCACACCGCATCGGCGATCCTCGCCGCGGAGGCATTTCGCCTGGCCGGTGACAGGACGGCTTTTCCCGAACAGATCACCGTCGACGGGTTGCTTCCGTGGCAACCGACCCGCCTGCTCTGGAATTCCTTTTCCGGCGCGATGCGGGGCGGAGCACGCAACGAAGGTCCAGGCCCGCTGCTGCAAGTGAATTCCGGAGCTTACAGCCCGTTGCTGGGCGAATCGTTCGGCGAAATCGCAGCCCGCAGTCGCACGCAGCACAAGAGCCAGGGATTTGGCACCGTCGCCAATCGTGCTTCGGCATTCGATGCCTTCCGTGTCCTGGCCGGCGCCCCGGCCACCGTCGATGTGTTCGAGGGAATCGCAACATCCTGGGATCAGGTGCCTGGTGGCACCGACGTCGCCAAGGCGGTCGAAGCCGTTGTTGCCTCCTTCGATCCCCATGCACCGGAAGCCAGCCTTCCGGCGCTGCTGAAGCTCCGGAAGGAGTTGGCGAACCTTTCCTTTCCCAAGGATCCCGTTCGGTTGACCGACAAGCGCCTCCAGCTCGACAGGGTAATTCTGGCCTGCCTCGGGCTGTTCGTGGAGGCGACGGCACCTCGTGCTGAAGTGCAGCCGGGAGAAACGGTTCCGGTCAAATTGCACGTCATTGCTCGAAGCATCCCGGCGGGAGTGACGATCCGGTGGCGGGAGAGTCGCATCACCGGAATGGCGACTGCGGTGACGATCGATCAACCCTTGGTTGCCGGTCGCTTCAGCGAGGCAGCGGCATCCCCGCGCATCGCCCGGGATGCCGCTCCCAGCACACCGTACTGGCTTCGCGAGCGCGGGAGCGAAGGAGTATTTCGCGTGGACGATGTCCGTTTGATCGGCACCCCGGAGAATCGCCCGGTACTGCCGGTGCAGCACCTTCTTGAGATCGATGGTCAAGACATCGCGGTCGACGACGCGGTGGTGGAAGTCATTGATGATCCCATCCGCGGTGAACTGCGTCGCGCGATCCAGATCGTCCCTCCGGTCACGCTGTCATTCCCCGAGGAACTGGAGCTCTTTCCCCCCGGTGGTTCGCGCACCGTCTGGGTCGAAATGACCGCCAGCCGGGGGAAAATTGAGGGAACCCTCGAGCTCGAGCTGCCCGACGGCTGGACCGCACAACCTGCAATGCAGCCCTTTGCGCTGCCGGAATCAGGATCCCGTGCGCGCCGCTCCTTCACCGTCACCGCCCCGACCCAGTCCACAAGCGGCACGCTCGGGGCGAGCGCGCTGATCGACGGTGCCCGTTACCGCACGACGCGGATCGACATCCGCTATGACCATATTCCCGCGCAGTTGCTGCAACCTCCTGCCCAGGCCCGGATCGTCAGCCTGAATCTGGCGACCAAGGGCAAGGCGGTTGGCTATCTGCCCGGTGCGGGGGATGGGGTCGCCGATGGCATCCGTCGCATGGGATATGATGTCACGACACTCGGCAGCCCGGATCTCACCCTGGATCGCCTGCGTCGCTTTGACGCGGTGGTCCTGGGGGTGCGCGCACTCAACACCCGCAAGGACATCGGGCCTCTGATGCCCGCGCTCTTCGCCTATGCGGAGCAGGGAGGGACCGTGATCGCGCAGTACAACACCACCGCCGACCTGCAGACCAGTCACCTGGCACCCTATCCCCTGACATTGTCGCGGGATCGTGTGGTCGATGAAACGGCGCCGGTGAGCATTCTCGCCCGCGATCATCCGGCGTTGACCGGCCCGAACCGCATCGATGCCTCCGATTTCGACCATTGGGTGCAGGAACGGGGACTCTATTTCCCGGGCAAGTGGGACGCCCGCTTCATCCCCCTGCTGGCCTTTGCGGATGCCGGCGAACCTCCGCGAGAGGGCTCGCTCTTGGTGACCCGGCACGGCAAGGGATATTTCGTCTACACCGGCCTTTCTTTTTTCCGGGAACTCCCTGCTGGCGTTCCCGGTGCCTACCGGCTTTTCGCCAATCTCCTTTCGCTTGGAAAATGATCCCCCCGGCCCATCCGCCCCCTCCGTCGACGCCGTCACGCAGCGAGATTCACGATGATCCGCCTGGCGTGCCCGGATTCCGCTCGTGGACGGCGGTCTACCTGGCTGTGGTGGGCCTGTTCGTGGTCGTGGTGGCCCTCCTGAGCATGCTGCCGATTCTTGCGCGATGAGGCTGCCCGACTATCTCGTGCTCGTGGCATCGATGGTTGGCATTGCCGCCTATGGCATGTGGCGCTCGCGCAGCACCGCCACGTTGCAGGGCTACCTGAGCGGAAAGAAGGATGTGGGCTGGGGCACGATCGGCCTCTCGGTGATGGCCACCCAAGCCAGCGCCGTGACCTTTCTCTCCACCCCTGGCCAGGGATTTGAGAGCGGAATGGGGTTCGTCCAGAATTACTTCGGTCTTCCCTTCGCGCTCATCATCGTGGCGGCGGTCTTTCTGCCACTCTACCGGCGCAGCGGCGTGTACACCGCCTACGAGTACCTGGGCCGGCGTTTCGATGGCAAATCCCGCCTGCTGGGAGCGGCGCTCTTTCTGCTGCAACGCGGATTCTCCTCCGGCATCACCATCTATGCGCCGGCGATCGTGCTTTCGACCGTGATGGGCTGGGACCTCGACCTTACCATCCTGGGTACCGGCGCATTGACCATCCTCTACACCGCGGTCGGCGGAAACGACGCGGTCAACATCACGCAGAAGTACCAGATGGCCGTGATTTTCACCGGCATGTTTGCGGCGTTCGTGGTGCTTCTGCTAAAACTGCCGCCGGACGTGTCGCCGCGCGAGGCATTTGCCGTCGCCGCGGATTTCGACAAGCTTAACGCCGTGGTCTTCTCCTTCGACCTCAACGAGCGGTACACCATCTGGTCCGGCATCTTCGGCGGGATCTTCCTGTCACTGTCCTACTTTGGCACCGACCAGTCCCAGGTGCAGCGATACCTGTCGGGAACCTCGGTGCGCGAAAGCCGCCTGGGGCTGATGTTCAACGCGGCGATGAAGATCCCGATGCAGTTCTTCATCCTGCTGCTCGGGGTGATGCTTTTCGTTTTCTACCAGTTCGCCCCCGCGCCCGTATTCTTCGACCGCGCAACCTGGAAACACCATGTCGCGGCGCCCGGAGGCGAAAGCCTGCGTGCGTTTGAAGGCGCGTATGCCAGTCAGATGGAGAGCAAGCGGGCGGCCATCCGCGCATGGCTGGCCGCGCGTTCGCATCACGACGACCAGGCCACCGCGCGGGCGCTCGAAGAGATGCGCAGCACCCATGCGTCCGCACAAAGGATCCGGGCCGAGGCGAAGGCGGCCCTGGTGGCGCTCGATCCGCACGTGAAGACGAAGGACTCCGACTACGTCTTCATCACCTTCATTCTCGAACAGCTCCCGGTCGGGCTGGTCGGCCTTCTCATCGCGGTCATTTTCGCGGCCGCGCTCTCCTCGCTCTCGGCTGAATTGAGCGCCCTGGGCACCACGACGTCAGTCGACGTGTATCGCCATGTGATCAATCGCGGGAGCAGTGACGCCCACTCGCTGCTGTTCTCGAAGATCGCCACGGCGGGATGGGGAGTCATCGCCATCGCCTTCGCCCTCTTCGCCAACGTCGTGGAGAATCTGGTCGAGGCCATCAACATCCTCGGATCGCTCTTCTACGGGGTCATCCTCGGCATGTTCCTGGTGGCATTCTTTCTCCGCTGGGTGCGTGGACACGCAGTCTTCTGGGGAGCGCTGGCCGCCCAGGGAGCGGTGTTGGCGTGCTTCTTCGGCGGCCTGAAGATCGGCTACCTGTGGTACAACCTGATCGGCTGCGCCGCCTGCGCAGTGCTGAGCGTCATCATCCAAACCTTCCTCCGGACCAGGCCTCCGGCGTCGCAACCCGCGGGTTCCGCATGAATGCCATGCCGGTGATTGCGTTCGGGCAGCAGCCCTGCGGGATCTTCCCGCGGCGGTTTCTCTACGCCAAGATCGTCGCCGCCCGGCGCCTGCAGTCCGAGATCGGCGGACGGATCGTCTTCTTTTATCACGACAGCGACCACGACCCGCGCGAAACCCAGACCGGCCTGCGCCTCCGTGCGAACGGGGATCTGCAGTGGCTGAACTTCACCTTTGAGAACAAGCTCCAGCGCAAGTACTCGCCACTCTACCTGAAACGAATTCCCGCGGAATGGAAGAAGCGGATGACGCGGCAACTGCCCGCCTTCGTCTCCGCCGCGGCCGTCGAGGCGTTTCACCGGAACACCGCGGATACGGTTGCGGACTTCTGCCTCGAACAGATGCGCTCCCAGGGTCTGCTCGAAGGTATCGGGATCGCGCGGTCAAGCGATCCGGCCTTGCGCGAAGCGGCCTGTGCGATCGATGACTGCTATGTCGACCTGCCCTACGAGGGCGAGGTGGTGAGAGCCCGGCTCCGCAACGGCAATCCCGTCCTGCACGAGGGAGGGGATTCGTTCCTGACGCTTCCCGCCCAGCCGTGGACCCGGCGTCAGATATCCCCCACCCGCGACACGCGCCTGCGTTGGATGCAATCCGTGCTGCACTGCACTCATTACGTTTCCGGTGCGGGTGAACAGGCGTACCTCAACAAGAGTGACGCCCCGGAAATCACCTATGTCATGCGTGATTCCATCGATCGATCCGACGAAGCCTATGCAGACTATCCCTGTTGATACCCGGCGCCTCCTCGCCTTTGGCGCCCACCCCGACGACATCGAATTCGGCATTGGCGGCATCGTTGCCAACGAGGCCCGCGCCGGCACCCGCGTGCATTTCATCGTCTGCTCGGAGGGCGAATCCGCTTCGCATGGAACCCCGGATCGGCGACGGGTGGAGGCCGTGAGGGCGGCCGGACTGCTGGGCGCCGGCATCGAATTCATCTCGCTTGGTGGCGACGCCCATTTCGAACGCTCCATCGCCTCCGCCCTCAAGCTGGCGCAGATCATCCGCCGGTGCTCTCCCCATTGGGTCATGTGTCCCACGCCGAGGGCCTCCCAGCATCCGGACCACGCCATCCTCGGCTCGCTCGTCCACGATGCGGCCCGTCTCGCCCGCTATGGGGGCGTCGCCGAACTGAGGGAAACCGCCGCTCACGCCATCGAGCAGCTCTGGTATTACGCCGTGGGCCCCGAGGGCGAAATGTCCGAACCGGCCTCCGTCTGGTACGACATTTCCGATCCCACGGTGATCGAACGCTGGAAGGAGGCGATGGCCTGCCATGAATCCCAGTCCCTCACCCGCAACTACTCCGAACTCCAGATCACGCGCGCCCGTCTGCTGGGACTTCGCGCCGGCGTTGAGTTCGCGCAGCCGCTCTATCCCGCGGATCCGATGATCGTCAACACCCTGAGCCAGCTTGGCCGCGGCGCGCGCCGTTTCTGACCACGCCCCCCGGGCCTGCACGCCATGGACACTCCGCTGCGCATCGGCATCTCCTGCTTCCCCTCGGTGGGCGGCAGCGGAATTCTGGCGACGGCACTCGGCATCGAGTTGGCGCAGCGCGGACATGAAATCCATTTCATCAGCTACGATCGTCCGGTACGCCTGCCTCCCGACGAGCCGAGAATCTCCTTCCATCCGGTCCTTATTCACGGCTACGGGATCTTCAAGCTTTCGGACTACACGCTTCCGCTCGCGGTGAAGATGGCCGAAGTCTGCCGCGAGCATCGTCTGGACATCCTGCATGCGCACTATGCCGTCCCCCACGCGACGGCGGCTGTCCTGGCGCGGGAATTCCTTCCCGCGGAGGTTCAGCCCCGGGTAGTCGCCACCTTGCACGGCACCGATACCATGCTGCTGGGGCGCGATCCCGCCTACAAGCCCGTGATCCGGCATGCGCTGGTGCATTCGGATGCGATCACCACTGTTTCCCGCTTTCTGCGGGAGGAGACGCTCCGCCTGGTCGAAACGGGACACGATATCGATGTCGTTCCGAACTTCTTTACGCCGCGTCCCCCGACCCGTTCACGCGATGAGGTTCGCCGCGAACTGGGACTCACGGACGAGACGCTGGTCATCCACGCCTCCAATCTCCGCGCGGTCAAACGGATCGATCTCCTCCTGCAAACCGCAGCCCGCATCCGGCCACGGGAGTCTTTCAAGCTCCTCATCGTGGCCGGCGACGATTTTTCCCCGTTCCGGAACGAGGCGAAGCGGCTCCACCTCGAGGACCGGATCATTGTCCGCGAAGGGGTCAGCTCGGTGGAGGATTATTTTGCAGCGGCGGACCTCGGTCTGGTCACCTCCGAATATGAAAGTTTCTGCCTCAGCATCCTCGAGGGAATGACCTTTGGCTGCCCGAGCGTGAGCACCGCCGCCGGCGGCATCCCGGAGGTGGTGGAGGATGGAGTCTCCGGGATTCTGCGTCCCTTCGGCGATGTGGACGGGCTCGCCCAGGCGGTGAGCGGGTTGATTGCCGATCCGTCCAGGAGGCGGCGCCTCGGCGAAGCCGCACGAACCCGCGCCTCGACCCATTTCACCGCCGCGCGGGTGGTGCCTGCGTACCTGGACGTCTACCATCGGGCGCTGCGGACTTCCTCGCTGTAAACCCCCTTTCCGCCGGGCTTCTCCCGCGATCACCATGGACACCCGGCCGCCCCCTTGCGCGGCACTCGTTTTTCGACTGGCCATTGCTTCACTTGGGTCCACTGATCCCATGGCATCATGACTGTTTCAGAACCCATTACCACCGACATCCCGACGGCCCTCGGACCCATGCGGACGTATGTCTATCAACCAACGGCTCCCGGCCGGTACCCCGGTCTGCTGCTCTATTCCGAGATTTTCCAGGTCACCGCGCCGATCCGCCGGACCGCCGCCTTTCTTGCGGGGCATGGTTTCGTCGTCGCCGTTCCCGAAATCTACCACGAATTCCTGCCTGCGGGCACCGTGCTGGCCTATGACCAGGCGGGAGCGGACAAGGGCAATGCACTCAAGACCACCAAGGAGCTTGCCAGCTACGATGCCGACGCGCGGGCGGTCATCCAGCATCTGCGGAACAGCGAACGGTGCACCGGCAAGGTGGGCGCGATGGGCATCTGCATCGGCGGACACCTCGCCTTCCGGGCGGCCATGAATCCCGAGATCGCCGCCACGACCTGCTTCTACGCCACGGATATCCACAAGCGCGGACTGGGAAAGGGCGCGTCCGACAATTCATTGGACCGCATCCCCGAAATCAAGGGGGAGCTCCTCATGATCTTCGGACGCCAGGATCCACATGTGCCGGCGGAAGGCCGGGCAAAGATTTATGCAGCGCTGGCAGCGGCGCAGACCCACTTCACTTGGCATGAGTTCAACGGCGCGCACGCCTTTCTCCGGGACGAGGGTTATCGCTACGATCCCGAACTCGCCCACGTGACGCTCGGCATGGCCGTGGCGCTCTTCAGACGCAAGCTGGGCGAAGGTGATCTGCCGGCCGTTGCTGCCGGCGCCGCCGAATCCCGCCACTGACAGCCTCGATCTGGCGGCACCCGGTCGTATCCGTCGGGGCCGGGTCAATTGACGCTGGGATCCTCGGGCTCGTCCGCCAGGATCCTCCACTCCGGATCCAGGGAAGACAACAGGCCCTTCCACAGGCGTTCATCCGCGTCGAGTTCGAGGAGGTTCGCCCCGATCGGTGCCACCACCCAGCTTTCCTGATCGAGCTCGCCCTCCAACTGACCGGCAGACCAACCCGAGTAGCCGAGAAAGGCGCGCAACTGCATGCCCTCAATCATGCGGAGATGTTCGGCCTTCTCCAGGTCGATGCCGAAAAACAGTCGAAAACCTTCGCCCTCGGATTGAATCTGCCAGGCGCAGAGAATGACCTGATCCTTCTGGACGGGGCCACCGGCAAAGACCGGGACGTCCACGAGCGGGCCCAAGGCAAACGAGGAATTGAGCGAGCCGAGGGTGCGCCCCAGCGGGCGGTTGAGGACCACCCCCATGGCTCCTTCGCTGGAATGCGACGACAACAGGATGACGGTGCGACGGAAGCTCGGGTCGCGCAACATGGGGTGCGCGAGCAGCAGCGAGCCGGTCAGTTCTTTGTCGGATTTGGAATCGCTCACGCCTGGTCGCATCGGATGGAATTCGCCTTCAGTCCGCCGGGACCGCCGTCGGCCGGCGGCCCGAATCCCGCGGATTGTCCATGAGTTGGGTCACCTTCACGCCCGCCTGCCCGAGAAGCGGGATCACCAGGGGATCGTTGTGATAGTCGGCCCGGTACCGCACTTCGGAAATTCCCGCCGACACAAGAATCTTCGCGCAGTTGATGCAGGGGAAATGGGTGACGTAGGCAATGCAGCCCTCCACGCTGATGCCACGGCGTGCCGCGTCAGCCACCGCATTCTGCTCCGCGTGCACGGTGGCTTGTTCATGACCGTCGCGCACCTGCGACAAATGGGGGGCACCCGGGAGAAACCCATTGTATCCCGCCGCGACGATCCGGTTCTTGCGGTCTCCGCCGCTGACCAGCACACAGCCCACATGAAGGCGCTCGCACGGTGAGCGGGATGACAGCAGGACGGACGTGGCCATGAAATAATCGTCCCAAGTCGGGCGGCCCGAAAAACGCGCAGCCGCGTGCGCGATCAAATCAACCGGGCTGGTCAGGTCGGGAACAGATTCGTCCATCAACCCTGCAGGAAAACATGCCCCTCCCGCGTTGCAAGCCAGTGCAACTTTCTCTTCGCCTTCGGCCGGACGAACCGGTAGGCAGCGGACATGATTCCTCTGCAAACGGTCGTCGCCTTCTGTGATGAACGCACCCGGATGACGGCCTTTAAGGACGCGCCGGGCGCGTTCAACGGCCTGCAGGTTGCCAATCGGGGGCAGGTCACCAAGATCGGCGCAGCGGTTGATTCCGGAGTGGATCCCTTCTCGAGAGCCGTGCAGGAGGGTGTGGACTTCCTGATCGTCCATCACGGTTTGTATTGGGAAATGCCGCGACCGCTGGTCGGGCCAATGTATGCCAGGATTCAGACGTTGATTGAAGGAAACTGTGCCCTCTATTCGAATCACCTGCCTTTGGACGGCCATTCCGAGATCGGGAACAACGCCCTGCTCGCCCGCCAACTGGGCGTCACCCCGGATCAGCCATTTCTCGTGCGCGATGGCGAGGCAATCGGCCGGGCCGGGATCTACCGCAGGTCACGAGCCGATCTGCGCCAGGATCTGCAACGCCATTATCCGCGGGTCATTGCCATTGAATTCGGCTCCGACTCGCCGCGTTCGGTCGCATTCTGCAGCGGCAGCGGCAACAGCGCCGTCCCTGAACTGCGCAGCGCCGGCATCGACACGCTGGTCACCGGTGACCTTCGTGAGGAATGGTTTTCCCATGCTCAGGAGGAGCGACTGAATCTTTACCTGTGCGGCCACTATGCGACGGAAGTGCATGCCGTGAAGGCCCTGGCCGCAGAGGCCGCCGCACGGTTCAGCCTGCCTTGGAAATTCATCGCCACCGACAATCCCCTTTGACCCGCACCGACGGAACAAGGGGAACACGGCGGCAAACAAAGGGTTGCGCCGGTGCCGTTTCGTTGGTTTGAAGATCTTCCTTTGATGCCCCCTCGCCTCACCTGATGAAAACGATCGCCATCCTCAACGGCCCGAACCTGGATCGCCTCGGCAAGCGCGAACCGGAGGTCTATGGTCGGAGCACGCTGGCTGACATCGAAGCCTCGCTGCGCTCTGAATTTGCGGCGAAGGCTCATCTGGAATTTTTTCAATCCAACCACGAAGGGGCATTGATCGACCGCATCGCCGCGTGGGCGGACGCCAAGATCCACGGTCTGGTCATCAATCCCGGCGGCTTTACGCACACCAGCGTGGCGCTGCGGGACTCTCTTCTCGGCTCGGGTCTGCCCATCGTCGAGGTGCACATCTCCAATATCCACAAGCGGGAGGAGTTTCGCCAACACTCCATGACGGCAGCGACCACGCTCGGCGTCATCACGGGCCTGGGTATCGAGGGATATTTTGCGGCGGTGCGTTACCTCCTCCAGCGCTGAGCCGCAACCAGCAGCAGAAAAGGGTTCTCCCACGGCTGTAAATTCAACGGATTCTTCGCCAATCCGGAGAAAATTGATCACGCGGACTGCGTCACCAGCCAGAGGATGCGCGCGCCGTGCAAACAACCGCAGGTGAGCAACGCCGCCGCGAGATCGTCGATCACCACGCCCCAACCTCCCGGCAGGCCCTGCAGGCGGCTGATGCCAAACGGCTTCGTGATGTCAAACAGTCGGAACAGGACGAAACCCGCGAGAAGAATGACCCATGCCGGCAACAGATCGAGGCCGAGGGTCCAGCCGACGAAACAGAGCGGAATGGCCACGAATTCATCGAGTATGATCTCCCCCGGATCGCGCTGATTGAGGCGTTTCTCCGCTTCGCCGCACAGGAACACGGCGAGCGCGATGCCGAGCACGTTGATGACAACAACCGCGGGACTGCCCAGCGGTGCCACACACGCGTAAAAATAACCAATCCCCGCCAGCGACCCCCATGTGCCGGGCCCCGGCTTCAACCGGCCGATTCCTCCGAGGCGCGCCGCCCCGACAACAAACCAAGTTGGCAGGACAGGGGCGCGGCGCGATGACTCGCGGGATGACGCCATGGCGATTCGTGCAAGCGATCAGCGGTCGCTTTCGCTGAAGACGACGTGCCGGTACTTCATCACATAACGATACCCCGACCAGACCGCGAGCAGGGTGCCCAGCGCAAAGGCATACAGACCGATCTTGGAAGCAAGATCCACCAGCCATGTCAGGTCGTAGGGAACGATCCGTGTCCAGTCATGGGCCGCCATGGGCGCCCCCAACAGGAACCCCAAAGCGATGAGCTGGGTGAGCGTCTTGGTCTTCCCGCCGCGATCCGCCGCCACGATGACACCCTTCGAAGCGGCGACCATGCGCATGCCCGTGATGAGAAATTCGCGACACAGAGTTATCAGCGCAAGAACGATGGGAATGGCATTCTTGTCGACGAATGCCACCACCAGACCCACAACCATGATCTTGTCGGTCAGCGCATCCATCAGCTTTCCGAAGGTCGAGACTTGGTTCGTTTTCCGGGCGAGGTACCCATCATACCAATCTCCGACCGCACAGACGATGAAGATCCAGAAAGCAATCGACGGCGCACCGGCGAAGTCGCAATACATGAGCCCGACGATGGCAAACATCGCGGGAATGCGTGATAACGTGATGAGGTTCGGCAGATTCATCGCGGCGGGTGAACCGCAGGACATCCACCCGCATGGGGATTTGCAAGGGTCAACGTCCATCACGGTGAAGTGTCTTTCCAAAACATGGCGGTTGCCCTTGCCACCCGGCATCATCTTGCTCCCATCTTGAGCGACAAGCGACGCCACCTCCATGCGCCATTGCATTTATCCAGGCACCTTCGATCCCATCACCTACGGCCACATCGATGTGCTCGGGCGCGCCGCACGGCTGTTTGATCGGGTAACCGTTGCGGTCGCAGACAACCCCGGCAAGGGGCCTCTCTTCAGTGCTGAGCGGCGGCTCGAACTTCTGCGCCCCAATGTCGTCCAATTTCCGAATGTCGTGGTTTCCTCGTTCGGCGGTTTGCTGGTCGATTTCGCGGTGGCTCAAAAGGCCGATGCCATCATCCGGGGCTTGCGCGCCTTGTCCGACTTCGAGTTCGAATTCAATATGGCCCTGATGAACAGACACTTGAACAGCAAGGTGGAAACACTCTTCGTCATGCCGAACGAACAGTTCAGTTATTGCAGTTCCACGCTGGTCAAGCAGGTGGCCAAGTATGGCGGGGATGTCTCCCATTTCGCACCGCCAAACGTTGCCAGCGCCCTGCGGGAGGTTTTCGCGGACCAGGGATTGCGCTGATTCGGGGGCTTGAACCATTCCCGTAAAAATATTCGCGCGCATCGTAACCACCCGGCGACATTCGTCGTCTATCGTTGTCCGCACGCGGTGCGCCGTGGCTGCCATTATCGCGTGTAATTGCCGGCCAAAGCGTTACTTATTCCACGACAACCTCTCTCCAGACTGACATAACGGCCCCGCATATCGGCCCGCTTTTTTCACGAGCAATCCCTCACTTCTTTCCATGGCGAAATCACGAAGCTTCGGCGGCCTCATCTTCATCACACTTCTTGTTCTGGGACTCTGTGCCGGCGGATACTATTACTGGAAAAAGAACGCAGACAAACCGCCCGAGGTGCTGACCGTGGTCGTCTCCAAGGGCGAAATCATCCAATCCGTGACGTCCACCGGCGACCTCCAGCCGGTCGTGACGACCGATGTGAGCTCACAGATCTCCGGCCAGATCATCGAGGTGGCGGTTGATTTCAATGCGAAGGTCAAGAAGGGCGACGTCCTCGCCCGGCTCGATACGGCCACCTACGACTCGCGCCTGCGCCAGGCGGAGGCCCAGCTTGCGAACACCCAGGCCGATCATACTCTGGCAAAACTGGATTTGGAACGCTCGAAGCAGCTCTTCGAACGCAACCTCATTTCCCAACAGGAACTCGACCAGGCGGACGCTCGTTTCCAAAAGGCGAACGCACAACTGCAGATTCAGAATGCCGCGGTCGAGAATGCAAAAACCGATCTGTCGCGATGCACGTTGTATGCGCCGATCGATGGAATAGTCATCAATCGTCTGGCTGAAGTCGGCAAGACCGTCGCGGCGAGCCTCAACGCACCCACCCTCTTTACCCTCGTGAACGATCTGACCAAGATGCAGATCAACGCGGCCGTCGCCGAGGCTGACATTGGAAACATTGAAGTGGGACAGGATGTGACCTTCACGGTTGATGCCTTCCCCAATCGTCAGTTCCGCGGTCGGGTCGAACAACTGCGCAACCTTCCGACCACGACTCAGAATGTGGTGACCTACGCCACGATCATCGAAGTCTCCAACGAGGATCTGCACTTGAAGCCCGGCATGACGGCGAATGTTTCCATCATCGTTGCCCGTCGTCCGGACGCCCTGCGCATCCCGAATGCGGCCCTGCGGGCGCGGGTTCCCGAGGAATTCCTCGTCGCGGCCACCAAATCCGCCGGTACCACGGGCTCGTCCGCCCGGAGCGAAAAGGGAGACAAGGGATCCGGAGGCGAAAAGTCCGCGGGTGGTTCCAAGGGCGGTGGACGCGATCAAATGCGCAAGCTCATGGCCGATGCGGGTGTCGATTTCCGAAGCGGTCCTCCCTCTCCCGATGCGATGGCACGATTGCAGGCCCTGGCCAAGGAACGCGGTATCGAACTGCCTGAACGCTTTGGCAGCCGCGGCGGTGGCGGTGGTGGCGGCGGCCAGTCCGTGAGCACCCGCACGGTCTACAAGCTCGTGGGCGATACACTCAATCCGAAGGCGGAAGCATTGCCGGTCCGTGTTGGCATCACGGATGGCGCCTTCACCGAAGCGGTCAGCGGACTTCATGAAGGCGACACTCTCGTCACCAGCATCACCGTCGGAGGAGCTCCCGTCATCAACACCAGCCGGCCCAGCAGCAATCCTTTCAGCAGCGGCCGCCGCTTCTAGCTCGCAGCGAGGCGACATGAAATCCGTTGTTCAACTTGAGGAGATCACCAAGACCTACTCCAACGGAGAGGTCGAGGTCCACGCCGTACGCGGCATCACCCTGCAGATCCAATCCGGCGAGTTTGTCGCCATCATGGGCTCCTCCGGCTCCGGCAAGTCGACCTTGATGAATGTGCTCGGTTGCCTGGACCGCCCTACCAAGGGACGGTATCTGCTGGATGGCGTCGACACCTCTGATCTGGATCGGAACGAACGGGCGGATCTGCGCAATCAAAAGCTCGGCTTTGTCTTCCAGGGATTCAACCTGCTGGCCCGCACGACCGCCCGGGAGAACGTTGAGTTGCCCATGCTCTACAATCCGCGACGCATCGCAGCCGGGGACATGAGAGCCCGGGCGATGAAGGCGCTCGACATCGTGGGCCTCTCCGAGCGTGCCGACCATTTGCCGAATCAGTTGTCCGGAGGACAACAACAGCGTGTCGCCATCGCCCGCGCGCTCGTCAACAACCCGCAGATCCTGCTCGCGGATGAACCGACGGGAAACCTCGATTCCAAGACATCGGTGGAAGTGATGGGTGTCTTCCAGAAGCTCAACGAACAGGGCATCACCATCGTGATGGTCACGCACGAGTTGGACATCGCCCGGTTCTGCAAACGCAATCTGATCATGCGCGACGGCAAGGTTGTCCGCGATGAATTTGTCCAGGACCGCTCTTTCTCAGCCCAGGAACTTCAGCGCATTCAGGAGGCGGAGGTTGCCGCCAAGCTCACCCAAACCGCCTGATATGACGCCATGAGGATCACCGCCACGTCCATCATCGCTTTGCGGGCGCTGCGCCGCAACAAGATGCGCTCCATCCTGACCGCCCTGGGCATCATCATCGGCGTTGGCGCGGTCATCGCCACCGTCAGCATCGGCAATGGTGCCAAGAACCAGGTAGAGGGCCAGATCGCCAGTCTCGGCCAGAACGTCATCACGGTTTTCCCGGGATCGTTCACCACCGGAGGTTCGCGCGGTGGCTTTGGCGCGGCGAGTACCCTGACCCTCGAGGACGCGGAGGCCATCGAGCGCGAGATCCTCGGAGTCGTGGCGGTGAGTGCCGAAGTCCGCGACCGCCAGCAGATCCTGGCGAACGGTCTGAATTGGAATACCACGGTCATGGGGGAATCTCCGGGTTATCTGAGCGTGCGGGCCTGGGACATGGACCAGGGCAGCATGTTCACCGACGCGGACATGCGCAGCACGGCCAAGGTTGCGATCATCGGGCAGACTGTCGCCACGGAGCTCTATCCCGACGTCGATCCCGTCGGACAAACCATCCGCATCCGCAACCTTCCGTTCAAGGTTCTCGGCGTCCTGAAGCCGAAGGGATTCAGCTTCTTCGGCTCCGACCAGGACGATGTCGTGGTCGTTCCCACCACCAGCGCGATGCGCCGCGTGGCGCGCCGGCACTATCTGAGTTCAATTCTGATCCAAGCCCAGTCCCCCGAAATGATGCCGCGTATCCAGCAGGATGTGACGGATCTGCTCCAGCAGCGCCGCGGCGGGCGTGAACCCGATTTCAATGTGCGCAACCAGCTCGAGCTGGCCGAGGCTGCCACCGCCACGTCCCGCACCATGACGGTTCTTCTTGGCTCCATCGCCGGAGTTTCCCTGATTGTCGGCGGCATCGGCATCATGAACATCATGCTTGTGAGCGTGACCGAAAGGACCCGCGAAATCGGCATCCGCCTTGCGATCGGAGCCCACGACAAGGACGTGCGCCTGCAGTTTCTCATTGAGGCGATGATCCTGAGCATGCTCGGAGGAATCTTCGGCGTGATCGTCGGCATCGCCGCCTCGCAGATCGTTTCCAGCCAGACCGGCATGCCCGTGCTCATCTCCACGACATCCGTCACGGGAGCAGTCGCCTTCTCCGCGTTTGTCGGCATCGTCTTTGGATTCTATCCCGCGCACAAGGCGGCGAAGCTGGATCCGATCGACGCCCTGCGGTTCGAATAGGAGTGCCGCCCGTCCACCCGGCATGGATTCGCTGACTTCAATCGGATCAATGTCATGAGGTTCCCGCATCTCAGCCTGGCGATCGGCGGCTTCCTGCTGTGCGGATCGCTCCCGGCCCACGCCGCCCGCAATCAGCCGAACATCGTCTTCATCCTCGCTGATGACTTGGGCTACGGCGACATCGGCCCGTTTGGCCAGACCAGGATCAAGACACCGAATCTCGACCGAATGGCCGCGGAGGGCATGCGGCTCACCCAGCACTACTCGGGAAACGCCGTTTGCGCACCTTCGCGTGCGGTCCTGATGACCGGTCTTCATCCGGGGCATGCGTTCATTCGCAACAACCGTCAGATGGATGGCGCGACCCCATCACGAATCGGCAGACCCGCGAAGGAAGGCCAGTACCCGCTCCCCGCGAACACGCGCACCATGGCGCGGGCGTTCCAGTCCGCCGGGTATCGGACCGGTGGATTCGGCAAATGGGGATTGGGCGGACCGGGCAGCACGGGTGAACCGCTCCGGCAGGGTTTTGACCGCTGGTTCGGCTACAACTGCCAGGCAGTCGCGCACAACTACTATCCGACCTATCTCTGGGACAACGATGCCGTCTTTGCCCTGAAGAATCCGCCCTTCGCCTCGCACGACAAAATCTCGCCCCAGGAAGATCCGTCGCAACCCGGGAGCTACCGCCGCTTCCAGGGCAGTGAATACTCGGCCGACCTCATCACCCTCAAGGCACTGGAATTCGTGCGCGAGAACCAGGCGCGTCCGTTTTTCCTGTATTGGCCGACGACCGTGCCGCATGTCGCATTGCAGGTGCCCGATGATTCGCTGAAGGAGTATCTTGGCCGGTGGGAGGACCCGCCCTACCCCGGCGGCAACGGCTACCTGCCGCATTTCAGTCCCAAGGCCGCCTACGCCGCCAAGATCACGCGCATGGACCGCGACATCGGCCGGATGATGGAACTCATCGCGGAGCTGGGACTCGATGAGGACACCCTTTTCATCTTCACCAGTGACAACGGCCCGCTGAATGGCACCCACCAGGGCCTCGCCGGAACGGACTGCGCCTTCTTCAATTCCAACGGCGGGCTGCGTGACGGCAAGGGCACATTATACGAAGGCGGCTATCGGGTTCCGTGCATCGTGCGCTGGAAAGGCACCCTCCAGCCGGGCACGAGTCCGCGCGTGACCGGCTTCGAGGATTGGCTGCCAACGTTGCTCGAGCTGGCGGGTGCGAGTGACGCAGCCCCGGCGGATCTGGACGGCATTTCCTTCGCGCCGACCCTGCGAGGAACAAGGCAGCCGGAGAGGCCGTTTCTGTACCGGGAACTGCCCGCCTACACGGGGCAACAGAGCGTGCGCATCGGGGATTGGAAGGGAATCCGCCGCAACTTGCTGCGCGCTCCGGACAGTCCCGTCGAACTCTACAATCTCGCCGCGGATCCCGCGGAAACGAAGGACGTTTCCTCAGACCATCCCGGCATTGTTGCTGAGATGGAAACGGTGATGCGCGAGCAGCACGAGAAGTCATCCGCCTTCCCTTTTCCCGCACTCGATCGCGTCAACTGACCCTGATTCCCACGGCAAGAGTTTGAGCTAATCGGCCGACGCTCGGCAGGGAGGCCCTGAGCCAGTATTTTCGTCCGGATCACGGTGCCCTTCGTGCCCTCTTATGAGACCACCCTGGAAAAATCCGCTTAATCGTATCCGCGTAAGAAATATCCGGACCAGGTCTGTCCCCGCTGGCGTTTTGCTGATGACAGGTCTCCATTCTGGCCGTCGTCATGGAGGCTCCGTATTTGGGCTTCGTGGGTGAGCGAGCGGTCGGACCCGGGAGACAATTCCCTTCAGAAACAGGTTCGAGTGACTCCAAGCGGCAAAATGACCGCCGCCGGGAATCGCTACGAAGTCCTTTCGCGGTGCCGAGATTGTTTCGAAATATTCTTTCGCGTGCGCCAAGGGCGTGAGGAGGAAGTCAGGATGAACATCGGATAGCGACTCACCCACTCCCGGCGGGGAATCGCGGCTTTCCCGCACCCCGACGGAATCATGCCGATAACCTACCCAAAACTACCGGCAGGCAACTATGAATCCCAGCCAGCAGGAGCGACCATGACGAACATCGAAGCCTTCAACGTGACGACCATCAGCGGTGAAGATCTCCGTGCGCACCGTCCGTACTGCTGGCTTCCCGGAAGCAGCGAAGGCAAAGCAGGCGGTTAGAAAAAGCAGGGGAGTGGCTCTCATTTGTGCCCCCACAGCCCCTGCCACACGGCCACCACACAGCACGCCACAAAAAGTCCTGCGCAGAAAATCACGGCTTGCGGGAAAAACGCCCAGCCCAGCGCGAGCGCCACCACCCCGCAGAATCCCAGGAGCAACCATCGAAGCGCCGTGATCATGGGTGAGCTTCTGTCCGCCTTCCAACCATTGATCAAATGGATACGCTTGCGATCGCCCTCGCCCTTTCCGATGCGACCGCGGTGACCGCCGGACCCAAGGCGGTCATCGCGGGGGTTCCCGGGCTGGGGCGACAGCCACGGCAGCCGCCTTCGCCCTCTCCGGATTCAGCCGTACGCTCAACGAGGGCGGAGGCCCGGCCAAGAGCCCGCGATTACCCTTTTCTCGGCGACCCGCTGACCCTTTTCTAATTTCGCGGGGTTACACAACACACTCAGCTCAACCGACCACTCCACGGCATGGCGGAGAGGGAGGGATTCGAACCCCCGGGAGCTTTCGCCCCAACGGTTTTCAAGACCGTCGCGATAGACCACTCTGCCACCTCTCCGATTGCGGCACGAACCAGCGTCGATGAGCGATCGCCGGGTTTCAATCGCGTTTTTTCGCAGAAACGGTGCCGACCGGCGCGGGTGCCGCCCTGAATTCCCACGATCCGGCAGCGTCAGCGTGGATCGACCCGGCGGCGGATTCCTGGAGCCCCGCCTACCGTCCGGTATCCGCCGGCCGGGGACTGAGGTTCGACAAAGGCAGAATGAGATTGGTGCCATTGCCGCCAGCCCCACCGCTACCGATCACGAGTGGTGAACGTCCGTCCCACTTTTCGACGATCTGCAGATCGATGAGACCGGGCGTTTCCTTGAGGGCAAGTCCCCGGATTCGGATCGCATCAGCCTCGCCCTGCGCCTTGATCTTTGCGGTTTCCGCCTCGATCTGCGCCTTCTGCTGGGTGAATCGCGATTTTGCCGCCTCCTGCTCCTGCACCATCTTCGCCTCGATGGCCTGCTCCAGTTCCTTTGAGAGGGTGATGTTCTCAATGACAAGATCCTCGAGGAAGAGAATCCCCCCGACCTTCTCCTTGGAGGCAATCAGCGCCTTCGTCTTTATATCCTCCCGCTTGCGCACGATCTGCTCGGCACTCTGCAGGGCTGCAACCTCCTTCACGGCCTCCTGGACACGGGGAGCAACGAGGCTTTCAAACGGATCGCCCGCAAAATCCTTGTAGATCCTGACCACCATGTTCTCGGGAATCCGGTACAGGATGCGCACCGTGACGTTCACCTGCTGCAGGTCCAGCGAGTAACATTCAGCCTCGAGCGACTGCGTCCGCTGTTTGATCATAACGGGTTCGATGTGGGAGACGAAGGGAGCCTTGGTGCCGAAGCCTTCGGGTCGGACCTGATCGTCCACTTTGCCCAGAGTGACCAGAACGCCACGATATCCGGGCTCCACGACAAAGGTGCTTTGCGCCAGGGCGAGGACGATCACGACGAAGATGATACCGAAACCAATCAGTTTTCCGGGGTTCATAGGAAAGCGACACAACGTACGGCGGAGGTTTGCATCAAGCTTCTATCGGTGGGAACCGCCGGCATTTTTTCCATCGCGCCTCCGCCACGCCCGCGTTCACCCTAAATTGGCCACTTCCACGGTTGCTTCCCGGCCTGCGGCTGGCGCCCGATGCGTGCGTGAATGCGTCTCCAGCCATGCCAGCGGCAGTCAGTGAGCTTCAAGGCCTCGACGGATCGTATCTTTTCCCCGAAAGACTCCTGCAACGAATCTGGATGCAGGGGTCATACGACGCCAGCCGCGCCCGGACCGAATGCGGACTGACCGTCGAGGTGCTTCATCCCGGAACCTGGAATCAACTGGGTGGACCGGATTTCAAGCAGGCGCGTCTCCGATTCAACGGCGCGCCGGCAACGGGCGACATCGAACTGCATCTCCACGCGAGAGACTGGCACCATCACGGACACGATCAGGATCCCTCCTACGATCAGGTGATCCTGCATGGGGTGCTTTGGAGCGAAAAGACCTCGCCGGCGCTGACAGCAGGCGGGCGTCGCATACCCGTGCTGGTGCTGCTGCCCCTGCTCTTCTATTCCTTGGAGGAATACGCCGCCGATGCCGCCGTCGAACGTCTGGCGAATCGCTGCTCAACCCGCTTGTTCGACGAGCTGGCCGCCCTCCCGCGGGCCGAACGCCTCGACCGTTTGCGCCATCACGCCCGCCGACGCTGGCAGGAGAAAGTGAGAAATTTCCGCAGGCGTTGCGTGCACCTCGGCTGGACCGAGGCCTGTCACCAGTCGGCGCTCGAAATTCTCGGCTATCGATTCAATCGCGCCGCCATGCTGAGGATCGCGTGTCGTTGGCCACTCCCCGATTGGCGATCGCCCACACCTCCAGTCCAGGCGGCTCATGCGGCAGAAGCAGATCGCTGGAGTCCGCAGGGTGTTCGGCCGGCAAACCGCCCTATCATACGCCTCCAGCAATATGCTTCCTGGGTGCGGCTCCAGCCGGACTGGCCCACGTTCTGGCAGGATATCGCAGCGTGGCATGGGCTCTGGTCGCAACGGCCGACTACTCCCAGCGATGTGCTGGCTTTGGGTTCGAGGCAGCGTCGGCTGGAAGGCAATTGGAGTGGTGCCAGACTACGGATTGCGACGGAGTGGTGCGGTAATGCCTTTCGCGGGCCCAGGCTGGACACCCTGATTTGCAACTTGCTGTTACCAGCGATCTCGCAATTTCACGACGAAACCGAAACCTTTCTGCGATGGTTTCATTGGTACGCCGGCGATCTCCCGCCACATGTCGTCAGAACGCTGCGCGACCTCGATTTGCTTTCCTATCACACCCCTCTTTGCCACGGACTCGCTGAAGGTTTGCTGGGCGGGTGGATTGAACAGGAAAGGACTCTGGCGGCAGTGACCCGCTCCGTCTGACCCGATTCGGGTGTGGGGCTTGACAAGGGTTTGCGCAGCAGGCTAACTGGGCTGTTCGTAGTCACGGTCACTTTCAGCCAAGGTGGGCCTCCGGCCCGCTTTTTTTTTCTTCAAACAACAACACGCCTTATGAGCAGCGAAATTCTATCCGTCCTCGAGTACATGGAGAAGGAGAAAGGGATTGGCCGCGCCGACATGATCGCGGCAATCGTCAACGCCATAAAGGCTGCGGCATTGAAGGGAGTTAACTCCGGTCAGGAGCTGAAGATTGAAATCAACCCCCGCAATGGCCAGTTGAAGGCTTGGTCCATCCTCAAGATCGTCGACTCCGTCAGCAATCCGCGCACGGAGATTCACGTCGAAAAGGCGCAGGCACTCCGTCCGGGAGCCCAGATCGGCGAGTTGATCGAAAAGGAGATCGACCCCGCCACGCTCGGTCGCATCGCGGCACAAACCGCCCGCCAGGCGGTGATGCAGCGCCTGCGCCAATTCGAGAAGGACCGCATCTACGACGACTTCAAGGACATGGTGGGCAACATTGTGACGGGCACGGTACGTCGCAAGGAGCGCAACGATATCTTCATCGATCTCGGCAAGGCCGAAGCCATCCTGCCGGGCAAGGAGCAGGTTCCGGGCGAGGAGTATCAGTCCGGCGATCGCATCCGCTGCCTGCTGCTCGACATTGAGAACAGTCCGCGCGGTCCCGAATTGATCCTCAGCCGCGCATCGCCCCGGTTTGTCCGGCGCCTGTTCGAGGTGGAAGTCACGGAAATTGCCGACGGCACGGTCAAGATCGAAGCCTTTGCCCGCGAGCCCGGATATCGCACCAAGATGGCGGTGACGTCCAAGGATCCCAAGGTCGACCCCGTCGGTGCCTGCGTCGGTGCGCGGGGCGCCCGGGTGAAAACCATCGTGCGCGAACTCAACGGCGAGAAGATCGATATCATCAATTTTTTCACCGACCCCAAACAAATGGTCATCGAGGCATTGCGACCGGCGAACCCGCGTGACTTGCAGTTCGACGAAAAGAACCGCCGGATCCTCGTCAAGGTGGCCTCCGACGATCTCGCGGTTGCCATCGGCAAGGGCGGCAAGAATGTCCGCCTCACTTCCCGCCTGCTCGGCTGGCGACTCGAAGTGGAGGAGTTCAAGACGCAGGTTGCAGATCCACGCGCCGCGGGTATCAACACCCTGGTTGCCACCTTCGGATTTGATCCGGTCCTGGCGGGCCGCCTCTTCGCGATCGGCGTGACCTCTCCGGCAGCGTTCGAAGGCATGTCGGTCGACGACCTGGTGGACGCCAATTTCACGCCGGAGGAAGCCGATGGCATTCTGGCGCGCGTGAACAATCCATCCGCCTGACCCGCAATCCTCCCGCCGCCACCCACCGACACACCGCAAGCATCCCATCCGCGCCCAGTACACAACGATGAGCATCCGCATTCACGAACTCGCCAAACGACACAGCATGGAGGCCAAGGAGATGTTGGCCTTCCTCAAGGAGCGTGGCTACGTTTCTGCGGATACCCGGTCGGTTTCGAGCACGGTCAACAAGATCTACGAAGAGGAGGTCGACAAGGAGTTCGCACAGCGCGCGGCAGAAGCAGCTCCGCCCGCCAATCCGGAGCCCATCCCGGAGGAACATGCCAAGGTGGCCATCCCGGCCATATTCGTAAAATCCAAGGACGATGTCGCCCGCGAACGCGAGGAGGCGAGGAATGCGGCCGCAGCCGTGCGAGCTCCCGTCCTGCCACCGGCTCTGCCGCAGGTCGAAGCTCCGGCTGCAGCCGCTCCGCTGCCCGCCCGCCCCGCCGTCCTGACCCCGCCCGCCCTTCCCGCCCGGCCTCCGGCGACCCCTGCACCTTCACCCCGCTCCACGGTGTTTTCGCCTCCTCCGGTGGCAATTCCCCGTCCACCGGGCCCGGGCAGTCTGGTCCCCCCAGCCGCCGTTCCGCCAAAGGCACCTCCGGTCATCCCACCGGCGCCGGTGCATGCGCCTGCACCACCCGCCCCGCCAGTGCTGCGGCCTCCCTCGATGGTCCCGCCGCCGGCGGTGGTTCCTGCCCCCACACCGCCGCCGCCAATTCCGTCCCGCCCGAGCGCTCCCCCCGCCCTTCCGAGGATTCCGACCGCCTCGACACCGCCGGCCGTATCCATTCCTCCGGCACAACCCGCCGTGCCGGTCGCCACGTTCTCCCAGCAGGGTGACATCAAGGTCATCCACATGAAGCCGCCGGTAACCGTGCGTGATTTCGCCACGGCACTGGGCGTGAAGCCGTTCAAGCTCATTTCGGAGCTGATGGAGATGGGCATCTATGCCTCCATGACGCAAAGCCTGGAGGAGCCTGTTGCCGTCAAGGTGGCTGAACGGCACGGCTTCCTTCTCGAGATCAAACATCGCGGCGATGCCACGACCCAACAGACCGCGAAGGAGAAGGCCAGGCAGGCCAAACCCGATGTGGACGATGCCGCCAATCTTGTCCCGCGTCCACCCGTGGTCTGCATCCTCGGCCACGTTGACCATGGAAAGACCTCCCTGCTTGATGCGATCCGCAAGGCGCATGTCGCGGCGGACGAAGCCGGCGGCATCACCCAGCACATCGGCGCCTACCAGATCGAGCATGCCGGGCGGAAGATCACCTTTTTGGATACGCCGGGCCACGCCGCCTTCTCGAAGATGCGCGCCCGCGGGGCCAACGTCACGGACATTGCCATCCTCGTCGTCGCCGCCGACGACGGATTCATGATGCAGACCGACGAGGCGCTCAAGCACGCGCAGAACGCCAAGGTCGCGCTCATGGTCGCCGTCAACAAAATGGACGTGAAGGGCGCCAACCTTGACCGCGTGAAAACCCAGATGCAGGAGCGCAGCATCGCTTCCGAGGATTGGGGCGGCGAAACCATCACCGTGCCCGTATCCGCGATCAAGGGCACCGGCGTTACCGAACTGCTCGACTACATCCTGCTCCAGGCGGATGTGCTCGAGCTGAAGGGCAATCCGAAGGCCGAGGCGTCCGGTGTCATCATCGAATCCCAGGTGGACGTGGGACGCGGCCCGCTTGCCACCGTCATCGTGCAGCGCGGCACGCTCAAGGTGGGCGATGCCCTGGTCTGCGGCCCTTACTGGGCGAAGGTTCGCGCGATGTTCGATGACCAGGGCAAGAACCTGAAGGAAGCCCCCCCCTTCACCCCTGTGCGCATCATCGGTTGGTCGGGCACGCCGGAAAGCGGATCGCAGTTCCGTGCCGTGAAGAATCCCCGCGAGGCTGAAAAACTCGCCGAGGAGGTCCAGCACCAGGTCCGCCAGGACGCATCCACCCAGGCATCCCAGCCGAAGAACATTTCCGTCGAGCAGCTCTTTGCCGATATCGCCGCCACTCAAAGCAAGACCCTCAAAGTCATCATCAAGACGGACGTCTTCGGGTCATCGGAGGCCGTTCGCAACGTGCTGGAGGCAATCCGGAGCACCAAGGTCTCGCTTGAGATTGTTTCGACCGATGTCGGCCTGGTCACCAAGAACGACGTGCTCATGGCAAGCGCTTCCGGAGCCGTCGTCATCGGCTTCAACACCAAGCTCGAGAATGGAGTCACTCCGCTCGCGAAGCACCACGGGGTCCGCGTCGAGACCTACGCCATCATCTATGAACTGGCGGACAAGGTCCGGGACATGATGGCGGATCTGCTGGACCCGGACATCAAGGAGGTCCGCACGGGCGCCGCCGAGGTTCGTGCAACCTTCCCCCTCGCCAAGGGTTTCGTCGCCGGCTGCCTTGTCACGGAAGGCAAGATCACCCGCAACTCGCGCGCCCGCCTGCGCCGCAAGAAGGACTCCATCTACGAGGGCAAGGTGGCGACCCTCAAGCGCTTCAAGGACGACGCCAACGAAGTGCGCGCCGGCCTCGAATGCGGCATCAAGTTGGATGACTTCAACGGCTACGAGATCGGCGACGTCATTGAAGTCTACGAGATCCAGAAGGTCCGAGCTGCCCTTTGATTCATCCCTTCTGTCAGTCCGTGAGCACGGGATGACACGGCGCCGCCCGTCACCCGCGTGATCACAGGCAGACCCAAGGGCCCTCTTCATTTCCGTTCACACCGTGTCCAACCGAACCCTGCGAATCAACGAACTCGTCCAACGGGAGATGAGCGACTACCTCCGCAAGAAGTACCAGTCGGAATCCGTCACGCTCACCATCACCTCCGTGGAGGTCGCGTCGGACTTGCGCACGGGCAAGGTCTATGTCGGCGTCATCGGCGATGACGCCCACGGGGCGGAACGGCTGCGCTGGCTGCGCAGGCATGCCGAGGAGATCCGCCGTGAGATGGGCAGAAGAATCGTTCTCAAATGGAACCCGCGCTGGGAATTCCTGCTCGACGACTCGGGGGAACGCGGTGCGCGCATCCTTCGTGCGATCACGGAAATCGAGGCGCGCGAACAAGCGGCCCACGCCGCACGGGACTCCCGAAAGGATGCGGGCGGAAAGGCGTGAGCACCATGGATCCAGCCTCCCCCACCGGGCCGTTTTCAAGCCAGTCAACCGCCTTCGGAGCCATGGTCCGGGATCTGGCAGGGAGATCTGTTGCCGTCGTCGGGCACGCACGTCCCGACGGCGACTGCATCGGCTCGCAGGTGGGTCTGGCACGCATCCTGAGAAATCTCGGCATCCAGGCGATCTGCGTGAATGTCGACCCTGTCCCGCGCCTTCTCCAGTTCATCGCGGCCGATACACCCTTTCTGAAGGCGGATGCGCTGGATCGCGACATGCTGGCCATATTCGTCGACTGCGCGGATCATGCCCGGCCTGGTGAAACCTCGCAGCGGCATTTTCCCCGCCCCCATGCAAACATAGATCACCATGTGTCCAACCCGGGCTATGCGGAGCACAATTTTGTGGATCCGTCCGCGGCGGCGACTTGCGAGATGCTGGCCAGCTTCGCCCTGGATCAGCGGCTCCCCATGGACGCGATCACAGCGCAGGCACTCTATGCGGGAATTGTCACCGATACGGGCCAGTTCCGCTTCAGCTCCACCTCCCGCCAGACCTTCCTCCTGGCGGCCGAACTCGTTTCGCGCGGGGCGCAACCCCCGGCAGTCAGTCAGGCGTTGTTTGAACGCGAGTCGCCGGGAAAAATGCAGCTCCTGCAGCGCTTCCTTTCCTCGCTCCGGATGGAGTCTGGCAATCGTGTCTGCATCGGCCTGTTGCCGCGAGGCATCTTCGAGGAGACGGGCACGCTTGCCGAGGATACCGAGGGCTTGGTGGACTACCCACGCTGCATCGACGGCGTGGAGATCGGGGTGCTGATCGAAGAACGGTCCGATGGAGTCAAGGCGAGCCTCCGCGGCAAGAATCCCGCTTATCGCGTCGACCAGATTGCAGCCCAGTTCAACGGCGGCGGTCATGCCTGCGCCGCGGGACTGACCCTCAAGGGCGTGACCACCGCGGAATTCCGCTCGCGTCTCCTCTCGGCGATCAATGCACAGCTGGCCCTCGTGGCGCGAACCCGGACGTGAACATGTTGGGAATCCAGAAAGATCTCGATGGCATTCTGCTGATCGACAAACCAACCGATCACACCTCGCACGACGTCGTGGCCAGGGTGCGCCGCAAGCTCGGCATGAAACGCATCGGCCATGCCGGCACCCTGGACCCGATGGCCACGGGCCTGATGATCATCCTTGTGGGCAAGGCGACGAGTGCCTCGCAGTATCTGATCAGCCTCGACAAGGAATACACCGGCACGATCAGGCTCGGCCAGGTGACCAACACCCAGGATGCCGAGGGGGAGGTTCTCGAGACCCGTCCGGTGCCTGCCTACTCCCAGGCCGAAATCCTATCCGCGGTGAAGGCCTTCCTCGGTGACCAGTATCAGACGCCCCCGATGTTTTCGGCCATCAAGATCGACGGCGTTCCGCTCTACAAATCGGCCCGCAAGGGCGAGGATGTGGAACGCGAACCCAGGTTCGTGCGGGTCATGAGCTGGGAGATCACCCGCTTCGCCCCGACGGAACTCGATTTCGTTTTGCGATGCAGCAAGGGCACCTATGTGCGAACGCTGGCGAACGACCTCGGCGCCAAACTCGGGTGCGGTGCCCACCTGGCCGCCCTGCGCCGAACGGCTACTCACGATTTCCGGGTTTCCCAAGCCCTGACCATCGACCAGTTCGAAGCCATGCCACGCACCGAGATTGAAGCCCGTCTCATCCCCGTGCGTTCCGCCGTCCCCCCGGGACTCATGCTGTGAATTCGCGGCGAACGTTCGCAAGTCTGGAGGATGCGCGGCCGTTTCTGTCCAAGCCGGTCTTCCTGGCGATCGGCATGTTCGATGGCGTCCATCTGGGGCATCAGGCGGTGATTCGCGGCGCCGTCAATGCCGCGCGCAACGGCAGCGGTCAGTCTGCCGTGCTGACCTTTTGGCCCCATCCCAGCCAGCTCTTCAAACCCGACGAGCGCGTGCGTCAGTTGCAGACCCCGCAGATTCGCGAACGCCACCTGCTGGGCTTGGGAGTCGATGCCGTGATCACCCAGCCGTTCACACGGGAATTCGCCTCGATCGCCGCCGAAGAGATGCTCCCCTTCCTTCGCCGGACACTCCCCGGACTTGCGGCCGTGCACGTCGGGGAAAACTGGCGATTCGGGCGGGGACGCGCCGGCGATGTCGCCCTGTTGAGGGTCGAAGGCGCGAGGCTGGGCGTGCAGGTTGTCACCACGCCACGGGTGAGCGTCGGACAGGAATCCGTCAGCAGCACGCTCATTCGTTCGCTGTTGACGAACGGCGAAATCGACCGCGTCAACACCTTGCTCGGCTATGTCTATTTCGCGGAAGGCATGGTCATCCCCGGCAAGAGGCTCGGTCGCAGCCTCGGCTTCCCGACCCTCAACCTCGCATGGAATCCCGATCTGGCGCCGCGCTATGGCGTGTACGTCACGCGAATCCGCAAACTCGGGACGGAAGCAGATCCGTGGCTTCCCGCGGTGGCAAATTACGGCCTTCGTCCAACCGTTGAACAAACCACGGAACCAAGGCTGGAAGTCCACGTCCTGGGCACTTGTGATCTGGGCGAAGGCGATGCCGTGCGCGTGGAATGGCTCTCATTCCTGCGACCGGAGATGCGATTTGCCAACCTTGAGGAATTGCAACGGCAGATCGCCGCCGATCGTGAACAGGCCCGGGCCCGTTTTTCACGGTCCGCCAACTGAGATTTTTACTTGCGCCCCCGCACCCTTTTGCTGCTTATTCACCGACCGTCAGCTTGTGGACCTTTAGCTCAGTTGGTTAGAGCGTTTCCTTGACATGGAAGAGGTCACTGGTTCGAGTCCAGTAAGGTCCACCATTCGGGCTGGGGCGCAGCCCCTTTTAGATATGGATGGCCTCCCCGGTTGTGGCGGCGGCTGCCTCCATCAGGGCCTCGCTCAAGGTCGGGTGCGCATGGATCGTGTGGTGGATTTCCTCGAGGGTCGCCTCGAGTTCCATGGCAAGGCCGTATTCCGCGATGAGTTCCGTGGCCTCGCTTCCGAGGATGTGGGCGCCGTAAATCTCCCCCGTCTTCGCATCGCTGATCACCTTCACGAATCCTTCGCTCTCCGCCGAGGCGACCGCTTTCCCGGAGGCCGTAAAGGGAAACTTGCCAACCTTGTAATCGAGCTTCCTCTCCTTGGCCGCCCTCTCGGTGAGACCGGTGCTCGCAACCTGCGGCTGGCAATAGGTGCAGCCGGGGAAGTTTTTCACGCGCTTGGGCTTACCATGTCCGAACATGCCGTTGACGGCGTTGATGGCCTCGTACGTCGCAACGTGGGCGAGCCAGGGCGGTCCGATGATATCGCCTGCCGCATACACTCCCTTGAGTTGGGTCTGATAGTCGTCACCGACCTTGAGGTAGCCCCGATCCAGGTCCAGCTTCACGTTTGGAGCGAGCACACCGTCGAGATTGGGCACCACACCGATCGCCGACAGGAGCGCGGCGGCTTCCAGCTCCTCGGACTTGTCGCCTTGGGTCACGGTGACTTTCACAGCATCCTTCGACACGCGGTAGTTGTCACATTTTGCTCCAAGCCGGAAGACGATCCCCTGCTTTTCAAGGGAACGCTGCAGCGCCTTGGAAACCTCTTCATCCTCCACGGGCAGGACCTGCGGGAGCACTTCAATCACGGTGACCGCCGAACCCAGCGCGTTATAAAAATAGGCAAACTCGATGCCAATCGCACCGGCCCCCACAATGATCACCGATTTGGGGAGCGTCGTCGTGGCGAGTGCCTCCCGGGAGGTCATCACTTTCCGGCCATCGTATTCGAGGTCCGGGATGCGGCGCATCTTGCAGCCTGTTGCGATCAGAATGTTCTTCGCCTTGAAAAACTTCCCCTTCTGCTCGCCCTCGATGAGCGACACCATGCCGGGCGCACTGACCTGTGCCTTGCCGACCATGTAATCGACCTTGTTCTTGCGAAAGAGAAATTCGATGCCCTTTGCCATCTGCCCCGCAACCCCTCGGGACCGCTCCATGATCTTGGCGAAGTCAAACCCGACGTCCTTCGCACTGAGGCCGTACACGTCGGCCTTCTTCATTTTTTGGTACAACTCGGCGCTTTTCAGCAGCGCTTTTGTAGGAATACATCCCCAGTTGAGGCAGGTGCCGCCGGCTCGTTCGAGCTCAATGCAGGCGACCTTCTTCCCAAGCTGGCCGGCACGAATCGCTCCGGCATAGCCCGCCGGACCACCACCGATCACAATGAGGTCATATTCCGTAGTTTCAGCCATGCTGGCACCTTCACCGCGGGCAGGAAACCCCGCAAGGGGAAACTGGTTACACGTCGATGACGTCCGAATCCGCCCCATCCCGCCGACCGGAGGTGCCGCGTCCCCGAGGCGGGCGGGGACCACCGCCACCGGAAATCGACGTCACAATCAAATGCGTCAGACTGACAATGGCCGCGCCCCCCAACGCCGACCAGAAACCGGCCACATGAAAACCATTGATAATACGTCCGACGAAGAGGAATAACAACGCGTTGATCAGGATCACTCCGAGCCCCAACGTCATCAGGATGAATGGAAGTGTGAACAACACCAACACCGGTTTGATCAGGGCGTTGAGCAGGCTCAGTACCACCACGACCACAAGAAGTGTGCGGCCGGTATCGTAGTCGATCCCCGGAACAATTTTTGCCGCCAACGTCACTCCCAACGCGAGGACCGCCCAACGAAACAGCAGTGAAATCAGCGGATGCATCCTCAATGCCCCATCCTATTTCCCCCGGGGCCGGGCGTCCAATGAAAATCCTGATCCTACAGGATTTCCTGCGAAACGGCGGTACGGAGCGCCAAAGCTGCTTCCTGGCGAATGCCTTCGCAGCAGCGGGGCACACCGTCACCCTGATGACGTTCCGTCCGGGCGGGGTTCTGTCCTCCATGCCGCAGGCAGCCGTGAACCGAATCTCGCTTCAGGCAAGGGACTCCGGGTGGGACTGGTACGCCCCGTCACTGACCCGAGCCGCCAGGGATCTGGCGCCCGACATCGTGCTGTGCATGGGGCGCATGGCGAATTGTTACGGGGGCCTGCTCGCCTCGAGGCTTCCGGACACGCGGGTCGTGGCGACGCTCCGGACAGGCAAAGCATTGCCCTGGCTGTTTCGCCGCTCGCTGCGGCGGGTTGCCCATGTGGTGGCCAACAGCGAGGATTCCAGAAGCGTGCTGCTCGAAGTTCACCGCGTTCCACAGGATCGGGTGAGCGTGATTCACAACGCGATCATTTTCCCGCCCGCGACGCAGCCGGTCGATGAACCCGATGGGAAACGCCTGAGGTTGCGGGAGGGGGTCGCTGCGGGAAGTCTCGTGATGCTTTGGGTGGGCATGTTTCGTCCGGAAAAGAACCAACGGGAATTGATAGAAATCGTGAGCCAGCTTCCCCGCGACCTGTCGTGGCAGGTTTGGTTCGTTGGCGACGGCGTCACGCTGGATGCCTGCCGGGAACTCGTGAAACGCAGGGACCTGACACAGCACGTCAGGCTTTTCGGATACGTTGACAATCCGTCCGAACTCTACCGCGCCGCCGATCTTGCCGCGCTCACCTCAACCCGGGAGTCGCTCTCCAATTTCCTGATTGAATCGCACGCGCACGGCCTTCCTTCGGTCGCCTATGACGTGACCGGCGCGCGCGAATGTGGCGGCATTGTCATCGCCCGCGGCGACCAACAGGCATTCCGCGAAACGATTTCGCGTTTTCTCCGCGATCGCGTCGCCCTCGGAAACGAATCCGATCGCGTGCGCCGGCATGCGCAGACGCATTTCTCTTCGGAAAGGCAGACGGCATCCTACCTCGAACTGTTCGCTCGCCTGGCAATTTCTTCCCCGGTTTCTACATGACCAACAAGCAACGCCTGGACCTGATCGAAAAGCATATCCGCGAACACCGCTATGCGGATCTGCATACGCTGGCGCGCCGGTTCTCCATTTCCCTCTCCACGGTGCGCCGCGCGTTGGACGAACTGGAGGCGAAGGGAATCCTCCGCCGCCACCACGGCGGAGCCTCCCTTATGGAGACGGACGAGGTTGCGCGGGAATACGACTTCATCGCCCGGGACGAACGCATGGCCGCCGAGAAGTTTGCCATCGCATCCCTGATCGCCGAAAGCGTTCAGCCCGGCATGACTGTCATCCTCGACGGCGGCACGTCCACCTATGCGGTGGCCCGGCTCCTCACCGGCAAGCGCCTCCAGGTCATCACCAATTCGCTCCCGATCGCCGGGCTTTTTGGCGATGTCGGAACAGTCGAAACGATCGTCACTGGCGGCATCGTCTACAGCCGCCTCGGTGTCCTCGTGGGGCCGCTCTGCGAACAGTCCCTGGAGCAGATTCACGCTGACATCGCCATCCTCGGCGGCGCGGGCATCACCGAAGCCGGCGTCTGGAACCACAATGCCCTCATCGTCGCTGCGCAGCGCCGGATGATCTCGGCGTCGGAGCGAACCATTTTCGCTCTGGATCACACCAAGTTCGGGCGCAAGGCGCTGGCCCTGACCGCCGGCTTCGACCGCCGCTTCCGCGTGGTGACGGATACACAGCCCAACAGCACCATCGGCAAAGCCATCGAATCCGCCGGCGCTAAGTTGACACTGGCCTCACGACCAATCTGAGCAAATGTGGGCTCCCGGGTGAATGCACCCTGCACAGGACAGGCTTCCAGCCTGGTGCCGGTCCCCATCCCGTCGGATACCTATGCAGTGGATGCAGCCGATAAATCGGGCTCCATGACAATCAGCGGCAATTCCCGGACATTCCGCACCGCGTCGATCAGCACTTTCCGATCGGCGGAGGACAGGCGTTGCATATCACCACCTTCAAAATAAATCAATGCCTTGAGGGATTCGGCCGGCGCAAAGGTCGGCTTGAACATCTGCTCGGCCGCCGCCAGCCCCTCTGCTACCGACGCACCGGATCTCACCAGTGCGGCGATGTCCTGGTAGTCCTTGGCCTCACAACGCTGGAGTATGACCTTGAGCTTTGTCGCCATGAGATCGGGAAGCGAAGCCACGCGCAAAATGCCGTCGGCGGTCACCTCCGGCGGTTTGATCCGCCCGAAATTCAGTCCACCGAAGAAAGCCACTTTGACGCTTGAAGATGTCGCCACCTCAAGAGTGTCGCGGCTATCTTGTCGCACGGATGTCGACTTCAGGAAGGGGAGCGCAGCGCGCAACGAGTCGCGATCGACCGGCCGGGAACTGAAGAAGTCAAAATCCGCAGACTGTCTGTGCCCCAAACGGAGGGCGATCGCCGTGCCCCCGTAAAGCACATATCCGAAATCCGACACGGGGCGCAACTCCGGCCACAGCGCTCGCTGCGCAGGCGGCAGGATGTCCAGACGCGGACGAAAACACGCACTCATCCGATTCTTCGGACTGGCATCGGCGGCACTTGTCCGGGCTCGGACAACCCGAGACGGTAGTGCCAATAGTGCCACGAGCGTTCGTTGAGTTGCCCCGCCTCGGCCCGCGAGAGAATGGCCCGAAGCTTCTCATCGCCCAAGGCTTCGACTACGGAGCAGACGTCCTTGTATTCCCCGATATTCATGACTTGGGACACAATCCGCTCGGGATACTCCATCGCTTCGGCCGGTGTCACCCACCAGACATACTTTGACGCCATCTCACGAAGTAGCTCCGCATTCCGCGCCACTTCCCGTGCAGACAAGGTTGCCGGCGGAAGAGTTTGTGTCACGTCTGGCATGCAAGCCATTCTGTCCAATTGCAGATGAAAGACAAGCCGGCATATCCCGGATCCCACTTCAATTCCTGGTGTGCGCGCGGGATGTGCGTGGCTCAACCTATGGATCTATGAGGGGGCAAATGACGTCACAGAGCGCGGATGACCTCGGTCCAACCGACCATTCGAAAGTCTTGCCCCGCGCGGGCGTACGGCCTGATTATCGAAATGGCCTCGACGACACATCTCCCTTGCGTCGCCCGCGTGCACAGAATCGCAACCCTCAAGCCGTCTACGTCCAATCGCGCTCCTCCGACTCCCTGCCTCTCCATGCGTAAATTCATCCTCCTGTTCTGCCTGGCCGCCACCTGCGTCGCGGCTCCCGTCCCGGTTCCTTCCGAAGTCGTAGTCCAGCGCCTGCCCAATGCCGGCAAGCCGCGCAACGTCGTCTTCATTCTTTCTGACGACCATCGCTACGATGCGATGAGCTTCCTCGGAAATCCCTTCGCCAAGACACCCAATCTCGACCTGATGGCGAAGCACGGCGTCTATGCGCGCAACGCACTCGTCACGACTTCCCTGTGTTCGCCCAGCCGCGCATCGATCCTGACCGGCCTGTACACGTTCCGCCATCGTGTGATCGACAACAACCGGCCGATCCCCAAGGGCACCCTGTATTTTCCGCAGTATCTGCAGAAAGCGGGTTACGCCACCGCGTTCATGGGCAAATGGCACATGGGCGGGGAATCGGACGAGCCCCGGCCGGGTTTCGATCACTGGGTGAGCTTCCGGGGACAGGGCAACTATTACGCGCCATCGCCCAACTATACACTGAACGTCGACGGCAAGCGCGTGAAGCAGAAGGGATACATCACGGATGAACTGACGGACTACGCGATCGAATGGCTCAAGGAGCAGCGCCCGGACAAGAAGCCCTTCTTCCTGTACCTTTCCCACAAGGCCGTGCACGCGAATTTCACCCCCGCTCCGCGACACAAGGGCAGCCTGGCCAACCGCCACCCCTCCCACCCGCTCGCGGAGCCGCCGTCACCTCCCAGCGCCGACAAGCCGCGCTGGGTCGCCGATCAGCGCAACAGTTGGCATGGCGTCGACTTCCCCTATCATAGCGATCTGAACATCGAGGGCTATTACCGCAATTATGGCGAAACCCTCGAGGCAGTCGACGACGGCGTCGGCCGGATCATGGACGAACTCAAGCGCATGGGCGTCTATGATGACACCCTGGTCATTTACATGGGTGACAACGGTTTCATGTTTGGGGAACACGGCCTGATCGACAAGCGCGTGGCCTACGAAGCGTCGATCCGCGTACCGCTCCTGCTGCAGTGTCCGAACCTCTTTCCCGCCGGCACGGTTCTCGAGCAGGTCGTCGCCAACATCGACATCGCCCCCACGATCCTGCAGGCCGCAGGCCTTGCCGCACCGCCGCATTTCGACGGCCGCAGTTTCCTCCAGCTCGCCGAAGGAAAAACCATGCCCTGGCGCGATAACTTCCTGTATGTCTACTACTGGGAGAAAAACTTCCCGCAGTCTCCCACCACGTTTGCGATCCGGGGGGATCGCTACAAGTACATCACCTTTTACGGCCTTTGGGATGCCGACGAGCTCTACGACCTCAAGGCCGATCCTGACGAGAAGCAGAACCTGCTCTATGATCCCAAGTACGCCACGATTGCCAAGAACATGGAGGCCAAACTGTATGAGATGATGGAGGATCTCGGCGGCATGGAAATCCCGCTGAACGCGCCCATGGGCGGAATCAACAACAAGCGCCTCCGGTCCCGCGGCGGCAAGTCCGCGGCGGACTTTCCGGATCCGCTGGTCGTCGACAAGCCGATCCACAAGGACGCGTTCTAGCCTTGCTGACGCATTCAACGGAAGAGGCGGTGCCCTAGGCGGGCT
>CAZOXB010000004.1:0-41656 GCA_964583635.1 uncultured Opitutaceae bacterium | reverse complement strand
TCCACGCTGGCGATTCTCCGGTCCTTCGCCGCCGGTTGGACCGCGGTGCGCGTCGTGGCGCTCGCGGAGAACGGTGGTCAGGCAATCGCCCTCTGGCGCGGTTTCGAACAAGTCCGCGGCACCTGGGTCGCGACCCTGGATGGGGATGGCCAGAATCCGCCGCTGGAACTGGTGAAAATGTGGGGGCTCCGCGACACCGCAGACATGCTGGTCGGCGCGCGCCAGGGACGACAGGACTCGGTCGCCCGACGATTGATGTCCCGCATTGCCAACGGCGTCCGGCGCACCCTGCTACGCGACGGCGTAAGCGACAGCGGCTGCGCGTTGCGCCTGTTCCGGCGCGAGGTCCTCGGATCGCTGCCGCCGTTCAAGACGCTCTATTCCTTCATTCCCGCCTGCGCGGTTTCGGGCGGGTGGCGGGTCAGGGAAGTCCCGGTCTCGCATCGTCCACGCATCGCCGGCGTGGCCAACTACACCTTTCGCAAGATGGCCGTTTACCCGTTCCTGGACACCCTGGCCTTCTGCTGGGTGCTGCGGCGCATGTTGCGCCTGGCACCGCGTCCGGACCGGAAGTAGGCCCTTTCATTGCACTTCCGGCCCCAAACCCGCGAAGTTCCGCCGTTCCGAATGTTTCCGCCCGAGCTGGAACGTTCAAAATCAGAGGCTCGGGCATCAGGAAAGTTTCCGTGGCCATCATGCGAGCAGATTGGACTCGCCCCGGGAACGAGCGCGGGTATGTATCCGGCCAGTTACACCGTTATGCTCCCCAAAAAATGGCAAAACCCAATTGCCGCGGCTGCATCAGTCGCGTTCCTATCATCGGCATCGGCCAGCGAGGCCGACATCAAGATTCCCAAGCTCGACTCCGTTTCTTTTCTCAACGGCAGCCTGAGCGGCCACCAGATCCTCATGATCGGCCTGGCAGTCTGCGTCCTCGGCATCCTCTTCGGCTGGTGGCAATACCTGAAAACCAAGGCTCTGCCGGTCCATGATTCGATGGCCGGGGTTTCCAGCATCATCTGGGAAACCTGCAAGACCTACCTCGCCCAACAGGGCAAATTCCTCATCGCACTGTGGGTCCTGATCGCCCTGTGCATGGCGTACTACTTCGGGGGATTGGTGAAGGAGTCCTTCGGGCATGTCCTCATCATCCTCGCGTCCTCCGTGCTGGGCATTCTCGGAAGCTACGGCGTCGCCTGGTTCGGCATCCGCATCAATACGGTCGCCAACTCACGCACCGCCTTTTCCTCCCTGGCAGGCAACTCGCTCGCCACCTTGGGCATACCGCTGCGATCCGGCATGAGCGTCGGCATGCTGCTCGTCTCCATCGAGCTGGTGTTCATGATCGGGATCCTTGCCTTCCTGCCGTCGAACCTCGCCGGGCCATGCTTTGTCGGTTTTGCGATCGGCGAGTCGCTGGGCGCATCCGCACTCCGCATCTGCGGGGGCATTTTCACGAAGATCGCCGACATTGGCGCCGACCTGATGAAGATCGTCTTCAACCTCCCGGAGGACGACCCCCGCAATCCGGGTGTGATCGCCGATTGCACCGGTGACAACGCCGGCGACTCCGTCGGGCCGACCGCGGACGGTTTTGAGACCTACGGCGTCACCGGCGTCGCCCTGATCGCATTCCTGGCCCTCGCTTTGGTCACCAACCCCGTACTCTGCGGCACGCTGATCGTCTGGCTCTTCGCCATGCGCATCCTGATGGTACTCACGTCCCTCGTGAGCTATATCCTGAATGAAGCCACCAGCCGGCTCTTCTATGGCGGCACCAAGGATTTCAATCTCGAACAGCCGCTCACCAACCTCGTCTGGATCACCTCGATCGTCTCCATCGGCGTCACCTATGTCGCAAGCTATTTCCTCCTCGCACCCCTGACCTCGCATCCCGGACTCTGGTGGGTGCTGTCGACGATCATCTCGCTCGGCACCGTTGCGGGTGCCATCATCCCAGAGTTCACGAAGGTCTTCACGTCTACGGAAAGCCGGCATGTGAAGGAGATCGTCACCTCCTCGCGCCAGGGGGGCGCGTCCCTGAACATCCTGAGCGGCCTGGTCGCCGGCAACTTCTCGGCATTCTGGAAGGGCCTGACCATCCTCCTCCTGATGGCCGGCGCCTACTATTTCTCCCAGCATCCCAGCGTGCTCGGCATGATGCCCTCCACCATCCAGTTCGCCGCGCCCATCTTCGCGTTCGGCCTGGTCGCCTTCGGATTTCTTGGCATGGGCCCGGTCACCATCGCGGTCGACAGCTTTGGCCCGGTCACGGACAATGCGCAGTCGGTCTACGAGCTTTCCCAGATCGAAGGCCGCCCAAACGTCGCCGCCGACATCAAGGCGAGGTTCGGATTCACGCCGAACTTCGAACATGCCAAGTATCAGCTCGAGAAGGGCGACGGTGCGGGCAACACCTTCAAGGCCACGGCCAAGCCCGTGCTGATCGGCACCGCGGTCGTGGGCGCCACGACCATGGTGTTCGGCATCATCCTCATGCTCGAACAGGCATTCGGCGGAGTGATCGAGAAACTCTCGCTGGTGCATCCCGAGGCCATCCTCGGCCTCCTGATGGGCGGAAGCGTCATCTACTGGTTCACCGGTGCCTCCATCCAGGCGGTCGTCACGGGTGCCTACCGGGCGGTGGTCTACATCAAGCAGAACATGAAGCTCGACGCCTCCGCGGCCTCCGTGGACGCCTCCAAGGAGGTCGTGAAGATCTGCACGCAGTATGCCCAGCGGGGCATGGTCAACATCTTCGTGGTGATCTTCTGCTTTGCCCTCGCCCTGCCGTTCTTCAATCCGTATTTCTTTATCGGATACCTTGTGGGCATGGCGTTCTTCGGACTGTTCCAGGCCATCTTCATGGCCAATGCCGGCGGTGCCTGGGACAACGCCAAGAAGATTGTCGAAGTTGAACTGAAGCAGAAGCACACCCCCCTGCATGCCGCCACGGTCGTCGGTGACACCGTCGGGGATCCGTTCAAGGACACCTCGTCGGTCTCCCTCAATCCGGTGATCAAGTTCACGACGCTGTTCGGCCTTCTCGCGGTTGAGATCGCCGTTACCATGACCGATCCGACGATGAAATACACCATCGGCGGGGTCATCCTCGCGATTGGACTGGTCTTCGTCTACCGAAGTTTTTACGGCATGCGCATTCCCAACAATCCGGAGGACAACGCCGCAGCCGACGCGACGCTCAAGGGCAGCTGACCAATACGCCTGCATCAAGCATGGGGATGGCACGCGTGCAGATTCCTTCCATCCGGTTCCCGCGGGGCGCCTGGTTCCTGATCGCCCTGGCGATCGCATCCCCTGCCCGGTCCCAGCGTCTGCCGGTGGAGGCAACCCACGGGATGGTTGCCTCCGCCAGCGCCCTGGCCTCTGAAGCCGGGGTTGAAATCCTCAGGAAGGGAGGCAACGCGATCGATGCGACCGTCGCAACGGGCCTGGCCCTGACGGTCACCTATCCGCGGGCGGGCAACATCGGCGGAGGAGGCTTCACCGTCCTGCGCATGGCAGACGGGCGCGCCGCGGCCTTGGATTTCCGCGAGCGTGCGCCGGCTGCGGCCTCGCGCGACATGTACCTGGACGCGCAAGGCAAGGTGGTGCCGCAACGATCGACTGTCGGCTACCTGGCGGCGGGCGTGCCCGGAACCATCGCAGGTTTGGCGGAACTGCAGCGAAAATACGGCTCGGGCAAGGTCAGTTGGGCCGAGGTGGTCGAGCCTGCCCGCCGGCTCGCGCAGGAAGGCATCATCGTTACCGCCGGGCTCGCGCGCGATCTCATCGCCAGCGAAAAGCTGCTCGGCGGTTTCCCCGAGTCGAAGCGGGTGTTCCTGCGGGACGGGCGCCCCTACCGCCCCGGCGAGCGCTGGGTGCAGGCCGATCTTGGCCGGACCTTCGAGCGGCTGCAAAAGAACGGTCCCCGCGAGTTCTACGAAGGCGACACCGCCCGCATGCTCGCGGATGATATGGCCCGCCATGGAGGTTTGATCACACGTGAGGATCTGCGATCCTACCGCGCCGTCGAACGCAGCGTGCTTCGGGGCACTTATCGTGGATACGAAATCCTCACGATGCCGCCTCCAAGTTCAGGCGGCATCGCCCTGCTCCAAATGCTCGGCATGCTCGAATCGCATGACGTCTCCGCCCTCGGACACAATTCGGCCGCGAAGATTCATCTGTTTGCTGAAGCCATGAGGCGGGCATTCCGGGACCGCGCCGAGTATCTGGGCGACCCGGATTTCGTGAACGTGCCGACCGACGGCCTGCTCGATCGCGCCTACGTGGAGGGGCTCATGAAAAACTTCAATCCCGGCAAAGCCACCCCCAGCGACGGCCTCGCGGCCGGCCGGCCGTCGGACAGGGCAATGACAAACCGCCCGCGGAGCGGGCCGCCCCGGAACGAGCCTGATCAAACCACCCATTTCTCGATTGTGGATTCCGCAGGCAACGCCGCCGCCACCACCTACACCCTCAACGGGCTGTTCGGCAACGGCGTCACCGTTTCCGGCGCAGGTTTCCTGCTGAACAATGAAATGGACGACTTCACCTCGAAGGTGGGCGCGAAGAACCTATATGGACTGATGCAGGGCGAGGCGAATGCGATCGTCGGGGGCAAGCGGCCGCTCTCGTCCATGACACCCACGATCCTTCTCAAGGACGGCAGGCCCTTCCTGATCACCGGAAGCCCGGGTGGTCCGACCATCATCAACACCGTCCTTCTGGTCATCACCAACATCGTGGACCACGCCATGAAAGTGACGCAGGCCGTGGATGCGCCGCGCTTCCATCACCAGTGGATGCCCGACACCATCAATTACGAACCGTTCCTCACGTCGCTGGACAGCATGCAGATCCTGCAGGCCATGGGCCACTCCCTGACTGCGCGCAAGTTGTACCCGAACGACCCCGAGGCCACGGCACGCTCGTGGGGCGATGCCGAGTCGATCCTCATTGATCCCAAGACCGGCCATCGCCTCGGCGCTGCGGATCCGCGCAGCCCCGACTCCGCCGCTGTCGGCTACTGACTCACGGCCATCGGCAGGATCAAGCGCACCGCCCATGCCGTTTCCGCTCCCAGTCCTGTTTGCACCGGGATTGCTCGCCTTCGAGTTCCTCCATCTCGTCCTCGCTGAGCGCTACCTGGGCATCAAACAGATCGAACGCGGCGTCGATCCGCAGAACACACCGATGAGCGAGGGTGTCGCTTTTGGATGGTCACTCGCCATCGCCCTCTCATGGCTTTGGATGTTGACCCTCCTGGTCACCGGCTTCGGCCGGGCCCAAGTCACCTGCATGCTGGTGGCTTCGCTCGCGGGTTATGCCCTCCGCCGCGTCTGCGCCATGAAATGGGTGCTGGTCATCCTGACCATCGAAGGGGCCCTCCGCATCGGGATGCTGATCTCGCTGATCCTGACGGCTTGGAAGCAATTTTGAGCGTTCGCCCGGGGTGCAGTGTTCCTCCCGCCACCGGAAATCCGATGTTCCCCGAAACCCGGCTGTCTTCTCCCAACGTCTCGCCGTATTCAAATCATGAGCGGCTCGGCGTTTGTTTTCATCACACCGTGCTCACGTTTGCGCAAACGATCGAGCATATGCTGAATCCTGGGAGCCAGGTCAGCTATCACGTGGTCATCGACGGTGACGGCAGCCGGTGCACCCTGGCAGCGGACAATCAAGTTGCCTGGCACGCCGGCGTTTCGTTCTTTGCCGGACGCTCTCGATGCAACGACTTTCTGCTGGGCTGCGCCTTTGCCGGGGACTCCTACCAGTCACCCTTGACGGAACCACAACTGGCAAGCGCTCTGGAATGGCTGGAAGTCCGCTGGCACCGGCATGGGTGGCGCCCTTCCGACATGACTGATCACCGTCAAATCTCGCCAGGCCGAAAGGACGACCTCAATCCGGTGGAGTGGACACGTCTCATCCGCCGGATCCGGAGTCGCTTTGAGGGTGATCAGGTCTGAAATCGCCTGGCTTCGGACTTGGCCACGGGATCGCCGAAGGAACGGGTGAAGAACTCCTGAGCCTCGGTGATGCGCTGGGCGCAGCGGTTGTAATCGCCCGCCCACGAATTGGGTATGCAGATGCGTTTGATGACGCCGCGTCCGATCCGGTTGGGAGCGTCCCGATCAGGTGTCAATTCCATCGAAAACTTCGGATCATGCGTATGGATCACATAATGGCTTGATGCACCGTCTGCCGACTCCCGTTCAATCCGGAGAAAGTGCGCGATACTCATGGTATTTCACGAACGTAAGCAAACTTGGCGCAAATTGAACTCCATTCTTTCCCCGGGCCCGAAACCCTGTTCTGCTCGGGATTAGGACGGGACTTCATTCCCCTCCCGTCCGGTGCAGCCATCAACCACCGACCACGCGTCTGCCATGCCCCTCCCTGCCGAGGTCCCCCGCCTTCCCAAGCTTCCGTTTGTCCTGACGGACATCGTTCTTCTGGGAGCTGCCGCCTACATCGCCCTGACTGCCCCGGCGCCCCTGGGTGGCCCGGCATTGATTGCCGTCGTGATCCTCGTCGCGCTCGGCGCCGCGACGCTGCTGGCCCCCTTTGTCACCGACTACGGACGAAAAACGGACGCCCTTCTTTCTGAACGGCAGTCTCAGGTTGCAGGTCTCGCCCGATCGCTGGCCGCCACCGCGGAGCAACTCGGCATCGCCGCCGCGAGCCTGGACACCATTGCCGAAAGCACCACCCGCAGCGCCAAGGTGATCGAGGGCCTGCCTCAACGGCTGCAGGAACGGATGGCGGAATTCACCGCCTTGCTGAATGAAATCAACGCCTCCGGCAACGAGGCGCTCGAGCAGGAAATCCAAACGCTGCGCTCCGCCGAAGGTGATCGCCTGGTCAATGCGGTCGACCAGTTGTCTTCCACCGCGCGGGAGTTGGGCCGCATCGAAGCCCAGACTCAAGCTCACGCCTCCCGGATCGCCGACGCCATCGCCCTTCTGCCTCGCCTCGCCAAACAGGTCTCGGGAAAGGCCATGGAAAGCCTCACCCAGGGTTCCCTCGCCACCCGCAAGGAAATCGAGACGATCTTTGTTCAGCAGCGCAATGCGCTCGCAGTCGCCGTCGGCACGACCCAGGCGGAAGCCACCAGGATGCTCGAAGCAGCCATGAAGCGCGCCTCCGCCGAATTCGGGGCCAATCGCGACCTGACGCTTGGTCGCCTGTCTGCCCAGGTCGACACCGTCCAGCGAACTCTCGATGAGAAGATCGCCCAACTTTCCCGGGCTGTTCAGCGATGGGAGGATACCCGGACCCCGACACTGCCAGCACCGGTTTCCCCTCTCCAGGATTCAACGCCTTCCCCGGCATCCATCGTCGCCAACGCGGATACCCCGATCCACCCGACCGAGCGCCAGGTCAATCCTGAAATCGATGCACCGGTGCCCGCGGCATCCGTCCCTGGCACCGCGAAGGCAATCCGGATTTTCTCTCCCGACACCGGCGACCGCAGTGCCGCGGTGGCTGACGATTCCCCCGACAGTTCGGCCGATGCCTCCGTATCCGCCGCCCTTTTCCCCAAGGTTGTGCGGGGATCGGATCAGCCCGACGAAGATGAGGAGGACACGGCGTTGCCAGGCCGTGAAGCCCCCCTGTCGGCCCACCCGGTGCGGGGCTCCTCATCGGCGCCTTCGCCGATTGAGGGCCGCATTGAAGACGACTCCTCTGAGTCCTTTGACGACGACATGGACGATGGCGAAGAGACAATGGCTCTCACCGAAAACGGAGCCACCCGATTGCTGGTCACGGCCTATATTGGGATTGGCAACAAGCTGTTCATCCGCGGCAACGGTGCGGGACTCAGCTGGGAAAAGGGAGTGCCCTTGCAATTCGTGTCGATCGGCAAGTGGCGCTGGGAAACTACCGAGGCCCAGCTTCCGCTCTCGGCACGGCTCTATAAGAATGACCAGATTGAGTGCCCCTCACTCGGAGCCTTCACCCTGGAACCCGGAAGACAACGGGAGTTGTCCGTGACGTTTTGAGTGCGGAGCCGTATCCGCCATATGAGCACGGCACCCATCGGGCATCGACTCGTTGAAGGCCTCGTTAGAAGTCCTTGAAAAACTTTTCGCCATCCTTGTCAAAGGATGCATCCGGGAGCACCGTGCAGCCTGCTGTCCTGGTCACCCCGCCGGGATTCCGCGGCTTGGTGGGGCGATTCCCAACCCCCGGTGTTGATTGATGACGCGGGGGTGCGACCTCCGACTCAAGTGCCGGAATGCGCATTTCGGAACCGCCGGCAACGCGCTGCCTGTTTTCGGGGGAGATCCTCCCGGCCCCCGCCACCATTGCGGTCAATTCGGCAATCACCCCCTTCAGGCTGACCGTCTGCGAATCCAGCTCGGCGGCAGCGGCGGAGGTTTGCTGGGCGGTGGCAGCATTCGCCTGGGTGACTCCGTCCATGTCCGAAACTGAACGGGTAATCTGATCAATGCCGTGGCTCTGCTCCTGCGACGCTGCCGCGATTTCCGCAATCAGCGCATCCACCTGACGGGCCCTCTCGGTGATCTCGTCAAAGCTGCTGCCCACATGCTCGCTGATGCGCACCCCCTGTTCACTCCTGGCTGTCGCGTCCGAAATCTTTGCTGCGGTCTCCCTGGCGGCCTGAACGGTGCGCTGGGCGAGCGAGCGAACCTCATCCGCCACGACCGCGAAGCCACGCCCCGCATCTCCGGCGCGGGCGGCTTCGACGGCGGCGTTGAGCGCGAGCAGATTTGTCTGAAAGGCGATTTCGTCTATCGTCTTGATGATCTTCGAAATCTCTCCGCTCGAAGCGTGGATCGCGCTCACTGCAGCCTTCATCTCCCTCATGGCGGCAGAGCCGGCATCGGCTGCCTGACGGGTCTGGTTGGCCAGCTGTTTGGCGCACAGTGCATTTTCCGCATTGCGCCGGGTCATGCCGGCCATTTCCTCCAACGACGCCGAGCTTTCCTCAAGCGCTCCGGCCTGAAGGGACGAACCGTCCGCCATCGTCTGGCTCGCCGCGGTCACCTGGGAGGAGGCGGATGCGGTGTGGGCGGCCCCCTCGCTCAGTCTCAGCGTGATCCGCTTGATGGGTCCGTTGACGCTGCGTATGATCATTACCGCGCAGGCAAGGCTGACGACGATGCCGGCGATCGTGAATCCCAGCACGAACAGTTCATGGCGTTCCTGCCGCCGGCGGTTTTCATGATCGAGTGCATCCTGCGCCCTGCGGAGGCCCGAGCGCACATCGGCAACCTTCTGCGTAAAGAGCGGTGCCAGCCGTTCGAGTTCGTCCAGCACAAGGCGGTTGCTCTGGTTGGAGAGGACGACCGTGCTTTCAAAAGCGGCAAGATAGGCGGAGGCCTGTTCATCCAAGGCTCCCAGGAGCCTTGTCTTGTCGGGATCGGCAAGACTGGAGTCGAGGACCTCCGCCGCCTTCAGGTCCATGCCGAGGGATTGCAGCTGTCGCTCCATCGCGGAAAAGGCGGCGCGAACCTTGGCGGCATCCGCATCGTTGTGGCGTGCAAAGAATGAATTCGCCGCGGCGAGCCCCTCAAAGTAATTCTGACGCATGGATGATGCTCTGGACAGGGCGTTCTGGTCGCCACTGCGGCGCGAGGATTCCAACAGGTTTTTCAACGACACATCTATTTCGGACGCACGTGGCCCGATCGCGCTGGCCATGATGTGATCGCGCTGGGTGAAGGAATCTGCAATCCTGACCATCGCCTGGTCATACTTGTCGAGATACGTCTTGGCCTCGGCGATCTCGTTGGCCCGCTCCGGCTCGGTGATTTCCCTGACGGCATTGGCAGCCGCGACCGCCAGGTTTCTGTGGGCGGACTTGTAGTACTCGATGTCGTCCACCCGGCCCGAGGCAAGGAACAGATTCGCACCAAGGCACAGCCGGTACATGGCGGTTTCCAGGTTCGTGGCGGCATTTGCCTCGACTGTGCTCGCAGAGAACTGGGTCATGCTCCTGCCCGCCGTTCCCAGCGAGTAGAAGGAAAGCGCGGTGACCATCGCGAACAGAGTGAACACCAACGCGAATCCCGCCGTGATCTTGCGACCAATGGTGAATGAGGACAATTTCACGGGCTCAAGGGGACAAATCTTCGGCGCGGATCAGTCGCTGACGTTGTAATGCATCGGCACGGTAACCCGGACCTTGACGGCCGTGCCATCCACCCGCGCTGGACGGAACCGCCAGCTTTTCAGTGCCTCGACCGAAGGCAGATCGAATGCAGCATTCGAGGATTTCGTCACGGCCGCCTCAATCACCGTCCCCCGCTCATCGATCACCAAGGCAACCGCCACCACGCCCGAGACACCTGCCCGGCGCAGTGAGTCCGGGTATTTCGGCGGTGGAGTTCTTACGGGCAAAGGAGGCTCATCGACCTTGGAGAAAACATGATCAGCCCCCTGGGCGCCAAGGTACGAGGCAAGGAAGGTCACCGTCGTGACCGCAAGTAACGACCAAGGAAAGAGCCGCGCGTTCATCAGCACTGAAAAGTGAAGTATTTTGCATCATCTATATCGGTATGCAGACTTCCCGTTCGGAGGTGAAAATGTTGTCAAATCAGACAACCTGTCCTCCCGTCGGCGACGCGCGCTCGCCTCAAGCGACATCACCTTGGATGAGCTCGCCGGGCGGCTCGGCTTCAGCTCCGGATTCCACTTGTCCACCGCCTTCAAGCAGGCGACGGGTTTGGCTCCGCAACAATGGCGGCTACATTATCTCCGCCGCGATCGTGTTTGACCGAAGCCAGCCTTGGCGGGTGACGGCCCCCGGATCCGATCAGATCCCGCTCAGATCTTGTTTTCCTGGACGTAGGGGTCCTCGAGCAGGGCGTCGATCCCGCGGGCGTCCACGAATTCCTTGAAATGCGGGTCGTCGCCGTGACGCTGCCGCGAGGATTCGAGCAGCGCGCGGGCGTCCTTTTCGCGGTCGAGGAGGAGCAGGATGTGGAACTGGGGGATGAGATGGGCCACGTTTTTTGTCTTGGCGTAGCGCTCCTCGTGGATGGCCAGCGCCTTCCTGTAGGCGGTCTTGGCTTCACTGAGCCTGTTCAAATGATGCTGCGTCGCGCCCAAATCCACCCACCACTCGGGAATGTCGTCACGCAGCTTGAGCGCCTTGGCCAGGGTGTCGGCCGCACGGGCATAATCCTTCAACTGCAAGGCGAAGGCAGCCTCGGCGACGAGTGATTCCGCTTCGGCGCCCACGGCGCGGGAAACCTCCTTCGGCTGGATCAAGGCGGCATCGGCCGCCTCGGTTTTCTGACTGCAGGCGGAGGCTCCGCACAGGATGGCCAAGGCGAGGCTGCCCGCACGGAACGAGGCGCGAAAAGATTCAATAGGGAACGGTCTCATGGAAACCGCCCATCTAAAAAGATTCATCCGCCGCTGGGAAGTCCCAAAACGACCGGGCTGCACTAACTACGTCAAATCAGGCGGTACCGTGGCAATCGCCTCCTCCAGGCTGCTGATGCCATCCTTGACCTTGAGCATCGAATCCTGGTGCAGCGTCTTCATGCCGGCCCGCATGGCGATCCGCTTCAGTTCCGTTGACTCCATGCCCTTGTTGATGCCGTCGATCAGCTCCTCATTCGTGACCATCAATTCGTGAATGCCCACGCGGCCCTTGTAGCCCGAATTGCCACACTTTGGGCAGCCCCTGAGATTAGGCTTGTAGATGGGTCCACTCCAACCGATCGCCTTCTCCAGGATTTCCTTTTCCCGACCGGTCGGCTCACCCTGAAAGCGACAGGTCTTGCAGAGACGGCGCATCAATCGCTGGGCGCACACGCAGAGGAGCGAGGAGGAAATCATGAACGGTTCCACCCCCATGTCCGTGAGCCGGGCGATGGTCGAGGGGGCATCATTCGTGTGCAGCGTGGAAATCAGCAGGTGGCCGGTCAGCGCCGCCTCCACCGCGATGTTGGCGGTTTCCTTGTCGCGGATTTCACCCACGAGGATGATGTCGGGGTCCTGCCGCAGGAATGAACGCAGGGCGGCCGCGAACGTGAGCCCGATCTGCCGGTGCATCTGCATCTGGTTGATGCCCGCGAGCGTGTATTCGATCGGATCCTCCGCGGTGCGTATCACCAGTTCCGGCGAGTTGATCTCGTTGAGGGCGGAATACAGCGTCATCGACTTGCCGGAACCCGTCGGGCCGCAATGCAGGATCATGCCGTAGGGCTGCCGGATGTTTTCCCGATAACGGGCAAGATTCTCCTCCGAAAACCCGAGCGCCGTCAGCGGCAGCGTCGACTTCTGCTTGTCGAGGATGCGCATGACCATGCCCTCACCGTGATTCAGCGGCGCGGTCGAAACGCGCAGGTCGATGTCGATGCCCTTTTTGGTGAACTGCTTGAAGATGATGCGTCCGTCCTGCGGCAGGCGCCGCTCGGCGATGTCCAGATTGCACATGATCTTGAGGCGGGCGATCAGCGCCGGCCCCACCTTGGCCGGCAGGCGCAGCTTCTCCGCACACACTCCGTCAACGCGATAACGAACCACCATCTCCTTTTCCTGTGGTTCGATGTGAATGTCGGAAGTGCCGCCGAAATAGGCATCCTCGATGATGCGGTTGGAAAGCTGGATGATCGGTCCCGACTCCTCGTTGACGTTCTCGTCGACCTCCTCGACGCTCTCCTTGCCGAACTCGGCGCCTATTTTCTGGACAACCTCGTCGAATCCGGCGCGCTCCGCCGACTTCATGAACTTGTCGCGAATATCCTTCTCCCGCCCGAGCAGCCGCAGCACCCGCAGGCCCGTCATTTCCTGAATCTTCGCGGGGACGGTGACCTCAAAGGGGTTCGCAAAGGCCACCAGCAGATAATCGCCCACCTGGCCGACGGGAATCAGCACGTTGTCGTGGCAAAATTGCTGCGGCACCCGCTCGAACGTTGATGAGACGACACGAAAGCGGGAAACATTGTACGGGGCGAGTCCCGACGCCCTGGCACGTGCCACTAGGAGTTGGAAGGGCGTGACCGCGTATTGTTCCTGCAGCAGCTTGTCGAGGGCATCGCCGCTCAGGTCCTCCGGGTGGTTGATGAGCGCGTCCCGCTGTTCAGCGTTCAGCCGGCCGAATTCCTCGAGTTTGGTGACGACTTGTGATTGGACTTTTCCTAAAGGCATGATGCGGTCGCCGCCGCACCGCAAATGATCAGTGGCTCGCTCCGCCCGGGGCAGCCGAGCGGTCCGATTCCATCTTCTCCAAAAAATCGGCGATCATTTCCAGCGTGGTAGCGTACCAGATAATCGGCGCATCCAGCACTTTCTCCCAATGCTTTCGTGACGCACCGCTCAAATAATAGGCGGTAGCCACCAAATAAAAATCGTCCTCCTTGTCGAAGGGCACCGTCCAGGTCGCCCAGCAGGAGCCGATGTCGACGGTTTTGCGAAGATCCTCCGACACATCATAGGTCCGCAGATCAATAAGCCCAACATGCTCACTATCCACAATATGTGAAATAACATCTTCCTCCTTCACCACCTTCATGTCGAATGCGAGGACGCCCAGGAGGGTGCTTTGCCTCGCGTTATGGCTGGCGATGATCTGGAAGAGCTTCTCATTCGCTTTCTCCAGGTCTTCGACTTTTACCAGATTATGTTCGACCAGTGCGGCGCCCAGCATGCGGTTGGCCCGCATGAGCAAGGCTCGGTTTTCGGAGGAGATGGCAGCCATGGAAAATGATTATCGCGCCGGGCTCGCCGGACTCTTCTTTCCCATGGGGGCAAGACGACCGCGAACGCGCTTCCGGAGTTCCGCTTTCAAGTCATCAAGCCCCTCGCCCGTGACACAGGAGATGGAGATCACGTCCACTTTGTGTCGGCGCTTGAACTTGGTGAGATGGGCCTTCGCGTCCGGAAGGTCGACCTTGTTGGCCACCACCAGGCGCGGCTTTTTCAGCAGGGCCGGGTCAAACAGCTTCAATTCAGCCAGGAGCGTCGTGTAGTCCTCGCGCGGATCACGGCCATCGACTGCCGCCATGTCGATCAGGAACATCAGCAGCGCACAGCGCTCGATGTGACGCAGGAAGCGGTGCCCCAGCCCGCGATTCTCACTCGCGCCCTCAATCAGGCCGGGTACGTCCGCGAGGAGCAGACGGTCGAAGCGGATTGGATCGGGATACTCGATGACTCCAATTTGTGGATGCAGGGTGGTGAACGGATAGGCCGCGGTCTTCGGGCGGGCCTTGGTGATCGCCCGGGTGAGCGATGACTTTCCGGCGTTGGGAAAACCCACCAGCCCGACATCCGCGATGCTCTTCAGCACCAGGCGGAAGGTGCCACCCTCGCCTTCCTGACCCGGATTGGCATGCTTCGGCGCGCGATTCGTCGAGGTCTTGAAATGGGTGTTGCCCCATCCGCCGTTTCCACCCTTGCAGAGGACAATCTCCTGGTCGTCGTGCAGAACCTCGGCCACCACTTTCCCCGTCGATTCGTCGATCACCACCGTCCCCAGCGGGAGGCGGAGGATGGCGGCCCTCCCTTCCCGGCCATGGCAGTCCTTGCCCAGTCCGTGCTCGCCGCGCTCCGCTTTCCAGTGGGGCTTGAACTTGTAGTCGACGAGGTTGTTGGTGTCGTCGTCGCCACGCAGGATGACGTCGCCCCCCTTGCCGCCATCCCCGCCATTGGGACCGCCCCACGGCTCGTACTTTTCCCGCCGAAAGGAGACGCAGCCCCGCCCGCCATCACCGGCCTGGACCTTGATCACACATTCGTCGACAAACATAAGGGTCCTTCCGCGGTCAGAGGGCGATCTTGATTCCCTTGCGCAGATACGTTGGAACGTCGAGATCCTGGCCATCAAAAAGTTCTCGGTCCGTCTTTTCGAAAAATCCGCGGCTCTCGAGTTCGGCAAATATGGATTCGTTCTGCTGCAGCTTCTCGGTGTGAACGGCAGAACCGTGCGGGCGCGGTCCGGTCTTGCCGTTCGCTTCCGCCTTTCCCGCGGAAGGGCGTGCACCCTCGATGGAGGGCTGCGCACCGGATTCATCCTTGGCGGACGATGCCGGCGGCGCATGTCCTCCCTTGTGACGGGTTGCCGGCGAAGGCCGCCGGATGGCCATGCGTGATCCGAGATCGCTCGTGCCGAGCACACATATCTCCACATTCTGGTGCAGGGCCTCATCGATCACGGCTCCCATGATGACATGCGAATCCCGGCCGAACTGCTCCGTCACCGCCGTCATGATCTCATTCACCTTCGGGAGGGTGAGATCCGGGCCGCCCGTGATGTTGACCAGCAGGCGGTCCGCCTTGCGGGAGAACTCGGGTGTGGCGAGCAGCGGGCACGCCTTCAGGCTCTCGATTGCATCCGTCGCCGCATTTTCCCCGGAACCGTTCCCGAGGCCGAACAGTGTCTTGCCGCTGCGCGCGGTGAAGGCCTGCCGGACGGTTGAAAAATCGAGGTTTATCAGGCCGGTCCGGTGCAGCATGCCCCAGATCGATTTCACGCCGCGGCCGATCCATTCATCGGCACGCGCGAAGGAATCGAGCACCGTTTCGTTGTCGGCCGACTCCTGGAGCAGGATGTCGTTCGGCAGCGGAATCACGGCGTCGCACACCTTGCGCAGCGCCAGCAGGCCCTCCTCAGCCTGCTTGAGACGGCGTCCGCCTTCGAACGCAAATGGCATCGTCACGAACGCGATGACCAGCGCGCCCGCGTCGCTGGCAATTTCCGCCAGGATCGGCGCGGCGCCGCTGCCGGTCCCTCCTCCCATTCCGGCAATGAGGAAAACGAGGTCGCAATCCTTGACGACGGCCTGCAGCTTCTCCCGATCCGACTCGGCCGCCTCCCGGCCAAGATCCGGGTCCCCCCCCGCCCCGAGGCCACGGGTCACGCCCATGCCAATGAGCACCTTTTCCTGCAGCGGCGAACTCGACAGGGCCTGATGGTCGGTGTTGACGGCCGCAAGCTGCAGGCGGTCGAGATTCTCCATCTTGAGGCGGTCGACCGCATTGGCTCCGGCTCCACCCACGCCAACCAGCTTGAGGGCGACGTTGCGATCAGTGAGGATCTGGTGCTCGAGGGGAAGTTCGTTCGGGTTCATGGGGGCCTCGGGGTGTTAGACGGCAAAGATCTTCTTGAAGAGGCTCGTGCCCTTCCTGGCATGCACCGGGACTTCGGAGCGTGCGTTCAAGCCATAGTGGAGCAGCCCCAGGACCGTCGAGTAGCTCGGATCGCGGAGCGTCTCGCTGACTCCGGACGAAGCCTCGCCAAGATGGGCCGACATCCCGAAAACCTTGCCGGCCGCTTCGGTTATCCCGGGCAGTTTCGACGTTCCTCCGGTGAGAACCACACCGGCGCCCATGCGCTCGGGCTCGACGGCGGGGCCGAGCTTCCTCTTCACCACGTCGAGCAGCTCCCACACCCGGGCGGAGACGATCTGCTCGATGGTCTGCTTCGGAAACTGCCGGTCGCCAATCGCGAAGTCACCGTTGAGCCACACCCGTTCGTCGCGCGATCGTGTCGCGACCGTCGCGCGGCCAAAGCGCAGCTTGAGTTTCTCTGCCTGGCCCTCGGTCAGTCGCAGGCCGAGCGCAAGATCGTTGGTGATGTGTGATCCTCCCACGGGCACCACTCCGGCGATCAGCGGCATGCCGTCGCGATAAAGCACGTAGTCGGTGGTTCCCGCACCGATGTCGAGCACCGCCACGCCGTGCTGGCGCTCGTCGGGCGCCGTCACCATCGTGCCTGACGCCAGGCCCGAAAGGATCAGATCGGAAACCCCCACGTTGTACCCACGAATGACGTGGATGTTGTCGGCAATGCGGCTTTCCTGCCCATGCACCATGAAGTAGCTCACCTGGAGCTCCCGGCCGACAAGGCTGTCGGGATCCGGCACCAGGCGTCCGTCGAGGCGGAAGGGACGCCTCAGGCGCTGGACGATCGTTCGTCCCACAGGGAGCTGCTTGCTGCGCGCCGCGTTGCAAACTGACGAGATGTCGAAGTCGCTCACCATGTTGTTGGCCGCCGACACCTGCACCGAAGCGTCGTTCGAGAAACCGTCAATGTGGCCGCCGGTCTGTGCCAGATAGACTTCATCGATCTCCCGCCCCGCGCTCCGTTCAGCCTCGATCAGGGCGCTGTGGGCCGCTTCGCTGGCAGCCTTGAAGTCGACCACGACGCCCTTGATCACGCCACGCGAAGCGCATTCTCCCAAGCCGACGATGCTCAGGCTCCGCCCATTGGTGATCTCACCGACGAGCACGCTTACCTTTGCGGTGCCGATTTCGACCGCACCTATGTATCTTGTTCTAGAGATCACGCGACGCATTTCTGGGTTGCAAAGATTGGAAATTGAAAAGCGGTCGCCGGACGGTCCTTTCGGCGGTATCGCGACGCTCCCCTTCCGGCCGCGTCGGCCGCACGGGGATGCTTCCCAAGCGACCGGTTCGGCCGGCCGGCTGGGGAGTCTGCACCCGTTCGGCTGGCGCAAACGCCACCGGAACCTGACTCTTGCCAAAGGTCAGGTTGATGGTCGCCACCCGCCGCTGCGGTTGGAAACGCTCCTCATCGAGGACCGCATCAAGAAGGGCCACCTGTTTGAAGAAGTCGTCACGGAGCCCGAAGACGATCTCCATCGCATCGGAGGTCTTCACCACAATTTCGCCGTCGCTCGGCAGCCGTTCCAGCGAAATGATCCTCCAGGTTCGATAGAGGCGGGGAACATAACCCTGCGCCGTCGCGAGAAGGTCCGCGACAACCTCCATGCCGGAGATGGGAACAAAACCCGATCCAGACCTCTGCAGCGTCACGCCATCCAGCCAGGGCAGGCTGGTGACCAGCGACTCCGCAAGGTTGGTGCCGCGGAACACCACGCCGTCCCGCGCGACCAGCAGATCAACCGCGTCGCCGGACGCCTCGGCCGCGCGCAGGCGTCCCACCGGGGAGCGTTCCTGCAGGCTTGCCACCAGGCTGTCCGGAAACCGGCGGGTGAGCACGACGGACTTGACCTGCCCGTCCGCCAGCAGATCCCCCTGCATTTTCTCCAGGTTGAGCTCCATCAACGTCACTCCCTTGGGAAGCCGAAGCGTGCGCTCGATCCAGGCGAGGTCCAGCACGCCGTCCGTATTGACGGTGATCGTGCGCAGCGGCTCGGATTTCACGGGCGCAGCGAGTTTCGTGGGGTTGTGCTGCCAGATTTCAAAGAGCTCGAATCCCGCCCAGGCGGTGATGGCGAGCACCACCACCAGGATTCCCCACTTCACAAAGCCCATCGTCAGGCGATGCCGGCCCGCGCGCGACATCGACCGCGGCGCGACTTCCTGGGGGATGTCGCGCCAGCATCGTGCGGCGGCAAGCGGTGTCGCGTTTCGGTTCATGGGACTTCAGCGGCCTGCGCGCCGTGAAAGCGCCGCAACGCGGGGTTCACCAACTCCTTCACCAACGCGGTGAAATCCAGCCCCACGCAACCCGCGCTCATCGGCAGCAAGCTCGTATCCTTCATGCCGGGCAGCGTGTTGATTTCGAGAAAAAACAACTCGTCATCATGCGAGAGCATGAAATCGACGCGGGCATAGTCGCGGCAGCCGCACGCCTTGAACGCCGTTTGCGCCGCATCCTGGACCGCAAGCGTGAGCTCCTTCGTCAGCGGCGCCGGCGCGCGATACGTCGTGAGCCCCTTGGTATACTTGGAGCGGTAGTCAAATACGCCGGAGTCCGGCACGATTTCGACCACACCAAGCGCCTTGCCGTTGAGCACGCCCGCCGTCAACTCCCGCCCGACAATGCGACGCTCCACCAGCCACCCGCCCTGGGTGATCTCCGCCAGCGTCGCCCCGATGGATGCGCGATCATCGCAGATTCCCAGACCCACGCTGCTGCCGGATGCCCGCGGCTTGAAGACGAGCCGGGTCCCCAGGCTGGCAACCACCGCCTCCACCGCCGGCTTGCTCCCGGCGTCGAACGCCAGCCCCGGAGGCACGCGGACGCCGGCGGCGGACACCGCCACCTTTGTCAGCTCCTTGTCGAACGCCAGCGCGCTCGCCGCCGCGTCGCATCCCGCGTATTGGAATCCCCGGCCGTCCAGCAGGCGTTGCATGCCGCCATCCTCGCCAAAGGTGCCATGCAACGTGGAAAAAACGACATCGTGCCCCGGGTCGAGGTCCGCCGGCAGAGCCTCCTGGTCGATCCTCACCATTCGCGTCGGGAAACTGCGCGCCAGCGCAATCGCGCATGCCCTGCCCGACCCGAGCGAGACTTCGCGCTCGACCGAGGTGCCCCCGCATAAGACGACGATGGTGGGATTCATGACGGGAAGGCCATGCATCTGATTGGCCAGGTCTGCCGGTGATGCCAGGAGAATGCCGTGTTCACAGGACGTCCTTCCATTCCTGCCCATAGAGGAGCACCTCCGGTTCAAGTGTCACTCCGTTTGCCTCCCGCACGCGTGCACGGATCCGCCGGACCAGGGAGATGACGTCGGCACTGCTCGCGTGCCCGCGATTGACGATGAAGTTGGCGTGCACCGTGGAGACTTCCGCATCGCCGATCCTCTCTCCCTTCAAACCCGCGGCGTCGATCAGCCTCCCCGCGGAATCGCCGGGGGGATTCTTGAAAATGCACCCCGCACTCGGTTCGCGCGGCTGGCTCTTCAGGCGCTTGTCCCGGTAAGTGTCGATCTGGCGCCGGATGGCATCGGTCTCCGCCACCGGCGCGGCCGGCCGGAGCAGCGCGCCGAGGGCGATTGCATGGTCAAGCTCGGCGCAATGACGGTATTCCACGTGCAATCCGTCCTTGTTCACCATGACGATTTCCCCGTCGGGCAGCATCAGCTGGACCGATTCAACCACATCAAACATCCACCCGCCCATGGCCCCGGCGTTCATCCGCAGCGCGCCGCCGACATTCCCCGGAATGCCCTCCAGAAACTCAAAGCCGGCACGCCCGGCCTTGCCGGCAAGCCCGCAGAGGTTCTTCAGGCGCAGCCCCGCCCCGACCCAGATGCGATTGTCCTCCCGAAGCTCGAAGGCCTGCCAGTGGGCATGCCTGAGCGCGATCACGACTCCATCCACCCCTTCATCGGGCACGAGCAGGTTGGAGCCCCGACCGATGAGGAATCGCGGAACGCCGGCCTCCCTGGCTGCGCGCACGATCACCTGCAGGTCCTCATTGCTGGCCGGCTCGACATAGATGCGCGCCGCACCGCCGACCCGCAGGGTGGTCTTGCCGGCCAGCTCCGCTTCACGGGAAATCTCCGTGTCGGGGGAAACCCGGCCACGGATGAGCTCCGCGAAGGTGTCCCACCGGGCCGCCCGCAGCTTTCGTTCGACGCGCCGCGACAGCCACACGCGGGCCTCGCGGTCGATGTCGCCCGCTCCCACGAACACCACCCAGTCGCCCGCGTGAACCGTGTGATGCAGCGCCTCCCGAAATGCGGTGCGGTCGCCGGGGAGATACATGACCGGCAAATCCGGAGACAGGCGTTTCAGCTCCGCGTACAAGTCCGCCGTGGTGCCGCCGGCCAGGATCGCTTCCCCGGCGCCATAGACATCGAGCAGCAGCACGCGATCGGCGGTTGACAGCGCGGAGGCAAACTCGGCCTTGAACTGAGCGGTGCGGCTGAAGCGGTGCGGCTGGAAGGCGACGATCAGGCGGCTGTTCCGTCCTTCCGGGTCGACCGCACCCATCCGCTGCCGAAGGCTCGACAGAAGGGCGCGTATCTCCGCCGGATGATGCGCGTAGTCCTCGATCGCGGTGATGCCGCCTTCCTCAAGAAGCACGGTCTGCCGCCGGCAAACGCCCGGGAAGTCCGCGAGCGAGCCCTCGGCGATTTCAACGCCCATCAAATGCGCGGCGGCCAGCGCGGCGGTGGCGTTGGCAACATTGAAATCGCCATGCGCACGCACCGCCGCGCATCCCGGCGCAAATCGCCCGCCCAGTTCGATCCTGGTCTGCTCCGGCGTCACCCGCTGGACGATTCCGGAGAAATCACCCGTGCGTCCGAACGTCAGCACCTCGCGCTCCCGGGCAAGCCGCAGCGACACCGCACAGGCATCGCTGGCCAGGACCGGCCCGCTGGTGCGCCGGAACAGGGCGCGAAAGGTCTCTTCAAAGTCGGCGGGCCGCCGGTAATGATCAGGATGATCCCAATCCAGATTCACCGCAACCGTCAGCGAGGGGGAGAAGCGATCGATCGTGCCGTCGCTCTCGTCCACCTCGGCCACAACCCAATCGCTGGATCCCGCGCGTGCCGGTGCCACGGCCTCGTCCGCAAACAGGCCGCCCAGGACATATCCCGCGGGGAATCCCGCCGACCGAAGCGCCGTGATGAGCATCGCGGTCGTCGTTGTCTTGCCGTGGGAACCGCAGACCGCCACCAGGCGTTTTCCGCGCACCACCTCGGCCAGCACCTCGCCACGGCGCACCGTCAGGATGCCGCGCTGCCGGGCCGCCGCCAGCGCGGGATGCGAAGGCGCAATCGCCGACGACACCAGGACGAGGTCGCATCCGGCCGGAACGTCGCCCGCTGAAGTCAGCGTAACGCCCGCACGCTCGAGGTGACGCCTCATCCCGTCGGTCATTCCATCATCCCCGCCGCTGAGCTGGAAGCCGAGTTGCGCCAGGTAGATGGCGAGCGGACCCACGCCCATGCCGCCGACGCCGACGCAGTGGATCGCCGCAATCTTCCGGTCGAAGAGTCGTGGCAGCTCAGGACGTCTCATGCGAGTCCCGCCGTTCCCGGCAACATGGCTGCGCCGCCTTTGCCATGCCGCGCAATTTCCTCGAGGTCGGCCACAATCGCCGGCAAGGGATTCAGGCTGCCAAGCCGCGCAAGGTTGATCCGGAAGGCCTCCCGCTCCTCCTCCGCGAGCAGGAGGCGCCGCACCCGGCCGGTGAGTTCCGACAGGTTCTCCTGCGGCAGCACCTCTCCACACCGTTGCTGCCGGAAATAATCCGCATTGGCAGCCTGGTGGTTGTCAGCCGCAAACGGATACGGGATCAGCAACGCCGGCGTACCGGTCCGCATCAGTTCGGCGATCGTTCCCGCTCCGGCACGCGATACGACGAGGTCCGCCGCCGACAGGAGCGTCGCCATCTGGTCGCTGAACGGGGCGAAAACATGCCGCACGATCGCACCCGCCTGCGAACGCATCTCAAGTCGCTCGGGTTCACCCTTGCCCGGACCGGTCACGCAATAGACCTGGACTCCGTCGGCGCCCAGCGATGCCACCTCCTGCCGCGCCCAGTCATTCAACGGTGTTGCTCCCTGGCTGCCACCGAGGACGACCACCACCGGTTGCCGCGCTTCCAGTCCCAGTTTCACCCGTGCCCCGCCGGCCGGCTCCCGTGAGAATTCACGACGCACCGGCAACCCCGCCTCACGGATCACATCCGCTGACAACGGGGCAAGGCGGACCCCGGGCGGCACGTAGACACGCCGCGCGAAACGGGCCATCAGCCGCACGGCCCGCCCCGGAATGCGGTTGGCCTCATGGAGCACCACCGGGAGTCCGGTCACCGCACCCGCGGCAAGGAACGCAACGGAGGTGAATCCGCCAAAGCCGATGACTGTGTCCGGCTTGAAACGCCGCAGCAGCCCCAGGCTCTTCAGGAAGCCACGCGCCTGCTGCCAGAAAAACCGCACGAACGCGGACGGTCGCCAGGAAAAGCCCGCCCCGGGAATGGCCTCGAATTCAAGGGCGGGATACTTTCCGATCAAGCGGGCATCGACCTTCTTTTCGCTGATGAGCAGGCGCACGATGTGACCCCGTTCGGTCAAACCCTCCGCCAGGGCGATGCCCGGCGAGAGATGTCCGCCCGTTCCACCGCAGGAGATCAGGAATCGGCTCATGAGGCGACCTCTTCAAACCCACGCGAACCCCGCGACCAGGTCGGGCGCGTCCACGAGCGCTGCGTATTGACGACGATTCCCACGAGCAATCCCATCAGCAGCAGATTGGAGAGTCCGGCGCTGATGAACGGCAGCGACATCCCCTTGGTCGGAAGGATGCCGGTGACCACCCCGAGATTGATGATGGCCTGGAGGCAGATCAGGAGCAACGCACCGGCCACGAGGAGGTATTGGAACAGATTGGGTGCGCGGCGCAGATGGACGAGGCCCGCGATGAACATGGTCAGGAACACCGCCACCACTCCAAGCGTGAACCAGAGGCCGAGTTCCTCGCCCACCACGGCGAACACGAAGTCGGTGTGGGCCTCCGGAAGAAAATTCATCTGCTGGCGCCCCTGCCCCAGCCCGGCGCCCTCGGTGCCGCCCACGGCAAATGCCGCCAGCGATTGGTAGAGCTGATAGGTGCCGCCCTGTTTGTTGCCCTCGACGTCAAGAAAAGCGGTGAAGCGGCGCAGGCGATTCGGATTGTGCATCACCATCACCGCAAATCCCACCGCCGCCAGCGCCACCGTGGGCAGGATGTAGGCCCAGCGCGCACCCGCGAGAAACATCATCAGCAGGCCGACGGCAACCGCCAGCGCCGCCGTGCCGAAGTCCGGCTCGAGAAGGATCAGACCGGCAAATGCGCACACGATCAGGAACGGTATCAGATAGCCGCGGCGAAATTCCCGGATGCGCGTCTGGTTGGCGGACAGGTAATGGGCCACGCACACGACCATGGCCAGCTTGGCAAACTCCGAGACCTGGAACCGGGCGATGCCAAACCCGAGCCAGCGGCGGCTGCCCTTCACCGAAATGCCAAGTCCGGGAACGAGCACGAGGACAAGGGCGAGAACGGCCATCCCACCGATCACCCAGACATACCGGCGGCCCAATTCGAGATCCATCCGGCTGACAACGACGCAAAGCCCCGCCGCCATCCCGACACCCATCATCTGCTTGAGCAGATAATAGAACGGCCCCTGTTCAAACGACACGCTCGCGCTGAAAAGCACCGTGATCCCCAGAAACGTGAGCGCGACCGCACAGAGTACGATCAGCGTCGCAGGATTGAGCACCAAATGACCACGGGATTGATCGCGGGGCAACGCTGGGGACGACGACATCGAGGAGGCTGCGTAAGAAGTCGGGTGTGAATCTGCCGCCAGGAATCAGGGAACGCGCGGAGCCCCCGAATCGGCGGGGCGGTTCGGATCCTCGATGCGAATCACCGGAACCTGGGAATTGCCCTGCGCGCCGGGATCGCTGACCGGCGTCAGCGGCGAGGGCGATTCGGCGGGAGCGATCGGCGGCGGTTCAGGCAGGGTGATCGAAGCCGGCGGCGCGGCCGGCGGCGGCTGGGATGTCTTCGGCGCCGACCAGCCGGGAATGACGAGTTCCTGTCCGGGACGAATCCGGGCGGGATCCTGAATGTGATTCGTCGTCACGAGTTCTCCGACACTGATGCCGTAACGACGGGCAATGGAGCCGAGGTTTTCCCCCAGCTTCACCACATGCTTCACGGAATCCCCGTTGCGCGGGACGGAGGCCACCGCAACACTCTTCGCCGACGCAGGCGCATCCATCACCGACACCGATCCCTCCGGCAGCAGGAGCACCTTGCCCGGACGAACCATGTCGCCGGTCAGTTTGTTCATGCGCTTGAGGGTGTTCACGGTGGTGCCGTGCATTCGCGCGATCTGGCCCAGGGTTTCACCGCTCTTGACCGTGTGGGTTGGGCCGGAATTTTCCGGAATCGCCGCAATCGCCGATGCGGCGGACGCCTCGGGGATCACCAGCTTCTGCCCGATCTGCAGCGCCGCGTTCGGCTTGAGATTGTTTGCCTTCGCGAGTTCGTGGACATTCACCCCGTGCTTCTTGGCGACGGCCCAAAGGCTGTCTCCGCGCATCACGAGATAGGAGGTGGCCGCCCGCGCTCCCTTGTCCTCCCGGCCAGCCGGCGCCACCTCGGCTGCGGTGGGGGTTCCCGGACGGGTCGGACTGTATCGGACACCCGGCTGGGCGGCATAGGCCACCACCGGAGAGGAGCCGTCCGTGGACGGCGGAGTCAAGGGCGACGACTCGCCGGACGCACTGGCAGGGGCGACCGACTGATTATCCGCCGACGGCGAGGATGCCTGCGGTGACTTGCCTGTCGAGCGGCAGCCCGGCACGGCGAAGATGACCAGAAAGACAGCGAGATGGACTGCGACGACCGCACCAAAAATGTGCAGAATTTTCATTGGGAAAAATGTGATTGGAAAGAGGACAGGATGCTATCAAAAAGGACGGTTATTCACAGGCTATTCACAAGGTGTTCGAACTGAACGCCGCGATCGTCGTATCCCCGGAAGAGATCGAAGCTCGCAAAGCCCGGACTGAGCAGAACATGGTCGCCCGCGGTCGCGGTTTGCGCGGCACCGGTCACGCACGCGGAAAGCGTGGAGACCAACGTATGCGGTACCCCGCCGGCCGCGAACGCCGCCGCCAGCACCGGCGCCGTTTCCCCAAGCAGGAAGGCGTGCTTGATCCTGGGTGCAATTCTCTGCGCGAACGCGACGATATCCCCTCCCTTGCCCTTCCCTCCCAGGATGATCATGACCGGGGCGCGAAAGTGGCCCAGGGCCGCCTCCGTTGCATGGAAGTTGGTGGCCTTTGAGTCATTCCACCAGGTCACCCCCTGCCATTCCCTCACCCTTGCCAGACGGTGTGGCCCAATCTTAAATGATTGGGCTGCCGCGTATAACACATTTTCTCGCAGGCCAGCCGCGCGCCACCAGGCAGCTGCCAGCAGGAAGTTCTCCCGCTGGGGATACTCATCAAAGGCGGTGTGCCTCAGCAGGACGTCGCCCGATTGCCCGTCCGTTTCGATACAGGCGCTGGGCGGCAGGGTCTGCCCGAATTGGACCGCCCAGTGCTGCACGCTCGATCCGGCAAACACCTCTCCCCCCACGGTCCGCTCAAACAGCCGCCATTTTGCCATGAAATAGGCCTGCAGGCCCGGATGACGTTCCAGATGATCCTCCGCAAAGTTGGTCCAGATGGCCGCATCGGCGCGGAACACCTGGAAGGTTTCCGATTGAAATGAGCTGACCTCGCAGACTGCGATGGAATCGGGGGCTCCCCCACCCCGCACGGCCACGAGTTGGGAAAAGGGGAAACCCACATTGCCGGTGGCGGCGGCGTCCTTGCCAAGCGAGGTGAGCGCATGGGTCAGGAACTCCGTCAGCGTCGTCTTTCCGTTCGTCCCCGTGATGGCAATGACCGAACCGCGCCAGAAGAGGGAGGCGAAATCGACCTCACCCAGACAGATGAGGCCGCATCCCCTGGCCTGCAGGATCCAGGGGTGATCGGCCTTGAAGCCAGGGGAGAAGACAACCAGACGAAACCCACCGGACAACGAGGCATCAAAGTCACGCCGGCCCCGATTCTCGTCAAAGAGCACTCCTGTTGAGCCGAGTGCATCGAGCAGCGAAAGCACGGCGTTCCCGCTCACGCCTCCCCCCAGCACCGCCACGGGATGCTTGAGCAAGGGAAGAAGATAGGGAGGCGGAATCAGCATGGCGGCACGTCAACGCAGTTTCAGGGTTCCCAACCCGACGAGCGCGCAAAAGAGCGAGAGTATCCAGAATCTCAGCACAACCTTCGTTTCCGGCCAGCCCTTTTTCTGGAAATGATGATGCAGGGGAGCCATGAGGAAAACGCGATGTCCCTGTCCGGTCGGGCTCCGTCGTTTGGTGGCCTTGAACACTCCGACCTGGATCATCACGGACAACGCCTCGGCCACAAAAACGCCCCCGACAATCACCAGCGTCACCGGCTGCTGGACCATGAATGCCACCATGCCGATGAGCCCGCCGAGAGCCAGGGATCCGGTGTCACCCATGAACACCTCGGCCGGATGCGAGTTGTACCAGAGGAAGGCCATTCCCGCCCCGACCAGCGCCCCGCACACCACGGTCAGCTCGCCGGTGCCGGGCACAAAGCTGATCAGCAGGTAATCGGCGATCCGCGCGTTGCCCGCCGCATACGCCATGATGCCGTACACCAGGGCGACGGTGATCGTGCAGCCGATCGCGAGGCCGTCGAGGCCGTCGGTCAGGTTGATCGCATTGGAGAATCCCACCACCCAGAAGAACATCAGCACAAACAGCAGCACGGCCGGAACGCCCACGAGGATGGGAAACTTGAAGAACGGAAGCCACAACTCCCGGATCTTTGCGGCGCTGGCCGGGTGGAGGATCAGCACCGCGAGGGCGATGGCGGTGACCAGCGTCTGCCAGAGGATCTTTTCACGCGAGGAAATGCCATCGCGGTTCCGGCGCACCACCTTGAGGTAGTCGTCGCGAAACCCCACCGCCGTCAGCGCCGCATAGACGAAGAGCGCCACGCACACCCATACGTTCGGCGCGGCGCAGAGCAGGGTGCTGACCGCCACCGACACGAAGATCATGAGTCCGCCCATCGTCGGCGTGTTCTTCTTGTCAAAGCGGTGCGCCAGGTCGCCCACCCGGTCGTCATCGTAGTGCTGCCCGAACTTCAGCTTCTTCAGCCGCCGGATCAGCCAAGGGCCGATGGCGAAGCCGATGACCAGCGCGATCATCGCGGCCAGCAGCGTGCGCAGCGTGATGAAGCGCAGCAGGCGCAACGGCCCGAAGGCGGATTCATAATCGGCGAGGTAGCTGAGCATGGCGAATCAATGCAGGATTGCGCCGACGGCGCGCTCGAGCGCGTGCCGGCGGCTTCCCTTGACAAAGATCGATCCGTGAAAGGCGGCGACATGCGCGGCGACCGGTTCCACAGACGGCAGGATCGCGAACTGATCGGCCTGGTTGCCGCCTTCAATGGCGCCCATGCGCACCGACTCCGCCTCGGATCCGATCAGATAGCAGAAGTCTCCGGGGCGCAGGTGCAGCATGCGACCGAGGTCGCGGTGATAGCGCGGCGAATCCGCCCCCAACTCCTCCATGCCCCCGAGTATCAGCAGCCGGGGCGCACCGGAAGGCGCGATCTGATAAAAGTTCGCGAGCGCGTCCGCCATCGAGGCCGGATTCGCATTGTAGCAGTCAAGGTAGAGGAGCCGGTCCCTTTCCCTGCGAATCTCGCCCCGCATTGCCGCCGGCATCCATCCCTGCAGGCGCTGGCGGATCTTCTCCGGCGCAGTCCCCAGCCAGAGCGCGGCACAGATCGCCAGCACCGCATTCTGCGCCATGCCGTCCGACACTCGCGGCAGCATGAACACCAGCGGGGGCGGTGAGCCATACGCCAGCGAAACCGAGGTCTGTCCGCCCCGGTGCGAGATCGAAAAATAGACCCTGTCCCCGGCGGGCTCAGCCGGGCGGACTACCTCGGCGGCCTCGATCACCATCGTCCTGACCTTGAGGTCGCGGAACGCCGGAAACTCCAGGCAGGCCTGGCTGAAGATGGCCACTCCGGCGGCGGAAAGCAGCGAGGCCTTTTCACGCGCCACATTGCCCAGCGAACCCAGCGCCTCCAGGTGGGCCGGCGCCACCAGGGTGATGATGCCCACGTCGGGCTCGATCATCGACGCAAGCGGCGCCATCTCCCCCTCTTCACTGATGCCGGCCTCAATCACCGCGTAGCGGTGGACGGTGGGATCCAGGCGGGTGAGCGTGAGCGGAACGCCAAGGTGATTGTTGAGATTGCCCTCGGTCGCCAGCACGTCCGGCTGTCCGCCCAGCAAGGTTGCCAGGAGGTTCTTGGTCGACGTCTTGCCCGCACTCCCGGAGATGCCGACCACGGGACCGCGGAACGCACGTCGGTGTTCACGCGCCACTGCCTGGAACGCGGCCACGGTGTCGGCAACCACCAGTTGCGGCAGGTCGATCGAGGGATCGCGGCGCGACACCATGGCCGCGGGTGCTCCCGCCTTCATGGCGTCCGCGAGGAACGCATGCCCATCCCGGCGGTCCGTCCGGATCGCCACAAAGATCTGCCCGGGCGCCAACTGGCGGGTGTCGTGAACGAATCCGTCGATGGTCGCCTCCGGCATGCGCGTCCATGTTCCGCCGGTGACTCGGGCGAGGAATTCAGGTGGGAACGCGGGCATGAAAACGGGGGGAAGGAAGGTGCCTTGGAACCTACTTGAGTGCCTTGATCGCGATGAGTTCGCGTGTGACCTGACGATCGTCGAACGGAGTCACGGTGTCGGCGAATTCCTGGTAGCTTTCGTGTCCCTTGCCGGCAATGAGGAGGCTGTCGCCCGGCCTGGCCATGTCCAGCGCGAGGCTGATCGCCCGGCGCCGGTCATCTATCCACGCGATCTTCTGCGGCGCGCTCATGCCCGCCTTCATATCCTCGAAGATCTGGCCCAGGTCCTCGTGGCGGGGGTTGTCCGCCGTGGCAAAGGCGAAGTCCGCGAACTCCTGCACCGCCTTCACCATCAACGGCCGCTTGGTGCGGTCGCGGTTTCCACCGCAGCCGAACACCACCAGCAGGCGCCCCGGGGTTATCGTGCGCAGCATGCCCAGCGCGTTCCGCAGGGCGTCATCGGTGTGCGCATAGTCCACCAGCACGTTGAAGGCCTGCCCCTCGTCGATCCGCTCCATGCGACCGGGCACTCCCCGGAACGCCCTGACCTTCGGAAGGAGGCGGGAGGGATCACGCCCCAACGCCCAGGCGGTGGCCAGGGCGGCCAGCAGGTTGCTGACATTGTAGCGGCCGATCAGCCTGGACTCCACCCGCGCACGACCCTCCGGCCAGACCAGCGTGAAGGTCGAGCTGCGGAAATCCAGCACGACATCCTCCGCCCTCACGTCGGCGGCGGGGTTTTCGCCATAGGTGACCCGGCGCACGCCCGGGGGAATGAGCGTCGCGAGGCTGCTCCCGTACGGATCGTCCACATTCACCACCGCCACCCGCGGGGCCGCGCCGGACGCCCCGCTGAACAGCCGCGTCTTCACTTCAAAATAACTCTCGAACGTCCGGTGGTAATCCAGGTGATCGCGCGTGAGATTGGTAAAGACCGCCGCACCGAACTGAAGGCCGAGCACCCGCTTCTGGTCGATGCCATGTGAGCTGACTTCCATCACCGCCTGGCGGCACCCCGCGTCGCGCATCTGCGCGAGCATGCCGAAGGTGTCGAGCGATTCCGGCGTGGTCTTGTAGGACGGCACCGTCCTGCCACCGAGATCGTAGTTGATGGTGCCGAGCATTCCCACGCGGTGGTCCTCCTCGAGCAGATGCTTGATCAGGTGGGTCACCGTCGTCTTGCCGTTGGTGCCCGTCACCCCGACCACCTCCAGGTCGCGATCGGGAAACCGGTAGAACGCCCGGGCAACCCTCGCCAGCGTCGCGCGCGGGTCGGCCACCTGGATGAAGGTGACCCTGGCGGGGGTGGTCGTGGGGATGCGTGCCGTGACGACCGCGACCGCGCCGCGATTCACGGCCTCGTCCACAAACTGGGCTCCATCCGCCCGCTGCCCGGCGAGGGCAAAGAACACCTGCCCCGGCGCGACGCGACGACTGTCCATGACCAGTCCCGAGATGGGACGATCAAGCGTCCCCCGCACCGCCACGACATCGGCGTCGGTGAAGAATTCTGAGAGTTTGGGTGCCATTTTGAAGATGCGCCCCGAGATCCGCGCCTCGTGCCTGGCCTCGCGCGTCAATGACGGCGATCGCGGGATGAAGGCGTGGATCAGGGCATGATTCCGGGTGAGATAACCGATCACTCGCGGCCTCCTTCCATGGCGAACATCGGGCGAACGGACGCAGAGGCCACCGGGGTGATGCGCAGGTATTGGGCGATCTTCTCGCCGATGCGGCGGAAGCTGGGGGCCGCCACCGCGCTGCCGTAGTTGATTTTTCCCGGCGGCATCTGGCCGTCATCCACAAAGACCGAGATGACGACCTCCGGGCGGCTTGCCGGAAAGAAACCGACAAAGGATCCGATGTGATGCTGCGTGGAATAGTGTCCGTCGATGAGCTTCTGCGTCGTCCCGGTCTTGCCCGCCACTTCAAACTGCGGGATGGCGGCATCCGACGCCGTGCCCTCGCCGGGAAGCGTGACGCGATGCAGCATGCCGGCCATGGTCCGGGCCGTGTTCGCCTCGATCACGCGCCGCCGCACGGCCTTGACGAAACTGTAGATCACTTCGCCGCGGGCATCGCGGACCTCGCGGATGAGCTGCGGGCGCAGGAGCTCCCCTCCGCTCGCGATCACGCCCATGGCGCAGTGGATCTGCAGCGGTGTCGCGGCCACCCCGTGACCCATCGGGATGCGGGTGATGTCGGTGCCACGCCATTTGGAATAGTGGGAGAGCAGGCCCGAAGATTCCGGACCGAGCGACGGGAATCCCGTGTGTTCGCCGAAACCGAACGCCCTCGCATATTCCCACATCCGCTGCTCGCCAAGGATCATGCCAAGCTGGGCGGCACCCTTGTTCGACGAATGGGAGACGACTTCCGAAAGCGTCAGCGGATGATCGAAACGATGCGCCTCACCGGGCATGTCGATTGATTTTCCGTGAAAATCGATGCGCTCGAGCGTGCAGTCGAACCGCTGCGACAGGCTGACCTTGCCGTCGTTGAGCGCACCGGATGCCGCCACGATCTTGAAGGTCGAACCCGGTTCGAGAATGTCGGTTACGGCGACATTGCTCGTCCACTGCAGGTCGTCTTTCGACAGGGTGTTGTAGGCGTTGAGATTGAACGTCGGCGCGTTTGCCATCGCCAGAATGAAACCGGTGTTGGCATCGCTCACGATGATCGTCGCGCGCTTCGGCCGGTAGGTGGCGATGATGTAATTGAGTTCCTCCTCCGCCATGTGCTGCACGAATGAATCGAGCGAGAGCACGATCGTGTATCCATGAGTCGCGGGCACCTCGCGCGTGCGGAACTGCGGCAGTTCCTGCCGTTTGCCGTCCTTCTCCGACTCGCGCCATCCGTCCTGGCCGCGCAGATAGAAGTCCGCCCAGCGCTCGACGCCTTGCACGGCGACGTTTTCCTTGTTCACAAAACCGATGACATGAGCCGCAAGCTCGTTGTTGGGATAGGCGCGCGTGTAGCTCTTGGTCGGTGCGTAGACACCCTTGATCCCGAGCCCCATGATCCGGTCGTACGTGGGCTCGTCGACGGAGTCGCTCAGTTTTACCCAGCGTATCTCCTGCCTTTCCGCTTCCCCATCGGAGTCTTCCTGCTCATCGGCATCCGGAACCTTGGAAGGCGGGCTCGACGCAATCCGGGGCAGTCTGGTTTTCGTAAGGAATGCCGTCGTGATCTCCGGAAGAGGTCGGCGCAGCAGCCGGGCGAGTTCAGGCAATCGGGCCTCGTCTTCGGGACGGGCGACCTGCGGATCGACACCGACAACAATTAACGGCCGTGACGTGGCAAGAATCTGCCCCCGAGCATCCAGGATGTCACCACGGCGCGCCTTTTCCACCACAACCTGCCGCCGTGCCTTGTCGACATAACGGGTGAGGGCCTCCCGGTCGATGACATGCAGGTCCACAAGGCGGAGGCCGATCCCGATGAACGCGGCGATGATGACGGCGCTCAGCAGGACAATGCGGTAGTTGGAGGCAAATCCACGCGCCATGGCATCAGCGGCTGGCGGTTTCCACGCGGAGGTCCGGCGTCAGTCCGTCCCGGGGCGCATCCCGGTCATACAGGTCGCGGTTGCGCAGGATCATCAGCCGGCGCTCGGGAGAACCCGCAATGCGGCGGACCTGCGACTCCACCGGGACCACCAGGCCCAGTTTCCATTCGGTGTTGCGGCGGGCCAGATTCTCGAACGTCTCCTCGCGGGCGACCTGGATGTGCGCATCGGCCAGCCGGCGCTCGGTCTCGACAACCTGCGCCTCGATCCGGCGGATGACGTTTGCGGTATCCGAAATTTGGTGACGAAACCACACGATGCCCAGGCCGATGCTGCCGCTGAAGCAGATCATGCAGAGCGTGTAGGTCAGGAGCTGGTTGATGAAGGCGTGATTCTCAGACTTGTTCATGGCTCGTGGCTGTTGGCGGAGAGGGGAGTTTCCTGACGGCGCGCAACTTTGCGGAGCGGCTGCGCGGATTGGAGGCAAGTTCCTCGTCGGAGGGCACGATCGGCCGGCGTGTGAGCGGTTCCGCCACCTTGGTCCGCAGATCCTGGGGCCGGCTGTCCTCAGCGCTTTCGGGCTGACCGCACAGGCGGCGGAAATATTGCTTCACCGGCCGGTCCTCGAGGGAATGAAAGGCGATGACCGCAAGCACGCCGCCCGGAGCCAGGCGGTCGAACGCGGCGGGAAGGGCGCGCTCGATTGCACCCAGTTCGTCATTCACGGCGATGCGGATTCCCTGAAACGTGCGCGTGGCGGGATGGATCCTCGAAGTGAAGCGGTCCCGTGCCGGAACGGCCCCGGAGATCACGGCAGCCAGGCTGGCGGTCCGCGCCAGGTCACCCGTTCCCCGGGCCTCCATCAGGGCGCGAACCACCCGTCGCCAGTGCGGCTCCTCCCCAAAATCGCGCACGGCACGGACCAGCATGTCCTCGGTCGCCGTCTCCAGCCAGGTGCCCGCAGGCACGCCCGTGCGCGGATCCATGCGCATGTCGGCCGGTGCATCGGTCCGGAAGGAGAAGCCGCGCTCCGCGTCGTCGAGCTGGTAGGACGACACGCCCATGTCGAAGAGCACACCGTCGAATCCCCACTCCTGAAGTTCACCCAGACGTCCGAAATCCCGGCTGATCAGCGTCAGCTGCCCCGGAAAACGGGACGAGAGTTCCTCCGCGCGCGCAACCGCCGCCGGGTCGCGATCGAACGCCGTCACGCTTACGCCGGGCACCGCCTTGAGGATCGCCTCCGCGTGACCGCCTCCGCCAAAGGTGCAGTCGAGATAGCGTCCCCCGGAGCGCGGCGCGAGCAAGGCAAGCACCTCGTTGAGAAGGACGGAGGAGTGACCGTGTGCCATGGGGAGCCGGGGGAAATCAGACAGCGGCGCGTGCATGGTAAAATTTCTCCGGCAACCGCGGCATGAGCAGCATGCACGCCGCGCCGCGGACGGAGGATCTGTACGGGGTGTCCATGCTTAGATCCTCAAGCGGGCCATGACGTCGAGGTGGGTTTCCGTGCTGGTGCGCCCCATGAGCTCCTGCCAGCGTTCCGGACTGTAGACGAAAAACTTGTTCAGCGTGCCCGTCAGAACGGCTTCCCCCGTAATCCCCGCATGTTTCAACAACTCGGCATTGAACATCATCCGCCCCTGCGAATCGAACCACACTCCCTGGCTCTGCGCAAAGAACCGCGCCGCAAACTCCTGGCCGGCTGCGTCGGCCAGCGGAATCTCCGACATGCGTTCCCGCAGCCGGTCAACTTCGGCGGGCGGCAACACCGCGATGTATCCCGTGGGATGCGGAACCGCCAGGAAGACATCGCCATTGGCATGCGCGGTCCGCCAGGACGCCGGAATCGTCACGCGATTCTTGTCGTCCAACGTGTGCCGGAACAGGCCGGTGTAAGATGTTTTGCCAGAGGGAGACATCAGCAGAGAACCCTTGTCCTCCATTTCGACACATTTATCCCCATTTTCCCCCATTATGGTCAAGGAAAGAGAGCTGCGTTTACGGGCTTTTTGCCAACATGTTATTCACAACGCCCGCGCCGCTATCGACATCACCCTGCGTCTGCGCATCGCCGTCGGAGCCCGTCAGGAGATAACCATCAACAGGGCAATAGGTTGCCTGCATGCGAAACGATCCATGATCGCAGCCCTTGGCAGATTTTTTGGCTTTGGGATGCCCCAGGTTTCCGCTCCGTACAACCTGCTGTCGCTCAAAATTTAGAAAAACTTTACAATCCGATTTTTCGACCGCTCTTCGCGCGAAACCCATTTGGACGGGACGCGCAATTTCGAGCGCGACGACAGGTTGTTCACCAGCCGGAGCGCCGCCGCGGCCCACTCACAGGCCCACGAAATGCAGCGTGCATGACACAATCGGGCACGGGACAACCCCCGCGGCGCGCGTCAGCAACCTTGGCCGGACACTCTCACCTCCACGCGTTGAGAACGTGAGGAGGCATCAGATTCCGACGGCCGCCGCCACACGTTCGCCGCATGCGGAACGCGCCTCGTCGGAGGTCCATCCCAGGAATCTCTGCACGTTGAGGCAGGCCTGGTCCATGGTGAGGGACGAACCGGCGAAGGTGGTCTTGCCCGGTTCCCGAACCGCACCATCAGGGCCAACCTCCAGTCGCAGGCGGCCGAGTTGAAAGCATCCCGGCCCGGCACCAGCGGCGGCCATGCAATCGGTGGTGAAAATGACGCGGTCGCGGGGCTTGGCGCGCACGAAATTTTTCAACACCGGCGGTGGCAGATGAATCCCATCGGGAATGAATGACGCCGTCAGCTCATCGCGTGCCAGCAGGCGTTGCATGATGTTGTCGTGGCGCGCGAGATGGCCCGGTACTCCGTTGCCAAGATGCGTGCAGAGGCGAAGTCCCGCATCGATCGCGGCGTCGATCTGGTCGACCGCCGCGTCGGAATGCCCAATGGACGTGCGAACACCGCGGGCGTCGAGTTCGCGGATGAACGCCGCGGATCCGGGCCATTCGGGCGCGAGCGTCACCAGGCGCAGCCTGCCGCCCGCCGCGGCTTGCAGCCGGTCAAACTCCCGCAAGTCGGGGGCCTTCATCAAATCAGCCGGATGGGCGCCATGGAATCCCGGCAAGGGGCTCAGGTACGGCCCTTCCAGATGATAGCCGGCCACCACGCCGTAAAATTCGCTCGCCTCGAGCATGGATTCGATGCGCTTGAATTGTTGTTCAAGCTGCCCGATGGGCGCCGTGATCAACGTCAGGAGAATGCGTGTCTCGCGCTCACGCAGGGCGGACAGCGCATGGTCCAGTTCAGCCGCGCTCAGGTTCGGCTGCTGGAAATCGACGCCGGCAAAGCCATTCACCTGGTGGTCGAAAAATTGCATGGGGCGGGCGTTCTGGAAAACCGGGGATACCTCCGGAACAACGCCATCGTACATCCCCGACGGGCGTCCCTTTCCTGATCGACGCTCCCGTTGTTGGCAAGTGCGGGATGGAGTCAGCGTGCTTCGTGACGGCATGTCAGAACGCCGCCAGCCGGGCGGCTTGACTGTCGAGATACAGCGTGGCCTGGGGATGCGTCCGGAGGATCGATGCCGGACAGGCCGGCGACACGGGTCCACGCAAGGCCGCACGGATGGCCGCAGCCTTGCGCGGACCGTGGACGTGGACACTGAGCCGGTGCGCCTGCCGGAAGACCGGAATGGTCAGCGTGATCGCACGCCGCGGGACTGCCTCCATGTTCGCAAAGCATCCGTCATTGACCTGCTGCCGGCGGCAGGCCTCGTCGAGTTCCACCACCTTCACCCAGGCGGGATCGTCGAAATCGGCCACCGGCGGATCATTGAAGGCAATGTGCCCGTTCTCTCCCACGCCCATGCAAATGAGATCGATCGGCGCCGCCCGCAACAACTCCGAGTAGCGCCGGCAAACGGCCGCGCTGTCGGCGTCGTCGGCTTCCAGCGGATGAAACCGCCCGACCTTCACCTGGGAAAGGAGATGGGCTTGGAGATACGCCCGGAAGCTCTGCGGATGATCGCCTCTCAATCCGATGTAATCGTCCATGTGGAACGCAGTCACCCGGCTCCAGTCGAGTTCCACTCCGCAGAGTGCGGGTCGCACCAGGGCCGCAAGGAATTCGTCCTGCGACGGAGCGCAGGCAAAGATGACGCGGGCCGAACCCGTCCGGCCAATCACTCCGTGGATATGGGCGGCGGCCGAACGGGCGGCCGCGCGGCCCAAGGCTGCGGGTGTGTCATGGACTTCAACCGTGAGGTGGTCGACGCGATGATGCTGTTCCGATGAAGAGGACATGATGAATCGCTTCCAAACTCCGCACGGATTCGCTTCCGCTTCAAACCCGCAGGAAGATCCGGCGGTTGTAGAGGAAACGGACCAAGGCCAACGCGAGCCCAAGGCCCACCAGCGATTGAAGCAACGTCCCCGCCCCATGAACCACGTGCCGGTCGAGGAAAGCGCGGACATCGGCTCCGACCAGGCGTTCACTGATCCGTTCGAATCGTATCAGCTCATAGCCAAGATAGATGGTGAGGGAGTTGGTGCCGAGCCAGAGGAACGGCGTGCACCATCGTTCAAGCCGCAGGACGTCGATCACGAGGTAGAACGCCGCCAGCAGGAGTGCGGATAAGCCGGTGGTGACCAGGCAGAACGAGGATGTCCAAAGCTTTTTCACCACAGGCAACTGCAGGCTCCACGCCATGCCCAGCCCGATGAGCACGCTACCCGCAACGGCCAGCCACACGACCTTGTGCATCGGCAAAACGTCTTCCCTCCTCAGCCAAAGGGCGGCGAGGATCCCTCCGAGGCAAAGGACCGTGGCACCCAGCGGGCTCAGCAACCCCTGCGACTCGTAGTAGACGTTGGCCTTCTTCCCGGGCAGGTACCGGTAATCGAGATAGTTGCTGAAGTTGTAACCGGCTCCAAACCTCCCGCTCGTTCGTTCGGGAACAATGGCGAGAACTTCGGCTGGCGCCTGCGAATGCGCCCGCGCCTCGAGGCCTTCGAGGTTCGTGCGATCAAGGACAACATCGGGAAACGGTGCGAACGTGAGCAGCGCCCAGTATCCGACCAGCAATCCGGCCGCGGTTCCCGCCACCGGCCGCCAATTCGGCCCGAAAAAAAGATAGATCATCGCCGCCAGGACATAACACACCGCGATCATCTGCAGGACACCGGACAGGCGCACGCCGGGCCATTTCGCAGCGAGTCCGCCGTGATAGACGAAACCGAACAGGAAGAGCAGAAGCCCTCGGCGCAGAATCCGCCACACTGCCGCGCTCCGCGTCTGCGACGCACGGTGTTTGTCGATGGAGAAAACGATCGAGAATCCGACAAGGAAAAGAAACAGCGGATAAATGACGTCGTAAAAATGCAGCCCGGCCCAGGCCTTGTGGGTCAGCTGCCGCCCCACGAATTGAGTGACTGCATTCTGATCCATCTTCCCAAGCGCGAGGGCAATGCCCGTCCCTCCGATGATCCAGAACATGTCGAAACCCCGCAGCACATCGACCGATTTGAATCGCGGCGCGACCACCGGGAGCGAAGGGATGGATGGGGACATGTTCGCGGCCGGAATAGCCGGCCATGAGGAAGTATCACCGGCTGCAATCGATCCCCGCAAAATCCGGATAGGTTGACGGTAACCATTGGTTTCCCTTTCAGGGAAACGTCGCCGCAACCCCTCTCCGAAACCGTCCCCGAGTTCAGCGCGGGCGTTTGCCCGACGGGCGCGCCGGAGGCAGCGATTCCCCGGGGCACCAGCGGCTCTCGACCATCTGGACGCGCGCCTGTCCGGGCAGCCCGAAGTCGCGATTCACAATCCGGCCGACCAGGAGCTCGACCGCCCATGCGCCCATGAGCTGTTGGTTTTCCTCCATTCCCGCAAAACCGGTGCCATGCACAATCTGGGAGATCACGGCCACCGCAGGCCGGACGGTCTCCGCGGCTTCATGCTCACGCAGGGCCGCGCGGAAGGGCTCAATCATCGAATAATGATGGTCGAAGATCACTACGTCCGGACGATGCTGCCGCCGCCAGACGGCAAGCTGCTCCGCTTCAATCTGGTCAATTCTCAGGATCGGTATCCGCGCAGCCAATTCGGGATGCTGCTCGCACCAGCCGAGGTACGCACTGGCGTTCGCATGGCGGTTGCGCACATCCTCATAGCCGCCAAGAACCAGTCCGGGACGCCGGTAGCCGCGCGCATGAATCCGATCCAGCACATTCCAGGTGTCGGTATACCCATCGCTGATCACACGATGCATCGGCACCCCGATACTGAGCCCCTGGGTCACGATGGCAAAGTCCCTGAGTTCCGGAGGAAACTCCGCGCCGAAGTCCGGGCTGCCAAAACACAACAGCCCTTCGATTCCGCGGGCTTCGAGTATGCTCCGGGCGCGACGGTACGACATGCCGGGGCCCTTCAACCACAGCGGGTCAAGGCGGTAACCCAGTTCCTCGGCACGTGCGGTCATGCCACGGAACATTCGGGAGAGATGCAGCGACTGCTCCCACGGGCGCTCGGTGTCGTAGAGTGAGATCACGCCGAAACTCGCGCGAAAACTTCCCGACTTGCTGCGGCTCACATGGGTCATCAGTTCGCTGACCTTCGCGTTGGGACGATAGCCGATGCGCCGGGCAATCCGCCGGATGCGGGCTTTCGTGCCGTCGGAAACCTTGGGGCTGTCGTGCAACGCCATCGAAACGGCGGCGTGCGAGACTTTGGCAAGGCGGGCGATCTGGCGTACACTCATACAGGCACTGGTTCTCAGCCAGGATTCGAATAACTACCAGGGAGGCTCCGGCAGCCATCAAAATCGAACGCAATCGCGCCCTGCAGAGTTCGTAATCGTACGACCATCTTTCCGTCCCAGCTTGACTTCCAAGCTGTCATGATAGATTTACCTATCATGAGGACTGCAACCGTTGCCGATCTTCGGAACAACTTCCGCCGGGTCTCGGGCTGGATCGAGAATGGCGAGGAGGTTGTCATCGTCAAACGGGGCCGAAAGTTTGCGCGGTTGGTACCGGCCGCCGCAAAGCCGGCCAAACTCGTAAAAGTGGATTTTCGCCAGCAATTGAAGACGGTGTGGGGCACCCGGGTTTTTTCGCCCGCTGAAATTCAACTGATGCGCGATGCGGAGCTGGGTGGGCAGACGTGATCGCCTATCCCGACACCTCTTTCCTTTGCGCTCTCTACGTGGCGCAAAGCAATTCTTCGTCCGCGATCGCACACTATCAACGGATGCAGGAACCGCTTCATGTTTCGGCGCTGCTTCTGGGTGAATTTCGCCAGTCGGTCCGCTTCCAGATCTTCCGTCACAGTCGTGACGCCACTCAGGGGTATCCGCGCAAGACGGGACAGGGAGCACTCGGTCGACTCCAAGCCAATCTGGATCAGGGCGCCCTGGTGGTAGCCGCAGCCGAATGGACGGACGTGATAGCCATCGCCGAACGTCTGTCGTCATTCCGGACCATCCAAGGCGGACATCGCTTTCTCGATCTCCTGCACGTGGCCACGGCGCTGCATCTGGGAGCCCGCGAGTTCTTGTCGTTTGACGCGAACCAGCGCCAACTCGCCGAATCCGAAGGCCTGGCCGCAAGACCCTGAAACCCGAAGTCTCGGCAGTGGAATGGGTGGATGGGTGGGATACCGATGCACTACCACCGCGGCAGCCGCTGGATTCGCGCGCGATCACGCCCTGCAAGGATCGCAGGCGTATTGCCACCGTTCCGTCTTCAATAGTCGATTCCGCTGCATTTTCAGCTCGGCGACTGCAGGGATTCTCTGGTCAATGGGAACGTGCGTGCCTGCCTGGATACTCCTGCTGCCGATGAAGTCGTGGACCCGACGAGCCTGTTGCTCGAAGGCTGGGCGGTGGGACCGTCGCCTTTCTCGCAGCTGTCCTCGGTGGAGGTCTGGTCGGAAGGGTCCTTGGTCGGAACAACCCGGCACTGGTTCGCACGCAACGATGTGACGGCCTCACTCGTCCTGCCCGATGCCATCAAGCCGGGCTTCGCCATCGGAATGTTTCCGCCGGACACTTCGCGCACGCCGCAATCCATCGAACTGCGATTTTTTTCGGGAAGCCAACAGGTCGGCTCGATTGAACGAACGCTCCATTTCAGTCACGCCCCGCCTCTTCCACCGCACCCGGCAGGTGCCACCCAGCGTCACCCGTCCCATGCTTCACTGCATAGACTGATTGCGCGCACACTGACATCCCCCCCCGGCAGGATCGTGGAGCTGGGTTGCGGTCGCGGGGAAGTGGGCCGTTTCCTCTGCCATGCGGGAATTTCCTGGCACGGGATCGAATGGCGGACCGCCGAGTGCGACATCCTTGCCGCCACGGGCCTTCCCTTCACCCGTCCCACGGGCCATCATACATCGTATCGGAACGGTGGATTCGAGTTCGCCCTTGTTACCGATCCCGATCCCAACCTTCTTGAGCTCTGGCTTCCGGAATTGCGCCGATTGGCCTCGCGCGGCATACTGTTGAATGGTGCCCAAGGGAAGGACTCCAAGCGTCTCGAATGCGCGAAGATCCCGTCGCAACATCTGCTCCACTGCGAATCGCTGCCATACCGCAGCGATCTCGCGCTCCGACCGGGCGCCGACTCCGCCGCTTATGACCGCTGGTTTCTCATGGCCACCGATTGGGCGTGACGGATGTCCGGCTTAACCCAAGTTCGTCAGTTCAAGATTCGCGGGTGTTGGTCCGTAGCAGTTTTTGTTTTTTGGGAAAACCCGAACGGGGTCCGGCCCTGGGGTTTGGGCTTTCGAGCCCAATCCTTGGAGGCGTGTCTTCTTGACCTAACCCGAGTTCCGCAGTTCAAGAAGTGCGGAGGCTGTGCATGAAAGACTTGCGAGATTTACGGCTGGATTTTCGGCACTACATCACAGACAGGGAACATAACGACGTCATAGCTTGACAATTGACAAAAGGGCACGAACTTCCTTCGCGTCCTCTTTCGACGACATCCGGCGGCGAACGAACTGGCTTGCGGAGGCCGCCTTGCCCATCCCCAAACGTTTGGCCAGCCATCCATTGCTCGCAGAGCTCGATTGCTTCATCGCTGCGGCCAGTAGCTGTGAGCGGCGGAGCGAACATCGACGATTTCTGGCGGCTAAGAAATCGGCACGGGCAATGGCGTGCGGCCCGCACAAATGGCGGGCGCCATCGCGTCCCCGGCGGAAAATACCGCTGCGCACTTTTGCCGAATGGGGCGGAGCTCGCATCGGTGAAATGGAAATGG
>CAZOXB010000003.1:40107-43926 GCA_964583635.1 uncultured Opitutaceae bacterium | reverse complement strand
GGTGATCGTGGGTGACCGGGTGGCGGGTCACACCCGCCATTTTGACGCTCAGGACATGGACATGCTGAGATGTGTGGCGGATCATACGGCGGCCAATCTTCTCAACATTCAACTCTCCACGAAGGCAGCTCAATCGCGTGAACTCGAGGCCTTCCGGATGATGGCCACGTTCTTTGTCCACGACCTGAAGAATGCCGCGTCCACTCTCAATCTCATGCTGCCCAATCTGCCGCTGCATTGGGACAATGCCGAGTTTCGGAAAGATGCCCTGCGCGGCATCACCAAGACGGTCGACCACATCAACTCGCTGATCGTGCGCATGGGCCGAATGCGCGACGAGTTGAAAGTCGATTTGCAGGAGGCTGATCTCAACGAAACGGTGCGCCGGGCCGTCGGCGGCTGGGAGAATGTACCGGACGTCGTGCTTGACTGTTCGTATGCGCTTCTGCACCCGGTGCGTCATGACCGCGAACAGATGAGCTCGGTCATCACCAATCTGGTGCTGAATGCGCGGGATGCCGTCCTTGCCGGTGGCAAGAAGCCGGGACGGGTCGAGATCACCACGCAACAGAGCGGAGCCTGGGAGGTAGTGACCGTGGCGGACAACGGATGCGGCATGACACCCGAGTTCATTTCCAAGTCGCTGTTCAAGCCATTCCAGACGACGAAAAAGAACGGACTGGGCATTGGCATGTTCCAGAGCAAGATGATCGTCGAGGCCCATGGTGGCCGTCTTGCCGTCGAGAGTGTTCCCCTCCGAGGCACCACCTTCAGAGTTTACTTGCCGTACCGCACGGCCGACAGTCCTGTCATCGGGGCATCCGACCAGCCGACCATGGAGCCCCCGTCCAATTCATGAAGAATCCCACGCTCCTGATCGTCGATGATGACGAGGAAATCCGCACCCAGCTCCGGTGGGCGTTGGCGGCAGAGTATGAGATCCTCCAGGCGGGTGACCGGGCCTCGGCCATCGAGATGTTTCAGGCCCACAAGCCGCTGGTGGTGCTCCTTGACCTCGGTCTCCCGCCGCAGACATCGACGCCGGACGAGGGTCTGGCCATCTTGGCGCAGATCCTCGATATTTCCAACCGCACGAAGGTGGTGATCGCGTCGGGCCAGAACGAGCGCAAGACGGCGTTGGAGGCCGTGGGGGCGGGCGCCTACGATTTCCTGGCCAAACCCGTCGATGTGCAGGAACTGAAGCTGCTGCTCAAACGCTGTTTCAACGTCGCCCAGTTGGAACTCGATTATCGGGCGATGCAGCGGACGGTTCCGATGGACGGCTTCAACGGGATGATCGGGAACAGTCCGGCGATGCAAGGGGTGTTCAACTCGATCCGGAAGGTGGCGGCAAGTGATGCCCCGGTGCTGATTCTGGGTGAGAGTGGAACGGGAAAGGAAGTGGCGGCGCGGGCAATTCACCAACTGGGCAATCGCAGCAGTGAGCCCTTCATTGCGATCAACTGCAGTGCGATTCCTGAGTCGCTGTTGGAGAGTGAGTTGTTCGGCCACGAGAAGGGTGCGTTTACCGGCGCGCACATCCAGCGCAAGGGGCGCATCGAGCATGCCCACAAAGGCACGTTATTCCTCGACGAAATCGGAGAGATTCCGTTGCCGATCCAGGTCAAGCTGCTGCGGTTTCTGCAGGAGCAGACGATTGAACGCATCGGGGGGCGCGGCGAGATCCAGGTGGACACGCGTGTGCTGGCGGCAACCAATGCCGACTTGGAAAAGGGCATCAAGGAAGGCACGTTCCGCGAGGACTTCTTTTATCGCCTGGCGGTGGTGCGTCTCAATCTGCCTCCTTTGCGTGATCGGGGCGACGATCTTCGTTTGATAGCGCAGTCGTTCATGCATCGGTTCGCCGCGGAGAACAACCGGCACAACATGACCTTCAGCCAGGAAGCGTTGCGTGCGATTCACCGCCACTCGTGGCCGGGCAACATCCGCGAGTTGCAGAATCGTGTCCGCCGCGCCGTCATCATGAGCGAAAGCAACCGGCTTACCGCGGCGGATCTCGAGCTGGATCAATATGCGACCAGTGGGACGGCGGTATCCCTGAAGGACGCGCGTGAAGCGCTGGAGCGGGAGATGATCCACAACGCGCTCAAGAAACACGGCGGAAAGATGGCCCCGGCTGCCGTGGAGTTGGGGATCAGCCGGCCGACGCTTTACGACCTGATGGACAAACTTGGCCTGCAGAAACCCGCCGCCGAGGGCTGAGTCGAGGTCGGAGTTCGGAGGTCAGGGGTCGGAAGAGGTCGTAGAGCCGGTAAACGGCACGACCCCCAACTCTGACCATTGACTTCTGCCCTCTGACTTCTGGCGACTGCCCGGCAGCTTTACTGCTTGCGACCCCAGCGGCGGGCGGCGACGCCCATGAGGGCGGCGGCCAGACTCAAGGCGGCAAAGGTGGACAGGATGTCCGGCACCGACGTCGAGCCTGTGGAGGCAGCGGACGAGAAGAAGGTATACGAGCTCAAGGGAGCCAAGGCCGAGAAGGTCTTAACACCGGAGGCGTCGCCCACATAGAAATGGTAATTGGTATCGCCCCATTGCATCACGAGATAGGACCAGCCGGTGACATCAATATTGATGCTGGTGGGCCCGGTCGGTGGGGTGGTGGGCGGAGGTGTGGTGCTGCCGCCGCGGGCGTACCGCGATCCACTGCCGCCGGTTGTGGCGGGGGCGGCAGAAGCGGGCGTGACGATCGTCTGCGAGGCACCCGTGAGCGAAGCCTGACCGAGATCGAATAGATTGCTGTTGTTGTAACTGGCGATCTGGTCAGAGAGGGACGTGAAGACCGCGCTCAAGGTGGGGGCTTGGCTGGCGCTTTGACCCAGCAATAGAGGGCTGCTGAAAACCGGAGCGGTTGGCGGGGGAGGCGGCGGAGGTGTCGTCGCGGGCGGAGGTGTTGTCGCGGGTGGAGGCGTGGGGGACGCCGGAGGAGGCGTCGGTTCTGGCGTTGTACTGCCTCCGCGACTGTAGCGGGATTGGGCGGCAGCGGGAACAACCAAGGCCACCGCGAGCAGGGCTACCATGGAAAGTTGACGTGTCATGGGCATGAAGAGTCGTTTGTTAGTCGGAAGTATCAGCACAGGACGTGCCAGCATGAATAAGCGTGAAAGTAGTCGTTTATAAGTCACCTATTATAACAATGATACGTGAGCTGAATCCAAGGGCATTCAAAGGAGCGAGTACGCGTGGAATGGTATCTTGTAAGACTCCTCGACGTCATTATGCAAGTATTCGTAGATAATGCGATTACCGTCTTGCAGGTGACATTGTTGGAGATAATTCGGCTGACAGAACGATTTGTGGTTAAGCCAGTTAAACGGAAGAGGAGGCCGGATCGGTAAATTTCCCCAGGTAAAAATGATTAGTTTTCAGATGCCGATCAGAGTGTAAGGTTTGTCGACGACACTCAGAACCAGCGAAATTTCTGGGGTACCATTACGATATCATTGGGAATTAGGTAGATCTGTTCCACCGGTTCACCGTCCAGGATCTTCTGAAGATTCAGGGTGAGCTTCCGCGTGACCCCATTCTCGGTTCGTATGATATCCACGGCTGTCGTTTTGGCGAGCGGACTGAAACCTCCGACCTGCAAAATAGCCTCCAGTGGGGTGAGGGGTCGGTCGGTCTGGATCTTACCAGGTGCGTTGACTGCTCCGGAGACAAATACGACGAAGGACGAGGAGACGACGGAAACGGTCACTTCGCTGGAGACGAGTTGGGTCGCGTAACGCTTGACCAGTTCCTTCTCCAGCTCCAGCGGGGTCATGTTGACCACGCGCATCTCGCCGAGCATGGCGAGGG
>CAZOXB010000003.1:36809-40097 GCA_964583635.1 uncultured Opitutaceae bacterium | reverse complement strand
GATGCGGCCGTCCGTGCGGATGGATTGCTGGGCATCGAGACCCGGGGTACCGGGAAAGGAGATTTTGATGACATCCCCTTCGCGCAATTTCTGGGCAGCCTGAGCGAAGCTGGCGGCATCTTGCTGTGGTGCAGTCACCTTTGTACTTTCGCAGCCGGTAGTCGCGAGGAGGGCGAGCGCCGGCAGGATGAGAAGGGCACCGGCATGCCGGATGAATGGGAGAAGACGCAGGTCTTTCATGAACCGGAACGTAGGTTATTCAACTGAGGTTTGGTCAACAAGATCAACCGAGCAACGGAAAACGTCCTGACCGGGTATTTATACTCCCCCGGCAGGGCGGCTCCCCAAGCAGGGTTCCAATCTATTTGCGGCTGTAATCGCCGCGACTGAAGTATTTTTCCAGCCAGACGTACATGCAGATGAAGAAATACCTGCTGCCCATCTCCTTGATCTTCAACTTGGCGGCGCCGTATCGGCGATTCTGCCAGGAGATGGGGGTCGTCGTCCACGAATAGCCCCGGACGATCGCCTTTAACGGGAGCTCGACGGTCAGATTGAAATGCGGGGAAAGGAAGGGGCGACAGCCATCGATCACCGTGCGGCGGTATGCCTTGAAGGCGTTGGTGGTGTCGTTCAGCGGTATGGCGAAGAGGCTCTTGATGAAAAAGTTGGCGAGACGATTCACGAGGAGCTTGATGCGAGGATAGTCGACGACCTTCCCGCCTCTCATGAAACGACTCCCGAAGACACATTCTTTTCCGCCGTTCAAGAGCCTCCAGTAGGTGATGGCATCGTTGGGCGAGTCGGATGCGTCCGCCATCATGATGACCACGGCGTCTCCCCGGCTGTTGTTCAAGCCATGGATGATCGCCCGCCCAAACCCATGAAGACCCGTATTTTGAATCGGTGTGAGCGTGGGAATGCGCGACGCTCTCAGATCCTGCAGAACCTCCCAAGTGCGATCGGTGGATCCATCATCGACCACCACAATCTCGTGGGGAATGGCGGCATCTGAAAAACATTGGAAAATGTCCTGGAGTGTTCCCGGAAGTGATTCCTCCTCATCCCGGGCGGGAATGATGACGGAAAAAAGCCGAAGTGGAGCGAGGGCCGACATGTGGGAGTAAGACGTCCGGGCCGGCGAGCGGCTACATGTCCCGGCGGCGCTGCTGCCAGCTTTCCACAATCTGCCGGATGGTTTCCTCAAGCGTCTGGGTGATATCCCAATGGGGGTAATGCGCCCTCATCTTGCGCAGATCGGAGTAGTAGCAGATGTGATCACCGATCCGGTTCTGATCCTGATAGGAGTAGACTTGGGCTTTTCCCGAGAAGCGGGATACGATCTCAAAGGCCTCCAGGATCGAGGTGCTGTTGGCCTTGCCGCCTCCCAGATTGTAGACCTCCCCGGCTCGAGGCGCGCCGACAAACGCGGCCATGAACCGGGCCACGTCCAGGGAGTGAATATTGTCGCGCACTTGTTTTCCCTTGTATCCAAAGACCTTGTACTCGCGGCCTTCGAGGTTGCATTTGACCAGGTACGAAAGGAATCCGTGCAGCTCCACCCCGGAGTGGTTGGGACCGGTCAGGCACCCGCCCCGCAAGCAGCAGGTGGGCATGTTGAAATAGCGGCCGTATTCCTGGACCATCACGTCAGCGGCGACTTTCGACGCGCCAAAAAGCGAGTGCTTTGACTGGTCGATCGTGAAGGATTCACTGATGCCGTGTTCGTAGTCGGGGTTGGCGTAATCCCATCGCGTGGGCAGCTCCTTCAGGGCAATTCGATTGGGGGCGTCGCCATAGACCTTGTTGGTGCTCATGTGCACGAACGGCGATTCTGGGCACGCCTGGCGCGCCGCCTCGAGAAGGTTCAGGGTTCCGACGGCATTCGTGTCGAAGTCGTCGAACGGAATGGCGGCGGCGCGGTCATGGGACGGCTGGGCGGCGGTGTGAACCACGACGGAGGGCCTGACCTTCGCCAGCAGTTCCCGCACACCCGTACGGTCGCGGATGTCCAGCTCGTGGTGCACGAAGCCGGGCAGTTCCTTGGTCAACCGCGACTGGTTCCACCGCGTGTCGCCTTGGGGGCCGAAAAAAACCGCGCGTTGATTGTTGTCCACCCCATGCACGACGTAGCCCAATTCCCGCGCGAAGTAGAGGCACACCTCTGAGCCAATCAGGCCGGACGAACCGGTTACCAGGAGCGATTTAGACATGGAAACGCAAAGTTGAAACGATTGAGGCGGCTGTTGGCGAGCCGAAGATGACGCCGAAGCTTATGACACCGCTGTGGCGAAAGCGTGTCGACTTCCCCGAAAACCTGCTGAAACTGGCACACCTTTACCCATGAAATTGATTCAAGTTGGTCTGATTGCCTTCGCGTTGTTTTTCTCGATTGCCGGGCGTGCGTTCTCCGCCGAGCCCGGAATCAAGCTTGGCCTGCAATCGTGGACCTGTCGCAACATGACGTTCGAACAGGTCGTGGCGTTTGCGGAGAAACACCACATCAAGTACCTCCAGCTCATCGCCAAGCACATGGATCCGAACGATCCGATCGAGCTCAACCTGCACAAGAAGGCGTTGCTGGAGGCGAAGGGCATGAGAGTCTACACGTTCGGCGTGAATGCCACCTCGCTGGACAAGGAGGTCAATCGGAAGCTCTTCGAATTCGCCCGCCGCATGGGAATCAGGATGATCATCGTCGAGCCCAAGGATCAGGCGCAATGGGACAACCTGGAGGCGCTGGTGAAGGAGTACGACATCAAGCTCGCGATTCACAACCATGGCACCGGAACCGTCTATGGCGATCCCGCGACGGTGCGTGCGGTCCTGGCAAAGCGCGACAAGCGCATCGGCGTCTGCCTCGACGTGGGCTGGGTCACTGCCGCCGGTTTCGACGCGGCCGAGGTCTTCAAGAGCTACAACGGGCGGGTGTTCGACCTGCATTTCAAGGACAAGCGTGTCGAAACCACCGCCGAGGGAAAGAAGGTCGCGGTCGACACCGAAATCGGGAAAGGCGCTTCGAATTATCCGGGCCTCTTCGCCGAGATCAAGAAGAGCGGATGGTCCGGAGTTGCCGCGATCGAGACGGACAGCAAGGCCTTCGCGGAAGACCCGAACCGCTTGGTCCAGGAAGCGAGCACCTTCTTCGACATGATGGTGCGCGCGATGAACGCCGCCCCTGCGCGCAAGTAAACCTTTCGTCTTTTCCACTCCTTCGCGGGCTCCAGATCGCGCGTGGAGTGTATCCAAACTGGTCTCCCCTCAAGGGCGCGCGCCCTTGAGCAACTC
>CAZOXB010000003.1:0-36799 GCA_964583635.1 uncultured Opitutaceae bacterium | reverse complement strand
TCGCGGATGCGGGATCGCGCGATTGACAGAGCCGGGAGGTCGTAGATCTGAGATCTGAGATCTGAGATTTGAGATTTGAAATTTGAGATTTGAAATTTGAAATATGAGACTAGGAGTCCGACCTCTGACCCCGAATCTCAAATCTCAGATCTCAAATCTCAGATCTCAAATTTCAAATCTCCGCCCTGCCCCCTGCTCTGCCTACAAGGCGATCGTCCGGCCCTCGCGTGCCGACTGCTCGGCGGCCAGCACGATGCGCAGGCTGTCGACGGCGCTGTCGAGGTGCCCGGTCAAATCGATGTTGCGACGGATGGCATCGAGGAAGAATTCCTGTTCCCGGCGACAAAGCTCGTCGTGGTCGGGTTCATCGGAGACGTCGATCCACTCGTCCTTGCGGGTGAATGTTCCGTCGGGTCCGAGATCCGAATAATGGCGAAGCAGCGACTCCGTCTTGGAATGGGAATCCACGGAGGCGGACGCGCCGGCGCTGCTGGCGGATTTGGCGACGATGCTCACGCTGCCTTTGGGTCCCACGACATCCTTCACGAAGAAGGCGGTTTCACTCATCATCGGGCCCCAGCCGGCCTCGTACCAGCCAACGGAGCCGTCCGCAAACGTCACCTGCAACTGGCCGTAGTTGACCTTGTCCGCGGGAATGTCGTCGGTCAACCGGGCTTGGATTCCGCTGACGCGCACGGGGCGGGATCCCGTCATCCGGCACATCACATCGACATAATGAACGCCGCAATCGACGATCGGCGCGAGGGAGGCGATGAGGTGCTGGTGAGTCTTCCAGTTGGCGCCTGAGCTCTGCTGGTTGAGGTTCATGCGCATCACCAGCGGTTTTCCCAGCGTGCGGGTGATTTCGACGAAACGTTTCCAGGATGGATGCACCTGCAGGATGTAGCCGACCACTAGCTTTTTGCCCGCCTTGCGCGCGGCATCTATCACGCGTTGGCTGTCGGCGACGGTTTCTGCGAGCGGCTTTTCGAGGAAGACATGAGCCCCCGCCGCCAGCGCCGCCAAGGCATAGTCGGCATGGGTATCGGGATATGTGCTGATGCACACCGCGTCGGGCTTGGATTTCGCCAGCGCCTCCGTGTAATGGGAGAACTCGGGATAGATGTTGCCGAATTCGGCATTCAACCGGCGGCGCGACTCCGTGCCGCGGCTGACGAGGCCCACGATTTTGAAGTGCGGTGACATCCGGTGGTAGGCGCGGGCGTGGGAGGTGCCCATATGGCCGCAGCCGACGATGAGCACACGAAGGGGAGAAGGAGTTTGCATGGAGGAATGGTTGGAGATTTATTCCAATTGGCTATCAAGACGAGACTGAGCCGCAATCCAGCCGATCCTTGTCTCACCCCGGAGGCACAGAGAGCACGGAGGTCGGCCAGGTTTTTACTTCCGTGTTCTCCGTGTCTCCGTGGTGAGGCAACGATCGCCCGGGGTTTTTGTTCAGGTTCAATGGGGCAGATCGGGGGTGCCCGTGGCAGCGGGGCCCCGGGTTGGAGGCCGGAAGCAGACCAGCAGGAGCAGGATCCCCACGATGGCGGCGATTGTCGGGACCAGAAAGAGCCGCCGGTAGTCAACCATGCCGGTGGGAAGGGTGTAAGCCGCTGCCAGCCGCGGAAACAACTGGCTCGCCACCACCATGCCGGCACCGAGGATCAGGAAATTTGCCCCGCCCTGGGCACTCGTGCGCACATCGGATGGGAAGACCGCATCGACGAAGATGTAGACGGTGGCAAAGAAGAAGGCGTAGCAGATGCCGTGGAGAACCTGCACCGCGATGATCAATCCGGTGTAGCCGGAATCGGCGAACACCGTGAAGACCCCGTAGCGGACGGCGTGGCCCATAATGCCGATGATCATGGTCCATTTCCATCCGAGCTTTTTCAGCACGACACCCAACGCCACCATGGTGACGATCTCGGCGGCCTGACCAATGCTGCTGACGGCCATGGTCATTCTTGCGGAGATCCCCACGTGGGTCAGGAATCCGTCGATCACCACAAAGTAGCCGTTGTGGATCACGGAGTCGATGAACGTCACCAGGAACAGGATGGCGACAAAGGGCAGGCGCAGCAGTTTCGCGGCCCGCAGCCAGGCGAGCCGGTCCAGGCCCTGCGCGTCCCGACGCGGCGGGGTGTGCGGCAGCGTGAGACTGTAGGCGGCCAGGATGAACGAGAGGATGCCTGCCACGATGAACACCCAGCGGGTCTCCATGGCATCGGCCTTGTCTCCCAGCAGGAAGATGAACGGCCAGCTTACGACGATCCAGCCCACGGTTCCGCCCATGCGGACGAATCCGAAGTCCTTGGCGGGATCCTTCAGGTTGGCGAAGGCGAGCGAGTTCGTCACCGACAGCGTGGGCACGAACAGCAAGCCAAAGACCAGGAAGAGGGAGAAGAAGCTGGTGAAGGTTTGCGCAAAGGCGCAGGCGATCAGGGCGATGCCGCCGATCAGGTGGCTGAAGGCAAGGAAGCGCTCCGCGGAGAAATTCCGGTCCGCGAATTGATTGCTGAAGAACATGCCGACCAGCGAGGCGATGCCAAACACGCTGCCGACCCAGGCTTGTTGCCCGGCGTTGAACCCGAGCATGCCCATGTAGGGGAAGATCTTGATCTGCCACGCCCCCCAGATGCTCAATTCGAGGATCATCATGAGGAAGAGCCGGTTCTTGATCGATAGTTTCATGGGTGTACGAGGAGGGGATGAGGGTGGTGGGCGAGAGTGAGAAATCGGGGTGGTCTGCCTTCTGACTGTCAGGGTTTGGGGAGGTCGCGAGACGAAAAGCAGCTTTCATGGTCCGGCAAGCTTCCCCTGACAATCATTGATGATGCATTTTTCAATGGGCACGCCTCCGGCGGTGAAGGCGGGTTAACCGCCCGCCTCCGACCGGATGCAGGCCCCACACGCCCCGCAATCCCAATATGAACCCACGGCGTCAACGCTTCCGAGCCGCCATCGTCGGGATTACCGGATACGGCCGGATCCATCTGCAACTGGCAAATGAATGGGTTGAAAAGGGTGGGCTCGAACTCACCGCCGCCGTCGTCATCAATCCCACGGAGGTGGCGGGACCGGTTGCGTCCCTCAAGGCCTCGGGCACACGTCTCTACAGCTCATTCGACGAGATGATTGCCGTCGAGGCGGGGCGCATCGACCTCTGCCTGGTGCCCACCGGGATTGCCTGGCATGCCCGCATGACGCTTGCGGCGTTGCAGGCGGGAATGAATGTCCTGGTGGAAAAGCCGCTGGCCAGCTCCTTGGAGGAGGTCGATGCGGTATCCACGGAGGCGGAGCGCTCGCAGCGCTTTGTGGCGGTTGGATTTCAGGACATCTACCTCCCCTCGGTTCAATATCTGAAGGAGCAGTTGCTGACCGGGGTGCTGGGACGTCTGCGCTCGGTCAGATTCCTGGGCCTCTGGCCGCGTCCTCCCGCCTATTTTGCCCGCAACGGCTGGGCGGGGCGGGTTGCGGTCGACGGGGTGCCCGTGCTCGATTCGCCGCTCAACAATGCGTTCGCGCACTTTGTGAATCTGGTGCTCTTCTTTTCCGGCGAAACTTTCGCTGATTCCGCGGCCGTCAACCGGATCCAGGCGGGTTTGTGGAGGACCAATGCGATCGAAATGTTCGACTCCGCGGTCGTTTCGGCGACGACCGTGACGGGAATCGAACTCTGGATGGGTGTCTCCCATGCGTGCGTGCAGACACGCGAACCGGAAATCCGGGTGCAGGGTGAACGAGGTCAGCTCACCTGGCTTCACGAAAAGGAATACATCCTGGAGGTGGAGGGCAGGAAGGCGGTTCACACGGCGTTGCCTTCGACCGAGACCGCCCGGCGCCTGATGATGCAGTCGGTCATGGATCGCCTCGCGGGCGAGCCCGCGTTTCTATGCAGCGTGCCCATCGCCCGCCGCCATGCGGAGCTCATCACCCGGTTGCACGCCTCCACGAACGTACAGTCATTGCCGGGCGAATTGCGTGCCATGGCTGAGCCGGGGGCCAACGCCCGGGTGCTGTCGGTCCCGGGCATCGAGTCGGTGCTGCTGGAGGCCTTTGCCAGAGGATCAATCCCGACGTTCGCAAGCCGGTTGAGCCCCTGATTTGAAGAGATCGGGCACCACTCGTCGTGAGTCCGACGGGTTCGTGCGGATGCGGACAATTACCCATGCATTTGCAGTCGCCGCTGGAAGCGATTTCGGTGCTGATTGAGCGGTGCACGTTGATGTCCGCACCAGACCGATTCTGATCTGCCCCTCCTTCTTCGGTTCCCGGGCGGATGGCATTGCCCGGGCATCGGCCTGCATCCATCGGGCCCTGATGGAAAATGCGCCGGGCCAGCCCCATGTCCTCGCCGCGAATGACCCTCCGGAGTCTGCCGACCCCCGCGTGGGCCGGGCATTTGGCGCCAATCCGATCGCCATGGGCTTCCATGCCGGATGCTCACCGACATTCCGCCGGCGGCGCGACGATGCGGCGGCGGATCCATGCCGTGCGCCGATCGTCTGCACGCATGTTGGGCTCTCTCCAATAGCCCGCCTGCTGTCCCACCGACTGGGTCGGCCCTTTGCGGTCGTTCTGCACGGCATCGAGGCGTGGCGGCCGCTCCGCACGCGTGACCAATGGGGACTGCGCAAGGCGGGCGTTTTCTGGGCAAGTTCGGCCTACACCCACCGGCAGTTCGTGCGCCACAATCCGGCGTTCGCCCGCGTCCCGATGCAGGTGACATCCTGGGGGACAAGCCTGCCTGAGGTTCCGCTGGCAATGGAACGACCGTCTTCGCATCGATTCCGGCTGCTTTGCGTGTCGCGGCTCAGCACGGGGGACACTTTTGGCCCGCATCGTGGCATCGGTGATTTGTACAAGGGATTCATGGTCCTGCTCGATGCTTTCCAGGCCCTGAGAGTCCATTGTCCGCAGGTAACGCTGGAAATCGTCGGAACGGGCGATGCACGGCCGGAGATCGAGGCGTACGCGGCTGTGCGGGGCTTGTCCGGCTGCACGACGTTTCACGGAGGGTTGAGCGACGAGGCGCTGGCATCCCGATACCTCGAGGCGGATGCGTTTGTCCTGCCCAGTGAGCGCGAGGGATTCGGGATTGTCTTCGCGGAGGCGATGGCGCGTGGACTGCCGTGCGTCGGAGTGGCGGTGGGGGCGGTTCCGGAAGTGATTGAGAACGGAGTCACCGGATTGCTCGTGCCAGCGGGGGATGCCGGCGCCTTGGCGGATGCCCTGCGCACCCTGGTCGGGAATCCCCGCTGGCGTACGCGCCTCAGCGAGGCGGGAAGGCGTCGTTTCGAGCAGGAGTTTACCGAGGCCGCCTGCATGCGGCGTTTGCGCACGGCACTGTGCGTGCTGCCGGGGGTTGGGCGGACGACGGACAACGAAGTGGTGCGGTGCGGCGGGACGGATGCGCGGCGGACTGAATGACACCGATGGTTTCGAGAACGAGCAGAACCAGCGACAAGGCTCCGACGCCGGGCGGAAAACTCCTTCTGGCCACGCAGGCCTACGTGCCGGATACGGCTGCGGTGGGGCAGTACATGGCGGATGCGGCCGCCGCACTTGCCAGCCGTGGCTGGCGGGTGACCGTTGTGACTTCGCGACGCGGGTACAACGACCCCGGCTGGCGATTTCCGCCGCGGGATTCAGGCAGGGACGGCGTGCGGATTCGGCGGGTGTGGGGACTTGGATCCGGCAAGCGCAGCCTGCATGAGCGCCTGTCCGGGATGATCGTGTTTACGGCGCTGGCGACCGTTCATGCGTGGTTCATGCCGGGACTCTCGGGAATCATCGTCACCACCTCTCCGCCGATCCTGCCGGTTCTCCTGATGGCGGTCGCCCGGCTGCGGCGCGTGCCGTTGATTTATTGGGTCATGGACCTCAATCCGGACCAGGTGATAGAATCTGGACAAATGTCGGCGAATGCCTGGTCGGCGCGTGGGCTGGCGCTCGCCCAACGATGGGTGTTCGCGCATGCGGCGACCGTGGTGGTCCTGGACCGCTTCATGGAAGCCCGGGTGAAACGTCATCAGGGGTCGCGCGCAGCCGCAGTGGTGACCTGTCCGCTTTGGCCCCTGGCGACCCCTTCCCCCGGCAATCCGGATGCCGCCCGGAGATTTCGGGAGCGTCACGGTCTGGACGGGCATTTTGTCGTGATGTACAGCGGAAACCACAGTCGTGTTCATCCGTTGGATACCGTTGTTGCAGCTGCGCGGCTGCTGAAAGGAGACAAACGTTTCCGATTCGTCTTTATCGGAGGAGGAGAGGCCCGTGCGGAGATGGAGGACACCGTGGAGCGGGAAAGCCTCGCTCAGGTGGTGCTGCTGCCGTCGCAGCCACTCGAAACGCTGGGTGCTGTGCTGTCGGCGGCTGATCTTCATCTGGTGTCGATGGGAGACAGAATGGTCGGATGTGTGCACCCGTCCAAGGTCTATGGCGTGCTCGGGGTCGGTCGTCCGTTTGTTTTTCTGGGCCCCTCGCCATGCCATGTGACGGATCTTTTCGTGCGTCATGATTGCGGATGGAGGGTTGCCCACGGAGCCGCGGCTGACTTCGTGCAGTTGCTGTTGCGCCTGGCTTCGCCGGAGGGACGGAGGGAGCTTGAAGGGAAGCGGATCGAGGCTTCGCAGGTGTATGCGGGCGCAGCGGCGGCAGGCCGGGCGCGTTTGTCCTGGGTGGAACTGGTGGAGGACGCCGTGCAGCGGAACCGGAGCTGACGCCCATGTGTGGAATCGCCGGATACGTGGGTACGGTTGACGTGCCAGCCGCGGTGATCCTCGAGGCGTTGCGCCATCGCGGTCCGGATGCGTCCGGCATCTGGCGTTGTCATCCGATTCCCGGCTGCCCGCTGGTGCTGATGCACACGCGATTGAAGATCCTGGACCTTACGGAAAAGGCCGCCCAGCCGATGGGCTTGGACCGGGACCTCCGGGTCCAGCCCGGCACGCCGGATGGCGGTTCCCGGTTTGTCGCAGTCTATAACGGGGAGATCTACAACTTCCGCGTGTTGCGGCAGGAATTGATCCGGCTTGGGCATTGGTTTGAGAGTTCGGGCGACACAGAGGTCATCGTGCGTGGGTACAGCGAATGGGGGGCGGGACTCTTCGCCAGATTGGACGGGATGTTCGCGATTGCAGTTTACGACCGGGATTTGTGCCGCCTCGTTCTTGGTCGGGATCACCTGGGAATGAAACCGCTCTACTACGCCCGCACTCGGGATGGAGGGCTTGGCTTCGCATCGGAAACGAGGGCTCTGCTGAAGATGGGAAACGTGGAGGCGTCGCTCGATGAGGCGGGCATCGTCGATTATCTCGAGACAGGCAGTGTGCGTGACCCGGCAACGCTGTATCGTCATGTCAGGTCGCTGCCCTCGGGGCATTATGCCGTTGTCGATCTCGCGGACGGGCAACCTGCGCCCCTGGTGCTGCATCGGTATTGGTCGCCGGAGGAGGTGGCCGGGCGGGAACCGATGCCCGAACCGGAATGGAGGGCCCTTCATCGGCAACGGCTGGTCGAATCCGTCGGGCAGCACCTGGCGAGCGATGTTCCGGTGGGGATCTTTCTCTCCGGAGGGATCGATTCGACTTTGCTCCTCGAACTGGCAGCGAAGGAAGGAGAGGCCGGCCGGCTGAATGCCTTCACGCTGGGAGGTGAGGCCACGGAGCGCGACGAGCTCGCGGTGGCGCGGCAGACGGCCCGGCGATGCGGCGTCAACCATCAGGCGGTCCTGCTTTCCACCGCGGAGTTGGCTGCGTGGGTTCACGATGCGCTGACGGGCTTCGACCTGCCGTCAGCCGACGGCTTGAATCTCGCTTTGGTGTCGAGGGCGGCGAGAGCACAGGGATTGAAGGTTGCACTCGGCGGCACCGGGGCGGATGAGCTTCACGGCGACTATGGCCATCCGCCTCGACTGTCGCGATTGATCCGGATGTTCTCCGCGTCCGATGGAAGCCGGAATGCGCTTGGCAGCGCACTGGTCTCTGCGCTGCAATTTGGCGGTCGGAGGATGTCGGCCGGGCGGATCGCGTCGCTGATGGACCACCTCGACAGTGCCGAGGAAACGCTTCTTGAAAAGCGCCGCTACTTTGTACCCGGCGAGATTCTCCCCCTTTATCCGCCGGGGGAGCAATGGGTCCGGAGCGACCGCAGACGCCGGCTTGTTTTCGATCGCGAGGCATTGCGTGCGCTTGGTTTGAGGGAACAGATCCGGGTGGCCGATGTGGCCGGTTACCTCAAGAACACGCTGTTGCGTGACGGCGATGCGGTGACCATGGCGTGCGGCTTGGAAATGCGCATGCCATTTCTCGGTCGTCGCTATGTCGAATGCGTGCTGGCGGCGCCGGAGCGGTACACCGCTGGTGCGGCGAATCCAAAGCCGCGCCTCGTGGAGATGTTGTCACGGGAGTCGCGAGCGCTGGCACGGCTTCCAAAAGCAGGTTTTGCCATCAACCATGCCCGCCTGCTGCGCGGCTCGTTGAGGCCGACTTTCATGGAGGCGATGGAGGCGCTGAGGTCCAGGGCTGGATTCGAGGTGGACGGCGACGACCTGCTGACCTCGCTGGCCAGCCGCGACGATCAGCGCCGCGCACGACGGCTTTGGGCGCTGCTCAGCCTCGGCGTGTGGCTCAGGCGGAACGCTTGAAGACGGAAGCTCCCTTACGTTGCCGCGACCTCACGGCACGTCATAGACCTCAAGAATGGCGACGCCGGTGGCAGCCCTGACACCCGAGAGCCGGATGTTGTACGTGCCGGGCGGCAGGGTGGCCAGCAGGGCGGAATCGAGCGAGCCGTCGGGAAGGGAAAATGCACCCACCCGGGCAAAGGTCATCTTCAGGGATGCGGTTCCGCTCCAGTTGTCGTTTTCGGTGATGATGGTCTGGCCGGACATCAGCGTGAGGTACGGATCCTCCAGGACCTGACTCAGGCCGAATGCGCGCAGGGTCGGACCCACGCCCCGGAACAGGAGGGTCTTGGGCAGATTTCCCTGAATGATGAGGCCGACCAGCAGGCTCTTCTCATCAGTGCCGACAAAATTGCGGACGGACATGTTGATCAGCTTCGAATTCGGATTAGCCGGACCCGCATCATAGAGCTCGACCAGGGCGACTCCGGTTCCACCATCGACGCTGGTGAGTTGGGCGGAATAGGCACCCGAACCGAGCGATGTGGTGATCGCCGCGTCCTTTGAGCCGGCGGGAAAGGCGAAAGCTCCCATGCGTGCGAACAGCTCGGCGATGCCGGGGGAGGTCTGCCAATTGTCATTTTGGACAAACGATTTCCCGGCCTCGTCGAAGAGCTGCAGTTGCGGATCGCGTAGCACATTCGGGACTCCGAATGCCTCCAGGGCGGGACCGGAGCCCCGAATCAGCAGCTCCTTGCCGGCCGTGCCCTGCGTCACGAATCCAACGGTCAGCGCATTTTCTCCCGTTCCTGCCTGTGCCCGCACGGACAGGTTGATGAGGCGGGATGCCGCCAGGATCGTGAGGGTGGCACCGTTGCTCGTGGCGCTGCCCGCGGATGACGTGACGACGACGGTGTAGGTTCCGGCATCGGCAGGTCCGACCGATGCCAGGGAAAGTGTGGAGGAGGTCGCCTGGGGAATGATCGCGTCGTCATGGAACCATTGATAGTGCAACGGACCGGTGCCGTCGGCGACGACTTCGAGCGCAACGGCGGAACCCGGCGCCACGGCCTGCCCCTTGGGATGAACGACGATCTTCGGAGGCGTTGGCGCCGGCGTGACGGTCACGTGGGCAACCGCTGAAACCGCAGCGCCGGCGGAATTGGTAACGCGCACGTGATAGTCGCCGGCATCGGTCTCCTCCACCCTGGCGATGACGAAGGATGGCCCATTGGATCCGGGGAGGGCAATTCCATCCTTGAACCATTGGTAGGCAAGAGGAGCGGTGCCCGCTGCACTCACGTCCATGGAGATGACGGATCCGACGGTAGCGGATTGGCTTGCCGGTGAACCGAGAATTCGTGGCGGGGTCACCACAGTGAGGGAGACCGTGTCGCTGACAGCCGTGCCCAATGCATTTGAAACCGTGACGCGATAGGACCCTGCGTTCGCAATCGTGACGTTGGTCATGGTCAAGGTCGGCCCGGTGGCATCGCGAATCGGTGCGGCTCCGTTGTACCATTGGAATTTCGGTGCGGGCACGCCGGAGGCGACGACGGTGAAGACGACTGTGTTTCCAGAAATCACCGTCTGCGAAACCGGCTGGTTCTGGATGGATGGCGGCGAGTCCGGGGGGAGGACCGTGAGAACAGCCGGCGGGCTGGTGACCGAGCCCAGTGAGTTCTGAACCGTGACGGTGTAAGTGCCGGCGTCCGCGAGGGTGATGGCGGAGAATGTCAGGCTGCTGCCCGCAGCGGTGGGAACCGGCGTGGAGTCCTTTCTCCACTGGTAGCCGAGTGGCCCGGTGCCGGTGGCAACCACCGTAAGCGATGCCGCCTGACCGGCGGTGAGTGTTTGACTCGCTGGCGGGGTGACGATCACGGGAGGCGTGGTGACCGTGAGGATGGCGGCGGCGCTGATGATGCTGCCCACCGAGTTGGCGACCCGGACGGTATAGCTGCCGGCGTTGTCCGGAGCGACGTTGGACAGGAGCAGCGTCGCCGAGGTCGCGCCCGGAAGAGGAGCGTTGTCCTTGCTCCATTGATACGCGGGCGCCGGTAGTCCAGTTGCGGATACCGAAAAGGCCGCCGCACCGCCGGCGGGGACGGTGAGCGATTGCGGCTGGGTTTGAATTTGCGGAGCGAAGGTGGCAGGGGTGACGGTGAGGGTGGCGGGCGAACTCAGAACGGAACCACCGCTGTTTGAGACCCGCACCCGGTAGTTTCCGGAGTCACTGGTGCGGGCAAACTCGATGACCAGGGTGTCCGTGGTTGCCCCCGGAAGATCGGCTCCCTCCTTCATCCATTGAAATTGGAAGGGAGCGGTGCCGGTGACCGTGACTGCCATGCTCGCGCGCTGTCCGGTTGGCACGCTGAGAGATGCAGGACCGGTGACAATGACGGGCGGTTCGCTGATGGTGAGGATGGCGGGTGCGCTGATGACGGAGCTGACGCTGTTGGTGACAACGACCGTATAGGTGCCGGCGTCATCCCAGGTCGCGGATGCAAGGGTGAAAAATGTTCCGGTGGCGCCGGGGATGGCCACGGAGTTCTTTCTCCATTGGTAGCTGGGGGCCGGATTGCCGGTGGCCACAACCTGGAAGGTCACGGGGTCGCCCAGGCCCACCGTCCGTGAATAGGGTGGTACGGAGATGACGGGTGCGGAAACTCCGGGAATCACGGTCAGCGTGGCGGCGTTGCTCGTGACCGAGCCGACGGAGTTGGACACGGTCACCGTGTAGGAACCCGCTTGGGCGGAGGACACGTTTGTCAGGATGAGTGAAGGAGCCGCCTGGGAAGCGATGACCTGGTTGTTGCGTTTCCATTGGTACGTGAAGGGAGGGGTTCCGGATACGACGGTCAGGAATGTCACGGTTGAGCCCTCCAGCACCGATTGCGACACGGGTTGAGTCAGTATCTGCGGCGGGAGCACCGTCGGATTCACCGTCAGAAGGGCGCTGTTGCTGGTGACGGTTCCTGCCACATTCGAGACCGTCACCGCGTAGAAACCCGCGGCGGACAGAGGGACGTTGGAGAGAAAAAGGCTCGCTTGGGTTGCTCCCGAGATCGGCGATCCATTGCGCAGCCACTGGTAGGTGAGCGGCGGGCTGCCGGTCGCGCTGACAGAAAAGGTTGCGGATCCTCCCTCGTTGATGGTCTGCGGGGACGGATGGCTGGTAATCGAAGGTGCGGTGAGTCCGCTGGTGTAGATCGAGAGTGCGCCGGCCGTGTCGTCGGCGGTGAGGGCATCAAGGTTGGTGATAATGCTGTTCATGATGGCCTGCACATTCTGGCCGGCCTGGTCGGGATGATTCAGGCCCAGCACGTGGCCGAATTCATGCAGGGCGACGCGATAGAGATCCTGCACACTCACGCCCCCCGAAGAGCGCAAAGGGCCGCGGTAGGAATCCCAGTGAAAGGCGGAGTTGAAGAGCACATCGCCTTCCACCTTGGTGCTTCCCGACGTGTACGAAATCGTGATGGCCAGCGTGTTTGCTCCGAAGGCGCTTCCGTAGACGGTCGGGGAAAAGAAGACGTTGTTGATTCCGTTACCCTGTCCCTTGGCCGCCGCGGAGGCGTTCACGCCCGAAAACTGAATCGAGCCCATGTAGGGATTCCAGGCCGCGAGTGCATTTTGGGCGACGGCATCCCAGGTGGGGGACCCATCGGTGAGCGCCGTGGACGGGGTGCCCAAGGCCAGTTGCAGCGCGATGGGACTGGTCCACTTGGATGAGCCGGCCGAATAGGCGCGGAGTTCCGGTGCGCCCCAAGGCAGGGCGAGGAGGCAGCAGACGATGATCTGCAGGAGGCGTCGGGGCTCAATTCCCATGATCGCCCCGCTGCTTTTCGGCGAGGATCGCAGCCTTGAAAGCGGTCAAGGCCAGCGCTGGCCGGCCCGTATTGGCGGCGGCGATGGCGGGATGATTGGAGACGTTCGGACCCAGAGGCAAAACGACATCGGATGTCGACGAAAAGGGAGTGCCATTGAAGCGATGCACGCGCTTTTCTCCGGTCGCTGCGTCGGTCCGGATATCATACACGCCGTGGGCCCAGCCGACGAGGGGACAGGCATCTGCCCCATTGTTGGCGACAAAGAGAATCACTTCCTCGCCATCGTTGAAGCGGGGCGATCCTTCCACGCGCATTTCATCCGCACCGACGCGGCCTCCGAGAAATTCCAGTTTCAGCGTGGACGATTTCAGGTCACCCTTCAACTGGTCGCTGACGCTGAAGGTGACCCAGGTCTTGATGACGCGAAAGCCATCCTGAGTCACCCAAGCCGACTCCGAACTCACGACCCTGGCTTGCACGACGCGGGTCGCGGTGCCCACCAGCGTTGCAAAGTCGGGCGGTATCACGGTGGTTGCACTGGTTCGACACGCGGAGATCCAGCACAGGAGGACAAAGATTGCCGTCCGCATGGAGTGCGGGTTTGTTCCGCGACGGTTTAAAAGGCGATGAAACATTGACGGGGAGCGGGAGCACGACCCGATCCGGAGTTCCCGCGGGCAACAGCGGTAGGATGGGCTTCGGCTGCTGGCAATCCCCTCCGAAATTGAAGATGCCGGTTTACGCGCTTTTTTCATTGATGCGTTCCCGATCCTCTCGTTCTGACGACAAACCGCTTTCGATTCAAGTTGTTGGCAATGAAGTCGTGGTTCTGCGGGGCATCCTCCCTATCGCTTCAAGGTTGGATTGTTCGAAGGCAGGAGTGGGATCGGCGGGGCAGGTGGGCGTTCGGCCGATGCCTTGAGCAGACGCAGTCCGCGTTCCATGTCAGGACCGAGGGCACGATCGGAGCCGACCACGAGGCTGACTGCCCTGGCGAGATAGGAGTGGGTGCCCTCGATGACCCAGGTCACCTCCGTTGCGTCATCTCCTCTTGGGGTGAAACGAAAGGTTGCCGACGAATTTCCGGCGACGGGACGGTTGAACGTTGTGGCGATTCGCACGAAATTTCCCGGGCGGCTCTCCAATAGTTCCATCCGGCCTGCACCCACTGCGTCATTGCCAGACCAGACCAGAACCGCTCCTGGTCCTGAAGGTGAACCTTCGACGCTGAATCTCGCCTGCGGGTCCAACTGTGCCCAGGGCGACCAGGCAAGCCAGCGGTTGAAGTCATTCACCAGATTGAAAACCACGGGGACGGGTGCGGCGATCGGGAGGCTGCGTTCGACGCGGTAATGCGAGGGTTGAAAGGCCACGATGACAGCAAAGATGGCGAGAAGCGCGAGTCCCGTGAGAATGGTGCGTTTGGGCATGATTGAGGAGATTGATACCCAATGACGTGATTGGGATCCTGACTCAAGCGAAGCGACTTGTGCACAGAATCAATCCATGGCAGGTTGGGAACTGAGGAATTTTCAGGTGACGCGCCGGGAAAAACGATTGGAATGGCCGTGATGAGACACCGAGTTGGACACGGACCAGTCATGGGGTTGCTGTTGATGAGCGTGGCGGCGTTGATGGCGCGAGGCGCTTCACCGACCGCCAACCTGGCCTTGTGGGCCGTTGAGCAGATGCCGGGTGGATCGGTGACGGTGCAGGAAGGTGGGCTCGTGATCCGCGACCGGGCAGGCTGCACGGTGTGGTGGAGGGAGAAGATTGCCGCGCCGGTGGAGATCAGTTTTACGGTCACCCCGATTCCAGGTCCCACCGCCTTTGACCGCGTGTCGGACCTGAACTGCTTCTGGATGGCACAGGAACAAGCGTCGGCGGATGCACCATTCGCAGCGGGCCATGCGCGCAGCGGAAAGTTTTCGGAGTACGACGCATTGCTCACCTATTATGTCGGCTATGGGGCGAACAACAATACGACGACCCGTTTCCGCCGCTACGATGGCACCCACGAGCGCCCGTTGCTTCCCGAGCACGATCTTGCCGATCGAAAGTTCATGCTGACCGCGAATCGTCCCGTGCGCATCAAGGTTGTGGCCCGCGCAGGCGTTGCGGAATACTGGCGTGATGGTGAACTCGTCTTCCGATTCAAGGATCCGCATCCCTTGACGTCGGGGTGGTTCGGATTCCGCACGGTCAAGAGTCACCTGCGGATCACGGATTTTTCCGTGGTGCAAGCGGCGAAGAACGTGCCGGCCGCTGGCGCCTTGGGGCCGTGAACCTTGGCCCGCCGGCGCCCGCCAATCTTTCAATCAGGGTGAAGCGGCTGCCGTCACCGGGCGAAGCGTGGCCTTGCCAGCGGACAGCGCGGCGGCACGGGGTGCGGGCAGGGTCACCATGCCGGTGGCGGCCCATTCGGTTCCGCGCGCCAGCGTGACCTGAAAACCCAGGCCCTGCAGGGCTTCAATGCCGTGACCGAGTGCGGTATGGAATATCCGCCCGCGACCGTAGGTGATGGCCATGAGCAGAGGCTCCTGTTCATGGGTCCGCGAGGACTCCGCCGAGGCGAGGACGAGGAGGTTCCTGGCGGGTCCGCGCAGACTGTCGTAGAGTTCGTCCTGCGCATGCATCCATCGTGAAGGGAGCCCGCGCATGACGGGGTGGTCGGGAGCACGCGTTTCAATCAGGAATTCATGCTGTGGGCCGTGGGCGCCGCCACGGCCCGGTGTCAGGTCCCGCGTCCATACGCCGTTGCGCAGGCGGAGGTAGGGTCCGTCCTTCTCGGTGCGATTGCCCCAGCCCCCGAGGCCGATCATCTCATTGTACTCGGGCCATTCGGGGAAAGCATTGTCGGAAGCGTGGTAGGAAACAAATCCGCCGCCGTTCTTCACAAAATTGACGAAGGCTGCCTTCACGGGTTCCGGCCAGCTTTCGCCATTGTAGTTGGACAGCACCACCGCATAGCTGGCGAAGGCGGGTCGCCACGCGGACCAAAGCGCCTCATGGCGGGCCTGATACCCTGCCAGGTCGCTTTCGTAGGACTTGAGCATTGTCGCGTGCGCGGCCTTCTGTTCGGCGGTCGCATCCTTCGGCAGGCTGGGGCGGACGGGAGCCGTCGGGGTCGTGGTGATGTCGACACGAAAGCGGCCGGTGTCCTCGAGGATGCGCCGGAGCAGGGGAGTCGTGACTCGCCAGAGGTGGTTGTTCTGGCCGTCGACGAGAAGCACACGGAGCGGTGATCCTGCGCGCGCTTGGGCGGGTGGGGGAGGCGGCTGCGCCAAGGCGAGGGAGGCTGAGAGTACTCCGAGGCAGAGCAGGAGGCTGGCGGTTGGGAACATGGAAGACGGGACGAGTTGGGTTTTCGACCCCATCAAACATGAGGCTTCGGAACGAACAGCTCAAGGCTCGATGCGGACCGCGCCAATGCGTGCGCGTTCAGGAAACGAACGCTCAATGCTCCCGAGCGCGATAACGCGGTGCCGTCATTCCTACGACGAGCGACGCCTCATGGCGAGGCGGTGGCGACGAAGGCCCGCGGATTGAGCTTTGATTTTCCGAGGTGTTCCGCGAATTTCACGGTCGCCTGGTCTCCGGCGAACTCAAGGGTGTAGGTTGTGGTGTACGGCGTTTGAAAATAGGCTGCCTTCAGGACGAAGGTGTTTTCACGGGTCCATGCGCCGCTGACGGCGGCGGGGCTGGGGCTGGTTGGCCCCACGGGAAAGGTGTGCACCCATCGGTCGGGCTGCACGACGGCGGAATACTCCTGGCCGCCGACGGTGAGGTCGATCCTTGTGCCCATCCCATGGGCATCCGCCGCAAAGGCGAAAGCCTCGATTGATTGCGAATGGGACTGCTGGGTAACCCCGCCGGGAGTTGACCGCGCCTCGGGCGGAAAGACGTAGCGCTTTCCGGCCAGAGGCGCGACGGATGCGGAGGGCGCGGCGCCACCTCGGGGTGTGGCGAGCGTGAGGCCGGTGAGCTTTCGGACCAGATCCTGGTGAGCTTTGGGATTTTCTGGCAAGGGCTGGGTGTGCAGCCCTGGCATGAATTTCTCCCAGAGGAGATTCAACACGGACGCCAGGTCGCGGGTACCGGACGTGATGGCGATGACGACATGGTGATCGGGCATGACGACGCAATATTGTCCGTGGGCGCCGTCGCCCCGGTAGGCGCCGTGGCGGCAACGCCAGAACTGGAATCCGTAACCCTGCTCCCAGTCGCTGGTGGGCGCGCTTCCGTTGGAGGTCTGGCGGGAGGTGGCGGCACGCACCCACTCCGCCGGCAGGATTCGCCGCCCGTTCCACAGGCCTTCCTGGAGGTACAACTGGCCGAAGCGGGCGATGTCCTCCGTGGTTGCGTTGAGACCGAATCCCCCCAAGGCGATGCCCTGGCGACTTTCCTCCCAACGGGGCTGGGAGATGCCCAGCGGTTCGAACAGACGCGGGCGAAGGTAGTCGACCAGCCTCTCTCCCGTGGCTTTCTGAACGATGGCTGAAAGCATGTAGGAGGCGGGGGTGTTGTAGAGGAAGGCGGTCCCGGGTTTATGAGCCACCGGCATCGCCAGAAAAGCGCGGACCACCGAGTCTTCGGAGTCGTAGGGAAAACCGGCGATCGCATCCGCATGGTGTCCGGTCGACATCATGAGCAGGTCACGGATGCGCATGGCCTTCAGATTCGCGGAAGGCATGGCCGGGGTTTCGGATGGAAAGAAGGAGAGGATGGGGTCGTCGATCGAGAGCTTCCCCTCGGCTGCGGCCAGGCCGATTGCCGTCGAGGTGAAGCTCTTGCTGAGCGAGAACAGCATGTGGGGTTCGTTCGCCGCATACGGAGACCACCAGCCTTCCGCGATGACACGGCCATTGCGGACGATCATCAGGCTGTGCAGCGCATCGATTTCCTTCTCGGCGGATTCAACGAGGGAAAGCAATGCCGCCGACGGGACGCCCTGCGATTCGGGCGTGGCGCGCGGAAGCGGGGCTGCGAGGGACAACGTTGCTATTTGAACGACGACCAGGATGGCGATCCGCATCCGGAATGAGGACGCGCCGACAGTGGGGAAACGATGTGTCACGGCAAAGCCCCGGAGCCATCGGGGTGCATGCGGGAATGAATCGGTCATGGGTTGCCAAGGATGCATGGCACCGACGATGCCTGGCAATGCTGCAGCGGGGGCCGCGTGCAGGGAAAATCGGTGATGTACGCATCATTGCCGGATTGACCGATTCTTCGCCTTGAAATCGCCGTATTGGTTCACCAGCCTCCGGACGCGCAGCGAGGCTGTCCATCCGGCCGCCCCGGATCCTGTGCCCCTTCCCGCTGCCGATCCTGGCGGGTCATTTCACCCAACCCCCAATTCCATCCATGTCGGTTCCCTCTGCCGCCGCTGTCCCCACCCGCAAGCGCCATTGGGTCGTCGTTTTTGCGATTACCCTGGCGATGATCTGCTACATCGACCGCGTCATCATCGCCCAGGCGACGCCCACGATGCGTGCCGATCTCAATCTGAGCATTGAGCAATGGGGCTGGGTGCTGGGCATTTTCTCATGGGCCTACACCTTGTGCGAGATTCCCGGAGGCTGGATGGGGGACAAATGGGGGGCGCGCAAGGTGCTCCTGCGCGTGGTCACCGCGTGGTCGTTTTTCACGGCTGCCACCGGTTGGGCCTGGAACTACGTCTCGCTGCTCATCTGTCGCCTCCTGTTTGGTGTGGGCGAGGCGGGGTGTTTTCCCAACTTGACGAAGGCGTTTACCGTCTGGCTGCCGACTCACGAGCGCGTACGCGCCCAAGGGCTGATGTGGTTTGCCGCGCGTTGGGGCGGGGCGATCACGCCGTTTCTGGTGACGGTCCTGCTCCAGCATGTGCATTGGCGCCGGGTGTTTGAGATATTTGGCGCGATCGGCGTGATCTGGGCGGTGTTTTTCTGGAAATGGTATCGTGACAATCCGCGCACGCATCCCGGCATGAATGACGCGGAGAAGGCGCTGCTGCCGACCGTCGCGTCCAAGGTCGGGCACGGCAACGTTCCGTGGCGGAAGATCCTGCGCAACCGTTCGGTCATCCTCCTTTGGCTGCAGTATTTCCTGCTCAGCTACGGCTGGTGGTTTTATATCCAGTGGCTGCCCTCCTACCTCCGCGAGGCGCGTGGCTTCACGCTGCAGCGCGATGCATTGCTCGGTGCCCTGCTTGCCGGTGTACCTCTCTTTCTGGGAGGGATTGGCTGCTGGTTCAGCGGGCATTTTGCACCGGTGTTTGCCCGCTGGCTGGGGAGCGTCAACAAAGCACGCCGCGTGCTGGGCTTCGGAGGCCTGGTGGCGGCGGGTCTGCTCCTGGTGATCTCGGTGCAGATCCAGAATCCCATCCTGGCGATGATTGCGATGGGCTTTGCGAGCTTCGCCAACGACCTCACCATTCCCTGTGCCTGGGGTGCGTGCATGGACATGGGCGGTGCCTATGCAGGTTCCGTATCCGGAGGAATGAACATGGGAGGCGCCGGCGGCGGCGCCGTGGCGGGACCGATGGTGGCCTACATTCTCATCTGGACGGACAATAACTGGGACGTTCCGATCTACGTCGCCGCGGTGGTCTACGGCCTTGCGGCGCTCTGCTGGCTCGGCATCGATTCAACCACGCCTCTCGCCTTGGACGACGTCGATGACGCCCGGACGACAGCGGCGTAGCATGCCCCGCACCGAATGATGGGGGCCTGTGCCCGTCATTCGCGGGTCTCGGTGGACTCTGTTGACGCTGTCACGAAGCGCTCAAGCACGCCGATCGCGATGCGCAGCTCGATGCCGCTGAGTTTCAGGGCGATGTCGTGGATGGAGGAAAGTTGCGGCGCGTTGTCCAGGACTTTCTTCATGCGTGCGATCGCGCCACGCGCGATGGCTTGTTCAGGAGAGTCGTTTTTCACGGGCATTGATGAACGGGATTCAAACGGACGGCAATGGATTGAGTGACGGCGGATTCATTTCCCGTCAGTGGATCAAGTATACCTCGAGCAGGACGATGCCGGTGTGTCCGGTAGGGCCGCTGATCTGGGCAGTGTATCCACCAGGCTCCAAGGTCGTGAGGATGACGGCGTCTTTCGTGCCGTCATTGAGTGGTTCAAATGCGCCGCTGGCGAGGAAGGCCTCCTTCAAGGCGGTGGCGCCGCCCCAGTTGTCGTTCTGTTCGATCAGGGTGCCGTCGGACGACCGCAAGGTCAGACGCGGATCCTGAAAGAGGTCGCCGCCGACATTGAACGGAGCGAGACTCGGGCCCATCGCACGGATCAGGACGGTCCGGCTGGTGGCTCCGGTCAGCGTGAATCCGCCGATCACGCTTGCGTTGGGGGGGACCAGCACGCGTGAGGAGAGATTGATCAGGGTGCCGGTGGATGCGGCGGTACCTTCGTAGAGTTCGATGAGGCCGACGCCGGTCGTGCCGCCGATGCCGCTGAGCTGCACCGAATTCACGCCGGTGATGTTCACCTGGGTATGGACGGCGTCCTTGCTGCCGACCGGAAGGGGGAATCCGCCGAACGCGCTGCCATCGACCTGGGTCCAGTCATTGTTGCTTCCGAGAAAGGGCGGAGGGGTTCCGGGTGCGGACGGTGTGCCGAAGGCCGTGAGCACGGGATCCTGGAGGACGTTGACGACCCCGAAGTTGGCGAGGGTGGGTCCGATGCCGCGCATGAGCACGTAGACGGGACCATTGGCGGCGACAAAACCGGCGGTCAGGACGGCGCTGCCCTCGCCAGTGAAGGCGCGCATCGACAGGTTGGTCAGGCGGCTCATGGCGGCATTCTCAACCACGGCAAGGTTGGCGATGGCGCTCGTGATCGTGCCGACCGTGTTGCTGACCACGACGGTATAATTGCCTCCGTGATTCGCGGCGCTGACATTGCGGATGAAATACTGGCGGGCCGTGGCACCCTCGATATCGGCTCCGTTGCGCTGCCACTGGTAGGACAATCCCGCGCCGGTCGCTTCGACATCGAAGACCACGGCATCGCCGGTGGCAACGAGTTGACTGCGCGGCGGGCGGGCGATGGCCAGCTCGGAATTGGTTTCGACCTCGAACGTCGCCGTGACGTAGTCCCCGGAGATCTCCGACGCGCGGACGGTGACCTGGGTGGTGCCGTTGATGGAACCGGGGAGAAGGTTGAGGATCGAGCCCGTGATCGAGACCTGGGCCACCGCCGGATTTGACGACTCGGCCGAGAAGGTCAGGACGCTGGCTCCGCTGTCCGCGCCGTAGAGAGGCAGTTCCACGACCGAACGGATGAGGGCCAGGTTCTTTTCGGTGACAACATTGGGGATCTTGTCGCGCAGGGGGATCGTCTGGAATGCGCCCGTGTTGACCGCGCCGTCGACCAGGTTGTAGACGGGCAGCAAACCGATCTGCCTTAGAACCAGTCCGCCGCTTCCCACGACCCGGCCATAAACCGTGTATCGCAAATCCTGATTCGTGACGCTCTGTCCCGGGAAGTACGTGCCCGTATTGTCGACGAGGTTGAAGAAGAACTGGCTCGTTGCGGAATTCGGGTCGCTTGTTCTGGCGGCTGCCAGCGTGTAGATCTCATGGGTGAGCAAACCTTCGAGGGAAATGGGCTCATGGGTCGTGACGGCGGTGGAATACGGCAGCCTGAAGCCGCCGGCCTGGGCGATCGAGGCGACCGTTGAAACGCCACCGCCGGCGGTCCGGTGGAAGAAACAGTTGTCGTACTGGCCCTCGTGCACGTACCTCAGAAAATTGGCGACGTGAATGGGTGCCCGGCTGCCCTTCAACACGACGTTGAACTTCCCGAAAACCGTGTCGAACTGCACGAACTTGTCCCCGCTCTCATTGTCGATCGTGAAGTGGTTTTTCAGGTCGATGGGCACCGCCGCCCCGTTCGGCGGGACCATCTGGCGGGAGATCACCGCTGTGGGCTTCGGTCGGGCAATCGTATCGGTTTGTGCACTCAGGGAACCCGCACAGAGAAGCGCAGACAGGAATCCAAATCGGCTCAACAATGACATGGCGTAAGGGAGGTTCTAGAATTCGCGCTTCAGCGACAGGTAGTAGCTCTGGCGCCGCAACTCGCCGTTGCCACTCAGGAAGAGGTCGGCGGGGAGCGAAGCGTCGAACAGCGGATCGGCGCCGAACAGATTGCGTACTCCGAAGAGAAGCTCCGTCCGGTCGAGGAATCCGATGACGCCGCGGGCTTGTGTGGAGAAGCGATAGCGCACAAAGGCGTCGTGGTAGGTGCGGGCCGACATCGCCAGCGGGTTGATGTCGGGCAACTGGGTCGCTTCGGGGCTGGATGTGGCCAGGCCCTTGTAGCGGCTGTGGAAACGGACTGCCCAACCGGCGCTCAACGGCCCCTTCGTCCAGGTGACAGAGGCGCTGGCCTTGTCACGAAACGGACCCGCATAGAGGGGCGCGCTCACGAGGTCCACAAACCTGCCGCCGGGGACGAGTTGCTGCTCGTACGTCGAATTCAGCGTGTACAGGGCCGAGAAATCAAAGGCACCGAGGCTTGGCAGGTCCTTCTTGTAGGCGATGGATACGTCCCAAGCCTTGAGGTTGGCCGAATACAACGAGACCGCCGTGGCATTGATGCTGGAGATTTTTCCGACGGAAAAGGTGTCACCGTCGCCGAGGGGATCGCGTTTGATGCGGCCGGGGATGGCGCTTTCATAAGCGAGCAGGGTGCGCGTATCCAGAATGTCGATCAGCCCTTCGCGACGCGAGTCGGTATAATCGACCGAAATGCGAAATCCCGGAACGGCCTTGGGCGAATAGACCACTCCGGCGGAAAGGGTGTCCGCATGTTCCGGGCTCAAATCGGAATTGCCGCCCGTGGTGATGCTGGTCTCGTAGGTGCTGTCGCCGCGGAGCGGGTCCGTGATGTTGCCCTTGGCAGTCAACTGGGGCAGCAGATTGAAATCCTCGGTCGGAACAAATCCCGTGGAGAAGGATGCCCGCAGCGTGAGGTCGGCAACCGGCTGGTAACGCAGCCCGACCACCGGGTTCTCGGTGACGTAGGTGCTCTTGTACTTTTCCAGGGCAAGGTTGCTGGTGAAGCTGCTGACAGTCTGCGATCCGCTGGCCTTGACGACGGTTGAGTCCACCCCATGCTTCTCGCTGCGACCGGAGATTGTCAGCTCGAGAAGACTGACCCCTGGAAGGTTCCTTTCCTCCGTGAAGAAGGGGACCGTGAGCTCGCCGAAGAAGCCCCATGAGGAGAATGTGGTGGGCAGGATTCCGGACACGGTGGTGCCGTCGGTGACACGGAAGGTATCGCGTTTCACCTCGCGTGCCTGGAATCCGACATTGACCCTCGGCTGCACGGAGAGAAGTGAGGGAAGCGCTCCCTCGGCCCGGGCCAGGGTCGTTTTCTCCTCCACGTTGCCCCGGCCCGTGCGTGCCGTGATGTATTTCCCCAGCAAGTCGGATTCGATGATCGATGGAGAGAAGACATTGATGGTGCCGTCGAGAATGGCGGTCTGGAAACTGGAGCTGCTGGCGGTTTCCGCCTTGTCGACCGAACGGTGCAGGCTGTAGGTGTGTTCGACGCGGGCCTGCCACTCCTTGGGCAGCGAGAGCAGGGCACCCGCGGTGAAGGTTTGGTGCTCCCGCTTGCTCCGGTGCGAGCCGTTGATGGCATAGGGGAAACGCACGCGTACCGCCTGGCCGAAGGGATTGTTGGGCACGCCGGCCGGAACAGTCACATACTGATCGGAGCTGAGAACGCCGATTTCCTGGGAACGTTCGCTGCGCCGGTAGGAAAGGTCTAGGTAAGCCTCGGCATAGGATGACAGAGCGTGCCGGATTTCCGTTTGCAGGACCTGCGTGTCGGGCCGACGGTTGAGCAGCATGCGACGTCCGAGATAAGCCTGCGCGGTATCGGGCGAATCCGGATCGAGCTTGCCCGCATTGGCGATGAGCGGTGCGGGGCCGTCCTCCTCCAGGCTGCGGTAGCCGGCGGGCATGAAGAGGAACGATGAGCTGAGCGTGTCGCCGGTCTTGAGCACCAACGGGGAACCGTCAGCCGAATCGACGCGCGACGTGGTCCCGAACAGGATTTCCGTACCATTGAGCAGCCCGGGAGTCTGGGTGGTGGCACGCGCCATGTAGTCCCGCACCAAATCGTAACGATCCTGCACCGCCAGCGAGTTGGAATTGACCGCTCCGGCGAAGACCATCAGGCGGGTGCGGTTGTCGTTGAAGGAGGCGCCGTAGCGCAGCTCGACCTTCTTGTTCGAGCTGTCGGAATTGAACGAGTTGTCGTAACCGAAGGTGATCTCGCCCCCGGTGTAATCGCGCTTTGTGACGACGTTGACTGCGCCGCCGATGAGTCCGCCTCCGGCGGCAACACCCGCGGATTGGGGGATGACCTCGATGCGGTCGATCGAGCTCAAGGGCAGCAATGCCAGCGGGGAGGTGCGATAATTCATTCCCGGTGTGGAGTTCGGGGCACCGGTGACATCGGGCTGCTCACGTCCGTTGACGAGAACCCGGGTATAGCGGCTGCTCATGGCACGCATGCCGATTTCTCCCGCCAAGTTCGAGCCACTGGCGGAGGGAAGCCGTTCGGAAAGAAAATCACCCACGGTTTGCGCGCCGGATTGCTCGACCGTGTTCCCGTCGAAAACCACGTAGGGAGCCACGTCGTCCGGCTTGTGCGCGCGATCAATGCTGGCATCGCCCACTGGCAGGACGGGTGGGGGACGATCGATGGGTTCCGGCGGCCGGTCGACCAACTTCACCGTGGGGCGCTTGTCCTCGGTCGCTGCCCGGGCCAGCATCTGCGGGGACATGATGCGGAACGTACGTGCACGGAGCGGATGATGGTCCACCGTGTACGGAGTGCCCTTGAGCATGGCGGCGAGCGCCTGGTCGAGCGTGAGTCGTCCCGCGACCTTGGGGGCTTGGAAGCCTTTCAACTCGTCATAGGAAAACAGGATCTCCACCTCTGCCTGGCGAGCCAGGATCATCAGGGCCAGAGGCATCGGCTGCGACTCGACGCTGAAGACCTGCGTCTTCGGCTTGGCGGCGTGTGAGATCGCCGCAGTGGACATCAGAAGACATCCCACCGTGACGACGATCCGGACCAGTCTCGATAAGGGGTCGGAAAAATGTCGTGATTGACAGCGATTTGCCGATTTTGAACGAGTCGCGCTCGGGCTGGACGAGAGGCGGGAAATCATTTGGCGAAACGTATGAACATGAAGGCCCCGTCCGGGTTCCGGAAGAGGAAACCGCGGAGCGCAACCCGGAAGCATCTCCCAAGAGTACGTTTCTCGTGGCGGAATTGAGTCATGGAAGGATCAACTTTCACACATGGGATAGGTCGTGTGAAGCGCGAATATCTTCCACCCCTCTGAGGCTTCGCCGAAGCGAAGCCTCAATCGTATGGACGCGAGCGTTTTGAAACAAGATCCCGAAAGCTCACAGAGATGGCTCGATGCCGACAATTGATTTCGTATGCATTTGCCCTGCGGAGTTTGTCGGAGTACCTCACGCGATCATTTCCCGGGGGCCGTGCGTAGATGCACGCACGTTGGCCAATCTCTGGGAAGTAGAAGAACTTAGGGAATCCTGCCTCCGCAGAATGGGGGATGGCGTCCATGGAGCGAATTCGTGCGGGCTGATAGAGTGGATACATCGAAACGGCAGTAACGCCCACGTCCCTCAACCCAATCGTTCCATGATCTTGCTTACCCTTGGTGCCCTCTCGGTTCTTTTCTTCAGCAGTCTGATCGTCCTGCTTACGGCGAAGCGTGCGCAGGTCGGATATCAGGACGCGGACGGCTTTCATGCCGGAATTCAGCCGGCGCCGCTGGCGGAGGAAATGCGATTTCCAGTCGATGCCATGCGCAGCCCCAGGGCAGTTCGCGTGAAGGCGATTGTTCCCACGGCAAAGCGGGAATTGAGCCTGATGGCCTGAGGTTTGGAGGAGCCAGCATCTTCCGCGGGTGATACGGTGGGAGGCGTCTCCTTCAAGCCTGGGGATATTCGTAGCCGCGACGATAATCGCGGCGGAGGAGCCTGTTCGCGGCGTCATCGCCGACTACGCGTTCCTTGGAGCCGTCCCATTGCAGGCTGCGGCCCAGCTTCATGGAGATCATCGCCAGCAATGACATATTGGTCGAGAGGTGAATATCGGCGATATCGCAGGCCGGCTTGGTTCCGGTGCGGATGGCCTGCAGCATGTCCGCCCACAGTTCGCTGATATTCTGGAAGTCGGGCATGTTCAGAAGCGCTGCCTCGGTGAAGGGTTCCTCCTTTGCGCTGACCGGGTAGAATGTCCAGCCCTGACGCCAGCCGAGATGGAGGATGCCCTTGGTACCGTGAAAATGGCAGCCGATGTTTTCGCCCTTGCTGGCGTTGTTGCCGGAGAATTGCCGATTCTCCCACTGCACGTCGAACTGGCCGAACCGGTAGGTGGCAAGCTGGTGGTCGGGGGCATCCGTGGTTTGCTCATGGGGTGTCAGCACGGGCGCGCCTGCGATGGGGCGACCCCCCGTGGAATATACGTGCGTGGGATGCTTCTCCCCGGTGATCCACAGCACCTGGTCGAGCCAGTGCACTCCCCAATCGGCGATCGTGCCATTGGCGTAGTCGAGGTAGTTGCGGAAGCCGCGTGGATGAATGCCGCGGATGCCGCCTCCGGCTTTGGGATCATTGGGATCGCCACCGTTGAACGGACGCAGCGGGGCGGGGCCGCACCAGAGATCCCAGTCGAGCTCCTTCGGTACGTCGACCGTGGGAAGCGGTTTTTCGGGGCCACCGCCTCCACCCGCAACGAAACAGCGTACCATGCCGATCTGACCCAATTTGCCCGATCGGATGAAATCGCGTGCGCTGATGTTATGGCGGGAAACGCGCCGATGCGTGCCGACCTGGACCACGCGGTTGGCGGCACGTGCGGCGTTCACCATGGCACGGCCTTCCATGACGGTGTGTCCAATCGGTTTCTCCACGTAGACGTGGGCACCGGCACGCACCGCGGCGATCGCCGGCAGGGCATGCCAGTGGTCGGGAGTCGCGACGATGGCGATGTCCGCCTTGCTCTTGTCGAGAAGATCGCGGTAGTCCCGGTAGGTCTTGGGCGATTCGCCCGTGCCGGCGGCGACGTGTTTCAAGGTGAGGGCAAGCTGGCGGGCATCGACATCGCACAACCCGACGATCTCGCAGGCGCCACTCGCCATGGCTTCGCGCAGGATGTTGTTTCCCCACCAGCCGCAGCCGATCAGGACGGTGCGAAATTTGCGCTCGGAAGATGGATTTGCAGATCGAAGCTGACGCGGAACGGCGGCGAGTGTGGTGGCGGCAAGAGTGGATTGGAGGAAGTGGCGGCGATTCATGGAGGTAAGATCCTTGGGTTGCGTGGCAGGATGTTGCCTGCGACGGGGAAACGATCGGAGAAGGGCGGATCGACTGGGTCTTCAGCTCCAGCAAGGTTCTGGTGCACCGGCCGGTCGACGATGCCGAGCGAGTTGAGAAAGGAACGGCGAAGCATGGGGAATGGATCGAGGTTGAGGAAACCCCGCGCAACAGGCCACTCTGTAAAGTTGCCGGGTTCGAAGCCCAAATCCCGCTTGCGTTGTTCTAACGTGCGGCCGCCAACGGCAGAAATCCGTACTTCATGAACACGGCGTGCGCCTCGCTTCCGGCGAGGAAACCCACCAGCGCCCTGGCGGCCGCGGTTCTTCTTGAGGTTAGGATCACCGCGACCGGATAGACGATTCTCGGCCCCTGCCCGGACGGGACTTCGAAGGCGATCTTCACGTGTCTCGATTGGAGTGCATCGGTCTTGTACACGATGGCGGCATCGGCGTTGCCCGCCTCGACAGCGGCCAGTGCCGTGCGAACATTTTCCGTCGGGATGACTTTCGGCTGCACTTTCGACCACAAGCCAATGGCCTGAAGGTAATCTCGCGCATAGATTCCCGCCGGAACAGTCTGGGTCTCCGCCAGCGCCAGTCGGCGCACGCCAACTCCGGCGAGAGCGCCGGGCCCAGAGATCATGGTGGAGGTGTTCTGCGGCACGACGATCACCAGCGTGTTTGAGAGCAGTGCGATGCGGGTTGGCACATCGATGAGCCCGGCGGCAGCGAGGGCGTTCATCTTGGCTTCGTCCGCGGAGAAGAAGACGTCGGCCGGTGCGCCCTCCCGGATCTGGCGCGCGAGGGTGCTCGAGGCGCCGAAGTTGAAGCGCAGCTTGTCGCCCGAGCCGGCTTCGTAGGTTCTGGCGATCTCGCTGAGCGCATCGCAAAGACTGGCCGCGGCAAAGATCGTGACTTCGGTCGCCCGCGTCGCAACTGCCGTGACGGACAGGCTGCCGACCAGCAGAAGAAGGCGTGAAAGGCGTTTCATGGGACCGTTCGGCGGGCGCAACCGTCCGCAGGGAAGGCAAGGCATTCCGCGACGGGGTTCACGGGCAAGACGTCAACGGCAACGCATTCAAAGAGAGGATGAGCCGTGCCGTCCGCCGCTCCGGTGGAAGTGGGCATGAAGTGACCGTGGCGATTTTGCGGTTGCGGGCAATCTTCATGGGTTCTGGCGCAGATGTCTGGCGCTTGCGTCGCGAGTTGACCCGTCGACCAGATGGGACAGTCTCCTGCGACATGTCCATGGAGAGCAAACCGGTCATCAGAGATCCGTTGGAATTGCCCGGCGGACACCGAAAGGTGCTGCTGCATTCCTGCTGTGCGCCGTGCTCGGGTGAAGTCATGGAGGCGATACGTGCGTCGGGCATCGAGTATACCATTTTCTTCTACAACCCCAACATCCATCCCCGCGAGGAGTACGAGCTGCGGAAATCCGAGAACATTCGATTCGCGGAAAAGCACGGCGTGCCTTTCATCGATGTCGATTACGATACGGACAACTGGTTTGAGCGGGCCAGGGGGTTGGAATGGGAGCCGGAGCGGGGTGCCCGCTGCACGATGTGCTTCGACATGCGCTTCGAGCGCACCGCTCTTTATGCGCACGAGAACGGCTTTCAGGTGATCACCAGCTGCCTGGGCATCTCCCGCTGGAAGAACATGGATCAAATCAACGACTGCGGCGTGCGTGCGGCCTCCCGGTATCCAGGAATGTCCTACTGGACCCACAACTGGCGCAAGAAGGGCGGCTCGGCCCGCATGCTCGAGATCTCCAAGCGGGAAAACTTCTACCAGCAGGAATACTGCGGCTGCATCTACTCGCTGCGTGACACGAACAAATGGCGTCTCGCCAACGGTCGCGGGAAGATCGAGCGCGGCGTCAAGTTCTACGGTGCGGAAACCGAAACCGAGGCCAAGGAGTAGCGCGGGCTTCCAGCCTGCTTCACCAGAATCCGGCCGAACCTTGTATCACCACGGAGATACGGAGAGCACGAAGGTCGAGCCAGGTTCTTACCGCCGTGTCCTCCGCGCCCCAGGGGTGCACTCTGCCTTCTCGATGACTGTGGCCCTCCGGATGGGATTTACGGGTTGTTGCCGAAATTGAATTCCTGCGAAGCCGCGACCAATGCCGGCTCTCCCCGGTACATGGCGGGCTGAAAACGCCAGCCACGTAACGCCTCCACGGCAAGGTCGGCAAGATAGGGATGTGCCGTTGCGGAGACGGACGGAAGCCGGACCATGCCGCCCTCATCGATGTAGAAGCGGACGCGAACCGTGCCGCGGACGCCGCTCTCACGGGCCTTGACTGCGTATTTCGGGTTGACGGTCGCGAGGGGTACCGGCGGCCGGTCGAGTTCGGCAGACGGAATGACCCGGCGGGACATGCGCAGGGGGAGCCTTCCGGAAATGAAATTGTTGTTGATGTTGTTGATGTTGGTCTCGACGTAACCGCTGCGCTTGAAGTTGAAAGTCAACTGGACCTGAACACCCACGGCGTCGCCGTCGAACCGTGCCGGAGTGAATTTCCAGGACTTGAGAGCTTCCTCGCATGCGAGCGCGAACGGCTTGTGGGTATACGCGAGCGGGAGGAAATCCACGAGCTTTCCCGAGGCATCAATGCTGATGGCCATGACGACCTCGCCTTCGGAGACGCCGTCGCTGATGAGGGAGAGTGGAAACTCGGGAGGGATATTCTCGGGATCGAACTTGACCGACTCAAACGCAGCCGACAGCGGGGAAGCCGCCGCAAAAGCCAGCCAGAGAAGGAGCAGGTGCGATGGTCTCATCGGAGGGAACGGTTGCCATAGATAAACCGGTTCACCGTCGTGCGCAAGTCGGGGGCACAATTGTGGCGGGCGGTGGACGTCGATCTCCGCCGATGGAGACGGACCTACGTTCGCCAGCCCCTTCGAGCGTGGATCTTCAGGAGTTGGTTCAGCGCCTTGTCATTGGTGATCTTTCCGGCCGCGCCATCCCATTCCAGGCGCTTGCCTGTGCGTACGGCCACCACCCCGAGCAACACCATCTCGCTTAACGGCACGGAGTACTCAAAGTTTGATCCTGGCATCGGCCCCTTGCCGATGATCGCATCAACCCATTCCTTCATCGGTCCGCCGATGACACGCGGCAGCGTGGCCGGCGGGCGGTGCTTCTTGAATTCCTCCATCACCGCATCCGGCAGCAGCCGTGGGCTGTCGGGTCGGCCGTTGGGGGCGAACAGTGTGTTGCGGTCGCCGACCATCAGCATGCCGCGCTGAGGCCAGGGGGTCTTGGGATTCCAAGAGGATGGCGCGGGCGGCCGTTTGTCAGCTCCCTCGTGCCACTGCAATGTCACGGGCGGCAGCGAGCCCCGGGCGGGAAAACGGTAGGTCACGACCGCCCATTCCGGAACAAGCTCCCGGTTGAGGCCGCTGACCTCGGCCTCGACGGAGGTGGGGGCGCCGAGATCCAGTGCCCAGAAGGGGGCGTCGAGCGTGTGGCAGGCCCAGTCGCCGAGCATGCCGCTGCCGAAGTCCCACCAGCCCCGCCATCTTTCGGGCTCGTAATAGCTGCTGAAGGGGCGCGGTTCCGCGGGTCCGAGCCAGAGGTCCCAATCCAGTCCTGGCGGTGGAGCCTCCGTGGGCACGGGAAGGGCGGCGGGGCGTTTGAAATAGCGCTCGGAGAACGGCGGAGACCATCCGTGGACCTCGCTCACCTTGCCGAGCACTCCCGCCTGCACCCATTCGCGCATCAACCGTATTCCCTCGCTGGCATGGCCCTGGTTGCCCATCTGCGTGATCAGGCCGCGCTTGCTGGCTTCGTGACGCAATGCCCGCGCCTCACCCACGGTATGCGTAAGCGGTTTCTCGACGTAGACGTGTTTGCCCCGCTTGAGGGCCATCATGGCGGCGGGAAAGTGATGATGATCGGGAGTGGAAACCGTGACCGCATCGATACGGTTGCCCATCTTGGCAAACATCTCCCGGTAGTCCCTGAAGAGCGGCACCCGCTTGAGATCGGAGTAGGTTGTGATGTGCCTGGCCTCCAGGTCGTCGGCCTTCGCATAGGTGTTCGCCACGAGGTCGCGATTCACATCGCAGACAGCGACCAGGTTCACATTCGGATGATAGAGCAACTCGGAGACAGCGAACCAACCCCGATTGCCGATGCCGATGCAGGCCACATTCAGCCGGGCATTGGGGGATACTCCGGACTTGGCGATGCTGAAGCGCGGCAGCGTGAACAGGGCCGCTCCCGCCAGGGCGGACGACTTGATGAACGTCCGGCGGCTTGCTTGGCCGAGATCCGATGTGGGTGGAAGCGACAGAGGCGACACGGCATTCATGAGGAATGATTACGGGACAACGCGATCCTGGATACGAAGGGAGAAGGCATCTTCAGCGGGCAGAAAACACAATGACAAGGCGGGGATCATCCGCAACCCGGTACCGGGAAGTTTCAGCAGGGAAACCAGCCTCTTGCGGCGTCACGACCCCTGAAGTACGCTCGCGTTTCCGGTCGGAGTGACCTCTGTGCAACTGCGATGCGAGGTGAGGTGCGTGCAGGCGAATACAAGGCAACCTCATTTCTGAAGGTGATGGCGGAACATCGTCGCCGCAGCGGGGTGGGTGGCTTTGGGAACCCTCGCCCAAGCGTGTCGATCAACTGGAATAGGCCAGCTCTTCTTCGGTCAACCCACGTTGGGCCGATTCATCCTTGGAGCGAAAGGCGGCGATGCTCTTGTCCAGGATATCCTGCACATGCCTCTCCATGGCGAGCTTTGCGGCGGTCGCATCCCCTTTGGCGATCGCGTCGTAGATCTCCTCATGGCTTTCGAGAACCTTGCGGCGATTGGCGTCGCTCGCGTTTTTCTTCAGCGATGGCGGAGGCGGATTGTTCGGACCCGTCGAAACGCGATTCACCAGGTGCAGCCGCAGGATCTCGCTCTTGATGAGTTCGTTCTTGGCCGCCGTCATGATGGCAATGTGGAAGCGAACATCCTGCCGCATCAATTCCTCGATGAACGGCTCCTCGGATTTCGCCGCAAGGATCTGTTCGGTCAATCGTCGCATTTCATCGAGCGCAAACTTGATCTCACGCAGGTCGGCCTGAGTGTGGTTCAAGGCGGCCAGTCCCGCCATGAAGCTCTCCAAAGCCAGACGCATTTCGCACATCTCCCGGAATTCATTGAAGTCCATCGTCTTCACACTCGCACCGAGACGATCACGAATCGTCACCAGCCCCTCGGCGTTCAAACGGTGCAACGCCTCCCTTACCGGGGTGCGACTCACTTTCGTCAGCCCCGACAAGATTTCAGTCATCAGCGGGTAGCCCGGCGGATATTCACCGCTGAGGATCTTGTTTCGGATAAACTCGTAGGCGACAACCGAATTGACTTTTTTCATGAGCAACGGATACGAATGTATACAAGGGTTTCTCCCAAGTCTTGTCCGACGCTTTGAAAAAGGCTATCTCAAATGCATACTAATCCGGCCACCGTTTCTTCGAAACATTCCGTCCTTGTCATCGGTTGCGGCAGCATCGGTGAGCGCCATCTGCGCTGCTTCCGCAATACCGGTCGGACCCGTGTGGTGGCATGCGACACCAATCCCGCTTTGCTTGGGAAGATGGAGGCAGACTACGGGGTTGAGACGGTCGCCGACTGGCAGGAGGGACTGAAGGGGCATTTCGATGCCGCAGTCATCTGCACTCCGGCCCCATTCCATGTGGCGATGGGCACGGCGGCGCTCGATGCCGGTTTGCATGTGCTCATCGAAAAGCCGCTTTCCCAATCTCTCGCGGGCATCGACGGCCTGCTTGCCTCCTGGAATCGCTCGAAACGGGCGGCCGCCGTGGCGTATGTCCTGCGGAGCTACCCGATTCTCAATGCTGCCCGGGAATTCCTGTCCGGCGAGCCGTTCGGCCCGGTCAGGCAGGCACTCGTGACCACCGGACAGAATTTTCCCTTCTATCGACCGGCGTTCGCCAGCACCTACTATCGCGATCGGAAGATGGGTGGGGGCGCCATTCAGGATGCGCTGACGCATTCGGTGAACTGGATGGAAAGCGTCCTGGGTCCCGTGGACAGCGTGCTCTGCGATTGCGCGCATCAGGTGCTAGCGGGGGTTGAGGTTGAAGACACGGTGCATGTGTCCACCCGGCATGGCTCCGCGATGGCCAATTTTTCGCTCAACCAGTTTCAGGCGCCCAACGAATCCACACTGCAGTTCAACGCGGCCGGCGGCAGCGTAAAAATCGAACTGCACCGTGCGCGGTGGGGCAGCTATGCCCAGGGGCAGGGTGAATGGCAATGGCACCAGATGGCCCCGCTCCAGCGCGACGACCCCTTTCTGTTTCAGGCCAATGCCTTTCTTGACATGATTGAGGGGCAACCTTCCCGCCTCTGTTCCCTGGAAGCCGCGATCAGCACGCTCCGCTTCAACCTGGCCGCGCTGGCATCCTCCGAATGCGGGCAGCGTATAACCTGTGCGGCGCTTCGCGACTAGGCGCCCGTTGTTAGAGCGACGTTTCGGTCGTCTTGGCGGCTGTCTCGGCCGGTGGCAGATGAGGTGCGAGCGTCCGCAGGGCGTTGTTGAGGAAGATATCCTGCATATCGCTGCGGGTGAGGCCGAAGTCGGCGCAGGCTTCCTTGAGGCACAGGAGCGATTCGATGCCCACCAGCGTCATGCCGCTGTTCGTTGGTGTCTGGTGCTCGGGTCGGATGACTTCTGGCTGAAGCCAGAAGAACAGGGATCCCGTTGTCACGCAACGACCACGGAGCTCGCTGACCGGGAAGTCGGAACCCCACAGCACCCGGCGTGGTCCGAGGATTTTCAGTGCGGAGCGAAAGGCATCGGCCTCGGCGATGGCCGACGTGTCGACCACCGCGTTGTCGAGGTCGGCGATTGCGTGCAATCCAGAGCGGGCATTGCGGTAGTTGAAGCTCCGGGCTATGTGTGCCAGAATCAGCCGGGCACGGGGATATGACCGGCAAAGCCGGCGGAGGGAGCGTTGGTTGTCCGGATCGGCGATCGCTTCATCGCGGACAATGTGCAGCATGAGGCAGCCGCGCACCTCATTCAGGAGTTCCCACATCCACTCCGGAGCATATTCCTCGACGGTTGCGTTCATCGTATCGGGTCGGCTCGCGTAGCAATGATACGGCTTGATGCCGCAGAAGCGGCCGCTGCGCAGTTCCCCAGCCACCCGGTCGCGGTCATCCGTCGGCGAGACGAGCATCAAGGCGCGGCTGAGGGGAGTTCCATGCTGTCGGACTTCGGAGTCCATCCACGCATTGATCGCGGCGCGATCCGCAGTCTTGTGCGGAAGGCCGAAGTGCAGTCCGTGCATTGTCCGGGCCGGCAGGTAGCGTTGCAGCGACGCCCGATGCTCGCGGCATCCCTGGGGATTCATCCCGTTCAGCCAGCGCCAGGTCCCGGGAGTGAAATGTCCGGGATGATGTCCATGGGCATGAATGTCGTAGATTTCCTCGGGAAGAAAATCGGCAAGCGAGGTCGCAAGTGACTGGTCGCGGGCGTTGAGCGGATCTACGAATTCCATGAGGTCGCGGTATTTTTGGTTCGAATACACACCAGCAGCAAGGCGCAGACGAGCATGGTGACCGCCCCCAGGTTGAAGACAAAGCTGATGTTCACCTTGGCGTCCCTGAAGGCACCGCCAACGTAGATGGAGAGCCCACCCACCAGGGTGGCGAAGGTATTGAGCACGCCCACCGCAGTCGCCAGGTAGCGGGCATCGACGATCTGGCACAGGATGGGCACCATGTTCGTATCGGAAAAGGGCCGGGCGAAACCGTAGACCACCAGACCGGCGAGCACGGGACCGAGGAGTGCGACATTGCTGACAAGCAGGATCGAAGGCGCGGCCACGAGGAGTCCGATCGCTCCGACCCATATCCGGGCACGCGCCTGCCCCTTGCTCCATCGATCCGCCCAGTAGCCGCTGGCCACCATTCCGACGAGACTCGCCGAATAGATGTAACCCAGTGCCGTCAGACCGGCGCGGCCTGGTGACATCCTGAATGCTTCGCTGAGATAGGTGGGCAGCCACCCGATGAAGGCCCAGCTCGCGAAGCCGAGGAGGCCCCAGAAGATCAGGGCGAAAATGAACGCCTTCCTGCTGAACAGGCTGATCATCGCCTCACCCAGGCGCACCCGGGATGCGTGGTCGGTCACCGGATCGATGGTGGCCACTGTCCGGGGCCGATCGCGCAGCAGCACGAGCAGGACGATCGCGTAGACGGCTCCGATAATGCCGAAGAATTCAAAGACAAAACTCCAATTGTGCCGCTCGGCGATCCAGCCGCCAAGCCCGCCCAGTCCCGATCCCACCATCACCCCGCTGAGGTGCAGACCGTTCGCGAGGGATCGGGTGTGGTGGCGGTGATACTCCATCAACAGCGCGCCCGCGGCGGGAAAATAGCTGGCTTCGCTGATTCCCATCAGCGCGCGGTAGAACAACAGCTCGCCGAAGGTGGTGGCATGCGCCGTCAGCCACGTCGCGAGCGACCAGGTGAAGAGGGAGAAGATGATGGTCCGGCTGCGATTGAACCGGTCGGCGATGAAGCCACCGACCGGGCTCAGGATTCCATAGCTCACAAGGAAAACCGTGGTGAGCAGGCCAAACTGGGCATCGCTCATCGGTATGGCCTCCGTGATGGAGGCGCGCATGGTGATGAGAATGAGGCGGTCGAGGTAATTCAGGCAGGCCACCCACCAGAGAAGTCCGACGGTCAGCCAGGCACGTGGGGGAAGCAGTTCGAGTGTCGGATTCATGGGAATGGGGCGAGGGGAACCACGGGCCTTGCGTGCGGGTTCCCACCGAAAGCCAGATAAAGAACATACACATGTATCCAAAATCAACGGAAAATACTTGGGTTGCGGATCTTCAGGGTGGGTCCCGTGGGATGCCGGCCGGCAGTGGGCCGAAAATCGAGGACATCAGCCGCGATCTCTCTCATCCTATGGCATTGTTCTGAAAGAGGGTACCATACACGCATCCTGCCCTCCGCGTCAGCGGCAAAGCTGCTTTTAGTCCCTCGATTTGTTGGCGGCGGTCGCCGCCGATGTGCTATCGTGCGGCCGTTTGGGCAAATCGGGCGCAGATCGACCGCCTGCTCCGTGGCAGCGGCTTCCAACCGGATGATGGACGAGAGCTTCGATGATCCCAAGACACCGGATGCCCGACCGCCGCCATTCCGCGCCGGAGTCGAAAGAGCTCGGCATGGTAATGCGGCAGATGCTCGGACATTTTTTTTGGAGCCATGGTTGGTCAATGGTTAACAGATCAGCGCCAGACATACATAACCCATGCATCAACCCCCGGTTCCTCTGCAACAGTCTTGACCGAACGCCCCTGCTGAAACGTCAGCTCCACCGCATGGCGCGTGCAGGTCTCGTCAAATCTGTCGGCATTCCCGACCTTGCTCCCATCGTGATTGCTGTCTTTCATGTGGTTGCCTTCTCGCCTTCCTCGACCGACTCCACGTTCGCCGTGGAGGGGTCATTTCCTGTGGCAAGCTATTCGCTCCTGTCCTCGGAAGCGACCCATCCGCTGAGCGTCAACTCGTTTGTCTGTGTCTACCAATTCGAGGAAATCACACCCGTTTCGTGAAACCAACGATACTCACGCCAACACACCCATATGAACAAATGCCGCACCCATCTCCGCCTTGCATTTCTCGTCGGATTGGCCTCCCTGCCTGCCGGTCTGCTTCATTCCCAGGTCTCCAGCCCGAATCCACCAAGCTCGGGGAAGCCGCAGCCTGACGATGTCGTGGAGATGTCCCCCTTCGTCGTCAGTGACACTCAGGACACCGGTTACCAGGCGGCATCCACCCTTGCCGGCACGCGTCTGAACACACCTGTCAAGGACATCGGGGCGTCGATATCGATCTACACGCGCGATTTTCTCGATGACATCGGAGCCACGAACTCGGCTGATCTCCTGATCTATGCCACCAGCATGGAGG
>CAZOXB010000002.1:37348-47692 GCA_964583635.1 uncultured Opitutaceae bacterium | reverse complement strand
ACAACGCCACCGACCTGGCGCCAGTAATCGCCGGTATTCGCAAGGGCACCTTCAAACCAGTTCACCCGGGCAACCAGCTTGTTCTCGGCAAGGTAGAGGGTAAACCCGTAGTCCTTGCTTTCGCCCGTCGGAAACGGGAGCGGGTTGCCGAGGTAGTCCTGCCGGCCAGCCGCGGGAATGAAGTTCTCCGAGGTGTTGTAGTGGAGGGACAGGTCGAACCAGCGGGGAGTCTTGATCCACTGGCGCGGCCAGTTCAGCACGAGACCGTAACCAAAGATGTCGTTCGCGACCTTGTCTTGCGGAGTGGAATCGAGGTTCCAGTCCGCCGGGTCGACGCTGCGCGTATCGCCGATCACCGGGGCGTCGTTGATGCGCAGCTTCTGCTTCAGTTCATCCCTCCGCCAACCCAGATTCACGACGAGCAAGTCATCGATCAGATGGCTCTGGGTATTGAGCGCGAACGAGTTGACCGTTTCCGAACTGAGCTGCTGATTCACCGACGGAACCCAACGCCCGGTGACCTCGGTCTGGTCCCAGGTGTTCTTTTGCACATTCCAAAACTGGGTGGGCGCCGAATACTCGCCCCGCGGCAGCGTGGTGGTGATCGGCGAAATCTTGAAGTCAGCCAGCGTGAAGTTGGGATCCGTGAAGGCATCGAGCTGCTGCGGTCCGACGTAGATCATCTGAAACAACTGGCGGTCGTAGTTTGTCGTGACGCTGCCTGCGCTCGTCGAAGCGTCGTCGCGGGTTCCGGCCGGCGTGTAGGAGGCAAATCTCCGGGATACCGTACGGCTGTCCGTGGCCACCCGGTCGGCGAGCACCGTCAGGACATGCCTTCCGAGCAACTTGCCGAGGAAACCATCCATATGGTCCCTGAAGTCGTGCTTCATGAAACCCGTGAAACGGTAGGTGTCCTGATCGTCCTCGGAAACGGTGGGCCAGCTCTGCGTCATGACCGCCACCCGCCCATAGTTCGGATTGGGCATCGGTGTCATGCCGTTGCCCTTGGGATCCGGAAAGAGCAGCGTCTTGTTGACGTCAAAAAAGAGGTGCTCTGCACCGGCATGCAAGACGATCCATGAATCGGACTCGTAACTCTGACGGTCAAAGGCCACTTCGAAACCGGCCTTGCCCTTGAACAGGACCTGTTCAAGGGAGAGGTTGAAGTTGTCGAAGTCCCGCTTAACGTAGTCGTTGTTGCCCGCCAGATTGTATTTGGAGAAATCGAAGGTGTCGAGATTGACAAAGCCCCGCTGGATGTAGCCGACCCCTTGAAAGTCACGGTAATTGCCATGCTTGACATAATAGACACCCGGGCGGCGGGTGGTGCCACTGGGATTCCAGTAGGCGGGCACGGTGGGATACCGGGGATTGCCGTTGCGGATGCCATTCACACGGGCATAGGAGGCCGCGTTGTTGGAATCCTCCACCCGGCCGTCCCAAATGAGGAAGTAGGCTTGGTTCGCGGCATTGAGGTTTTTCAAAGCGGCACCCGTGGGGATGTTGTTCAAGGAACCCTCCGGATTTCCAAGCTTGCGCACATTATCCACCACATCGATCGACGCCCGCGCCAGGCCTCCGGGTGCATCCAGAAACATGCTGAGGTTCTCCTGCGGCAAGAGGGCGTCCGGCGGGTTGGCCTTCGTCTTCACCTTCTCGAAATGCGCGCGAACGGTGGTGTCGGCGAACGGCTTGTAGGTGACCGCCGCATAGAGGCGCTTGTCCTCCAGATAGGTCGGCCGCTGGCGGTACTTGGTGTCGTCCCAAAGTCCGGCCAGCCGGAAGGCCAGAACTTTGTCCTTGAGCACCTTGTTGTGGTCGAACTCGGCGCGTGTCGAGGGATCAGCCCCGCCCTCACCGATGCGGAACGATACTTCGGTCGAATCCTTGAAGACCGCCTTCTCGAGGTTGGCGTTCACCAGGCCGGCGGGTGAACCCAGGCCGAACAGGAAGGAGTTTGCGCCCCGGCTGATGTCGATCCGTCCGGTGTTATAGCCATCGATCGGGATCAGGGTCTTGAAAAAATTGCGTGTCTTGTCCGGATTGCCGAGACCGCGCAGCCGCTGGAAATTCCCGATATTGGACCGGGCGGCTTCCATGCTCGTCTGGTCCCCGGCGGGCACGGTGAATCCGACATAGTTGCCCTGGATGCCGGCGGTCTCTCCCGAGGTGGTATACTGCATCAGTCTGTCCAGGTTGGTCGCGCCGATATCCTCCATGAACTCCTTGGTGATGACCTGAACCGAGGAGGCGACGTCACGCAGGTTCGTATTCAGGCGGGATCCGGCCAGCGAGGAGGTGGCGTAATAGCCCGAATCCCCCTCGGTACTCACGACGAAGGGGCTCAACTTGAGAACTTCATCGTCGGCCTCGGAGGTCGTTGTCGACGCCTTTTGGGCCATGGTGGCGACCGCCGGGAGCAGGAGCAGCGAAACGGCTGCCAGGAGGGGGAGTCTATTCGTGTTCATGGCATTCTGCATTTGAATTCTTGGGGGCGTGGCGATTCGTGTCCGCCCGGGCTGATCGGAAACGTTGAGGGAGGCCACTATCGTTTGTCTCCAATCAGGACCGATACCCGTTTCAGCGTGAGATACTCCGTCAGGCTGTAGCGGGAGCAGTCCTTGCCGATTCCACTTTCCTTCAGTCCACCGTGGGGCAGTTGAATCGAGTAGTGGGGTTCGTTCACGCAGACACTCCCGGCTTCAATTCCGCGCGCCGCGCGAAGTCCCGTCGACAGGTCCGTGGTGAAGACATAGGCGGCGAGTCCGTGGCGGGTGTCGTTGGCCAGCGCGATCTCATCATCGGAATCGGAGTACTTGATGATGGGCAGAACCGGGCCGAAGATCTCCCGGCGGGCCACATCCATGTCCGGCGTGACGTCCTCCAGGATGGTCGGTTCCATGTGGAATCCCCGGCCGGCCACGGCGTGACCACCGCAGACGAGCCGGGCGCCCGCCTTCACCGCCGAGGCGACCAGATCGAGCGCAAAGGCCCTGGCCTTCTCGGAAATGAGGGGTCCGATCTCCATCGACGCGGCCCGTTTGCGTGCCTGCTGAACGAACTGGTCGTGGATCGACTCGTGGACAAAACATCGGTTCGGCGAAACGCAGACCTGCCCGCAATTCGCGAACTTCAGGTCGACGATCTTCCTCGCTGCGCCTGCCACGTCCGCGTCCGGATAAACCAGCACGGGCGCGTTGCCCCCCAGTTCTACCGAAAAGTGCTTGATGCTCGTGCACGCGTTTTTCATCACCTCGAGCCCCGCCTCCGTGGAGCCGATCATGGTCACCAGGGAGGGCACCTCGCTTTGGGTGAGCCGCGCCATGAGCTTATGGCTTGTGCCCGTGATCACATTGATGACGCCGTCCGGAATGCCGGCCTTCTTTGCCAGACTGGCGGCCTCCAGCGTGGCGAGCGGCGTCGAACTCGAGGGCTTGATGACGCCGCTGCATCCCGCGGCAAGCATGGGGCCGAGTTTGTAGCCAAGATTGAGGAGGGGGAAATTCCAGGCGAGGAATCCCACCACGACACCGAGGGGCTGACGCAGCACGTAGTGCAGGAAGCGTTCCTCGGGATCATGGAGCACGGGTTGATCCAGCCGCTCGGCTTCCTCCACGAAGAAACGCAGGCAGGTGGTCAGCATGCCGAAGTCGTATTCCGCATTGTCGCGTGGCTTGCCCGTTTCCTGAATGAGAAGCGTGATGATCCGCTCGCGATTCTTATCGAGCAGCTCCGCATACCGGAGGATCAGCGGCTTGCGCCGGGCATGGGTCATCGCTGACCACCGATGGAATCCGGATTTCGCCGCCTGCAGGGCGGATTCGATACCCGCGGCATCAATCTCCGGGACCTTGGCAATAACCTCGCCGGTCGCCGGGTTGCGAACATCAAAGGTCGCCCCGCCTTGAACGCGCGAGCCGTTGATCAGCATGGGATGGATCGGGACGGTTGTTTTCGGACTCATTTGAACTCCATCTGTTTTACGCAAAAGCGCGCCAGGGCGGTGGTATCGACCTCGACTCCCAGGCCGGGAGTCGAGGGGACTGTTGCCCGGCCCTCCTGAATCTCAATGGGCGTCGAAAACATCCCGTCGCGCATGGGATTCGCGGTGCAGTCCCGCTCCAGCAGGGGCTCCCTCGCCTCGCGGCGGCCCGGCTCCATCGCCGTCGTTGCGAGAAAATGCAGCGCGCAGGCGAGGTTCAACTGGGTGCCCCAGGCATGGGGAATCACCTGCAGACCGGCGGCGGAAGCCACGGCCCTGATCTTGAGCGCCTCGGTCGGCCCGCCGCAATACGCCAGGTCCGGCTGGAGGATGTGGGCACCTTTCGCCGCGACCAGGTCGAAGAATCCCCATCGTGTTTGCTCGCATTCGCCGGTGGCGAGCGGCAGGTCGATCTTGGCGGACAGATCCCGAAAGAGCCCCGGGTGTTGCGGGGAGAGCGGCTCTTCGAACCAGGCATAGCCGTGCTCGTCCAGCACGCGCCCGATTTCGACCGCCTCATTCAGATCATACGCATGATTGGCGTCAGCCATGAGCGTCAGCTCGGGAAACCGACTGCGAAACGAAACGATTTCCCGCCGGTCGAACGGCCGGTTCTTCCCGACCTTGATCTTCAGGGCGCGAAACCCCTGGGCGACGTAGCCGTGGGCCTCCTCGAGAATCTCCTCCAGCAGCGCTTCCTCCGCCCGGTCCCGGAAATACATTCCGGTCGCATAGCATTCCACCCGATCCCGGACGCGGCCTCCCATCAGCTCCGATGCCGACACCTTGAGCAGTTTTCCCTTCAGGTCCAGCATGGCCATGTCGAGGCCCGAAAGCGCCCCCATCATGACGCCCTTCCGCGCAAAATCCAACGACGCCTGCCAGCAGTGCTGCCAGGCAGCCTCGTTCCGCAGCGGATCCAATCCGATGAGGAGCGGCGCATAGAAATCCTGAATCGCCGCCTGGGTCACCGCCGCCGGTCCATAACATTCCCCCCAACCCACCACTCCGTCCCCATCTTCAATCTCCACCAGCAACTGCCGGCGCTTTGAATAGGTCCACTGGGAGAAACCGAACGCCTCGTCCAGGTCGTGTTCCAGCAAATGGGTGCGAATGGACTTGATCCTGGTCATCATGGACGCCCGTGATTTGGTCCGGTTCCGCTCACTTGGCGTGCGCCGACCCGATCGGCGCCGTCGCCGGTGGCGCAACCTTGATGCTGTTGGAGTAGCCGAGGACGCAGCAGGCGAGGACAATTACGGCGAGGCCGCCCACCATCATGCGCAGCGCCGCCTCCGCGCCCTTCCACTCGCCGACCCGAACCGCGATGAAATTGCTGACGACGAGGGAAAGTCCCAACAGCATTGGCCATCCAATGACCGGGCCGAGGTCCCCCATGAGCGCGGACCCTTGTCCATAGACGCCAAGCGCACCGAACCAGAGCAGTCCCGCAATGACGGCCCACTTCAGCGCGCCGCCGACACCGGGCGTCCGGTAGCTCCCCCATGTCCCGTTCTTTGTCAGGAGCACGGCTGCATAGAGGAAGTTCATGGCGTATGCCCCGATGAGCACGACCACCCACGCAGCCAGCGACGAATTCCTTGTCAAAGCCCCGCCGGCTTCCGCCAGCGCCGCAATGGGCTGGGCATTGGCGAAACCGATGTTGATGAACGAGGAGAGCAGTCCGCTGGTGACAGCGATGACCAGCCCCCGCCTGAACGCCCTGCCTTGCTGCATCCCGGCCACTTCATGCCCCCCGGCCGCATGGGCCTTGTCACGGAGAATGCCCGCCCGCGCAACCACCGCAACGCCGACCGGCATGATCAGGATCCCCGCCAGAACAGGGAGGAATGACGGGCTCTCCTGAAAATTGGGCACCCGAACGAGCGGGACCAATGCGCCCATGAGCGCGGCCAAGCCCATCACGATGCCGTAGGTCAATGAAACGCCCACATAGCGGACGCTCACCCCGAACATGATTCCCCCGATTCCCCAGAGAAATCCGAACATCATGCTGGAGGCCAACGCGCCGGCCGGAGCCGACGTGATCACCCCAAGCAGATCGGGAGTCACCATTGATGCCCAGACGATGGGGATGATGAGCATCGCCACGGTGGCATGAACCAGCCACCACGCTTCCCAAGGCAGCGGCTTGAAGTACTTCATGCCAAGGCCGAACGTGCCCTGGAAGATGCTGGCAAAGGCTACCAATAGCAGGGGGAAGAGGATGCCGCTCATCGTCGACGTGATGGTTGGAGGTTGGGGAGGATGCGGGCCGCAATTCCGAACCCATCGCGGGTCGTCGCATCGCAGCCAATGGATCGAAGGGATGCTGAAATGGAGGGGGGAAGAACGAACGCCGGGGCACCCAAAGGGTCGCCGGTCGGGAAAGAATAGCCCGCCCCCGCCGTACGGGATATGCACAATTCGGCCCGCTTTGTTTCATTCCCGGCCGTGCCCGATCCAATCCGTAGCGTCGGAAACGGGCGCAAGACCGGATTGCAACGGCTGTACCCTCGACATGGGTTCTCCCATGCGTTTCTTGTTTATGTACAATGCGGCCGGCCTTTGACCGGATTCCCCCTGCCCTGCTGCAATCTTTTCATCGTTCCAATGAGTCCCTCCAGTCCAGGATTCCGCTCCCTGCTCGTTGAGAACACGCTCGACCTCCTGTCCGATCTGCGCGATCGGACACGGTTCACATCAGCCATCGCCGTTTTGACCCAGGACGATGAACGCGGCCTTGTGCTCGCCTCCCTGCCGGGGATGAGCGACCACGGCTACGTGCCTCGCGTCGGTTTTCGGTTCCACCTCCATTCCACGGCGCCCGGAAAAGCCCTGCTCGCGTTTCTGCCTCCCGCGACCCGGCTGCGCATCGTCAAGAGCCTCGATTTGAAACGTTTCACAGAGCGAACGATCTGCACCGAACAGGCGTTGCTCGATCATCTCGAAGAATGTGCGGCAGAACGGGTGATCTTCGACAAGAGCGAGTACGTCATGGGGGTGAACTGCGTCGCCAGCTGTCTGCTGGGCGGGAACGGCGCCCCGCTCGCGGCAGTGTGGGTCACGTCGCTGGCCATGGACCTGCCGGAGGAGGAGCTCCCCGCCGTGGGAAAGATCGTCTTGGGATCCGTGAAGGAAATGCAGCTCCGGTTGCAGAACGCCGTGAATGCGTCGTACCTGCATCACGATTATGAGATGGAACGGGCCAAACAGTTCATCGAGGAGCATTTTCACGACGAAGCCGCGGTTCGAAGGTTTCACGAAACCATCGGCATGAGCGAAAGCTGGTTCCGGCGGCTCTTTCGCGACAAGCATGGCATCGCTCCGATGAGTTACCGCCTGCAGCTCCTGCACGAACGCGCCCGGCGGCTGCTGCTCAACACGAATCTCAGCAACAAGGAAATCGCGTTCCAGTTGGGATACGAATCGCAGAACTATTTCTCGCGCGCCTTCAAGAAGGCGGAGGGCCTGTCGCCGGCCCATTATCGCCAGAAAATGCGCCGGTCAGGGACTCCCTCCGGCAGGTCCGCCTGAAATTCAGGGGAACATGACGCACCCTACGGCATTCCCATCGGATGAGATGGGACCATGATCGGGTCCCGCTGACACCGGGGGCGTCGTCGGCATGCATGCGTATCCAACCCGGCCGGACACCCGTCGGAAGTTCCGGTTCATCCGGCCGGATCCGCCACCGGGATAACCGGCGGCGACGCCTTGGGTTTTGACTCAAACCGCGCCTTCAATCGCAGAAACCGCCGCTCAAACCAGAAGAAGGACGCCGATGCAACGCCGATGCTGACGCCAACCTTCGTGACGAGCCTCACCACCAGGGGGGCATCGGGCATGACTTTCTCGATCATGTAGTAGATCGGCAGGTGAAACAAGTAGAGCCCGTAGGAAATCTTTCCGACAAACACCATCGGCCGCGTTTCCAAGAGCGGAGCCAGCAGGGAATGGCGTCCCACCACCAGATCGGACACCACCAGCGCCGCCGCACCCGCCACCAACACGTAGCCGATGCGACCCATCCATGGGCTGTACCAGGTGACGATGTTGGGCACCGCAAACAGGGCGATCATCATCAGGGGAGCAATCACCCGCCCCAGAATGCTGCTCGCCCGCATGGGCAGCTGGCGGCTGGGAAGCCACTGGAAAAAATATGCCAGCGCCGCGCCGGCCATGAGTGAATCCATCCGTGTGTCGAGCCCGAAGTTGATCCGCTCGTCCGTATAGATGCCCACCCGGCTCGCGCGATAAACGGCCAGTGTCGCGGCAGCGATCACCAGCAGGCTGCCTTTCCGCACGGGCGACCGCATGCCGCGTTCCAGCATCACGATCAACATCGGCCAGATGAGATAAAACTGCTCCTCGATCGACAGGGACCAGCAGTGATTCAGCCAGGTCAGGTTGTAGTTGTATAACGCGAGCGCCCAGTTCGCCGTGTAACTCATGGCCAGGGCAATTTCCGTTCCCGGAAATCGTCCTTCGAACCACAGCATTCCCAAGGCGGTGACGACACAGGTGAGCAGGAGTGCCGGGGCCAGCCTCAGGAAGCGGCGCGCATAGAAATTGCGGAAATTGATGGCACCGCAACGCGACCACTCCGAACTGAGGATGTTCGTGATGAGAAATCCACTCAGGACAAAGAAGATGTCCACACCCACGCCTCCACTCCGGAAATAGGTGACACCGCCATGCGCCGCGAGCACGATGCCGATGGCGATCGTTCTCAAACCATCGAGACTCGGATAATAAGTGTGCTTCATCCTGAATGCTGAATTCGTGAAGGAAAATGGAAGGAAGAGATGGGCGCTGACAGGGGAAACGGTGTCCACTCGAAATGCGGGATGTCGCGAAAACGCCAAAGGTGGGCCGAGCGGCGGGGCGCGCGAACCGGCGAAGAGACGACCTTGCATTGATCGTGCCCTGGTTTTCTTGTCCTGCCATGACGTCCATGCAAGGGAACGCCTCCCACGGACCAAGCCAGCAAGGTGCCAGGGCGGAGGATCAACTCTGTCAGGCGTGCGGTCTGTGCTGCGATGGCACGCTCTTCGACCTCGTCAAGCTCGAGGCGGGCGACGACCGTTCGAAACTGAAGGCCCTCGGATTGCCGGTGAAGGTTTCACGCGGCGCCCTGCCCGTGGCGCGTTTCCCCCAGCCGTGCGCGGCTTTGTGCAAGGATCGCACGTGCCGGGTATATGCGGATCGGCCATGGCAATGCCGGACTTTCGAATGCGGGGTCCTCAGGGACGCGAAAGCCGGCCGCATCAGCATCGCGGCGGCCCTGAAGCTCATCAGGCAAGTCCGGCGGTTTGCAGACAAGGCCCGCCGCCTGCTGCGCGCGTTGGGCGATCGCGACGAACACCGTTCCCTTGGTGAACGCTTCCATCGCATGTCGGAGCATCTCGAGTCCGCGAAGATGGATGCCGCGACAAACGCAACCTTCGCGGATCTGAGCCTCGAAATTCACTTCCTGAAATTGAAGACGCTCGACCGATTCTACACACAAACGGATCCGGTGAAGACACCTCCCGCGAACGGAGAAAACGACCTGCCCAGCCTGCAACGATGACAGGCTGGACGTGCGCGTTTCCCTGTCAGGCAGGGGAGAAATCGCGATGGATCCCGCGCTCCCACCCTTGCGGCGGCGCCTGCAGGTCGGACAACGGGACCGAACTGCAGGTCGACGATCAGAACTCAGTGGTCAGTGTAAATCTGAAGCTGCGCGGATCACCCCAGGATCCGGAGCCGGTGGCAGCCGACCGGTAGTAGTCTTTGTCCAACAGATTGCTCACATTCACGGAGAATGTCGTGGGGCGGTTCAGGATCTTCGTCTGGTATCCCGCCAACAGGCTGATGAGCGCATAGGACGGCGACCACAATTCCTCGGCAATCCCATCCTGGTTCAGATCGGAGTTGCCCCGGAAGGTTTCGCCCCGCCAATTGGCGCCGCCGCCCACGTAGAAGCCCTTCAAGGTGCCCTGTCGGAAGTCATAACGCGTGAACACATTCATGCGCGTCTTCGTGTATCCCGCGGTGGGCACTCCATCCGGGAAGGTGGCCAGCAGCGCATCGAGCAGCGGCGTCGGACGGTTCTGCGCCTTCGCCTCGGCCTGGAAATTCTTGAGCTGGGGCAGGCGGTCCTCCGTGACGATTTCGTTGGTCGCGAAGTTGAGCATCACGCGCCACCCCTTCGTCAAGTTGGCCACCACCTCGGTCTCGAAACCCGACGTGGTGATCTTCTGCAGGTCGGTGCCGGTCGTGTCGAACGTGGTGGGGAAGATGGCGCTGAGCTCGTCCTTCACGTTCTGCTGAGCGGTGCCCAGCGGAGTGATGCGTCCGTTCGGCTGATAGTTTTC
>CAZOXB010000002.1:0-37338 GCA_964583635.1 uncultured Opitutaceae bacterium | reverse complement strand
GTTGAACTCGAGCCGGTCCTCAAACAGCGACAGACGCACGCCGATGTCCCGCCCCTCGCCATAGGGAATGCCCTGCTTGGTGTTGACGACATAGCCGTTTCCGCCGTCGCCCAGGGACAGGCGGAACGATTTTGCCTGGTTGAACGAGAAGGCCAGCATGTCATTGATGCGCACCACGCCACCGTAATTGGAGCCCGTGAAGCGGTAGTTGACATACTGCGGATTGGAGAAGCCGCCCGGAACCTCATCCACAATCCAGGTGTTCGCCTGAGGCCGCGGAGCTCCGACCGTGGACTTCATGTTGAACTCGTCGCGGCGCACACCCACCAGCGAGAAGAGATGATTGTTGAAATAGGATCCCGCGGCGCCAACACCGAGCGACGGCGTATAAAATCGGCGGTCGATCAAGGCACCCGCAGCGCCGACAGCACCCGAAAAGTCCGGAAAATAATCCGAAAGACCGGTCACTGGGCCGAGGCTGCCGGTGATGTCGCCACCATCGCCATCCTTCAGGTAATAGCGTCGCATGAAGCGGTTGTTGGCGAAGGTCGCCCGATTCGCGAGAAAGCCGGCTTGGGTGACATCGGTCCGCACGGTGCCGACAAAGGACGGCGTGCCGGGGATGACATACTCGCCCATCTTGGGAAATTTCTGTCCCGGGTTGTCCTGATGCTGGCTGGCGTTGACCACAATCTGCTGCTTCATCCAGCTCAGATCCAGATCGTAGACGGCCGACAGCCGGAGGTCGCGGACCACATTGCCGGCGATCTGGTTGGTGCGGTAATACTCCGTGTACAGTTCGTTGTAGTACGGATTCGCCGCCCCGTTGGGCAGCTTCGCATTGATGTCACGAAAGACGGTTCGGGAAGACGCGCCCCGGATGCCCGTATCCGTTGTGTAATAGTTCCCCGAAAGCATCAGGTGGAAATTGCGCCCGATGTTATGCTCGATCTCGAAACTGAGTGATTTCTGGTTGGACTTGTTGGTCGCGCTGGGGCCGTTGAACTGGGCCTCGCGCGGCACAAGGAGGGGATCGACGACCGTGGCGCCCGGCCCGCGGCTGACGAACTGGTTGGCGAGGCGGTAGGTTGATCCGTTGACGGGCAGGTAGACCACGCCGGCGTTGTTTCCCAGCCGACTGGTGGTGGTGTAGCTGAACGCATCCGCGAACAGACCCTGCGAACGCACCTCGTTGCTGTCGGCGATTTCGCCCATGACCGTGACGGTGGTGTTGCGGAACGGCCGGTAGGTGACCGCGCCATAGATGCCGCGGAAGTCACGCTGCCCGTGGTCCCACCAAGTCTTGTTGTCGGATTTCACCGCGGCAATGCGCAGCGCCACCTGGTCGTTCAGGCGCCGGTTGAAATCGAGCTCCGCCCGGTAGAGATCGTTGCTGCCCGCAATCAGTTTCACGCGGGAAAAGCTCTTCGTAAAGATCCCCCGCTTGGTGATCTGGTTCTGCGCGCCGCCAAGGTCCGCCTCACCGTACAGGAAGGCGTTCGGACCACGGAGCAACTCGAGTCGCTCGGTGCTGTACGAATCGATGGGCGAGTACCAGATCCATCCGTTGCGGATGGCATAATTGTTCTGGATGCCGCGGAAGATGAGGCGGCTGGAACCGGAAACGACGCTCGGATCGGGATTGGCTTCACCCGTGACGGTCCATTGCGTGATGTCCTCGATCGTGATCGCCCCAAGGTCGGTGATCAGCTGGGAGTTCACGACGGAGATGGAGTTCGCCACGTTCTTCAGCTCCTGCACGGTGCGCATGCCCGAGGTCGTCTGCATGGACTCGTAGCCGGTGCTCTTCTCCTCGGAGACGGTGAAAGCGGACATTTGAATTGTCTCGTCCGATGAGGAGGTGCTGTCGGTCGTTGATGGCGCAACCGTCTGGGCGGGCACCGGGGCCGGCAGCATCAGGCCGAGGGAAAAGGCGGCGGAAAGGACGCTGGCCGTGGGAGCAATCCATCGATGCATTCTGATTTTCATAAGCGTATGGGCAGGGCTGGGGTTGTCTTTCCGGGAGGAATCCCGGGCTGACGGCAGGTCTAGCCAATCCGGCAGACCGGCCAAGAGCCATGCCATTAACGCCGTTCAGTAACCGGTCGAATCCCGCAGTTGTCCGGTCATGTCCGGACGTCTGCGGCGCGGTCCGGGAAGGGTTTCGCCCTCCGCCCAGGTTCCAGCGACCAAATGAAGGTGAGCCTCCGCCAAGGGACCGAAATTGTTGGTGTGCAATTTGGCGAGGGCATGTTCGGCGGCTACCCTGCCGAGCAGCGAATAATTCTGGTGGACGCCGCTCAGCCGGCCATCCCGCCGGTCCACGCCAAGCGAGGCCATGCCCACGTCGAGAGGGAGACCTGCCTGCAACTCCAATTCCGCATTCCCCAGTATGACCGCATCGGGGCGGTTCCGACGCAGCCAGCCCGGCAGCGCACCCGGCAATTCCGCCTGCAGCTCCGTCATCAACGGGTCCACGCGTGTCTCCAATCCCTGCTGCTCCACCGCAAAGCGGAATCCTGCCAGCCACCGGTGGTCGAGACGTCGCGAGCTTTCCTGGCTGAGCACGAAGCCGATGCGGCGGTAGCCGCGGGCCACGCATTGCTCCACCGCAAGGGCGGCCGATTGGAAATGATCATTGGCAACACGCTCGATCACCGGCGTGTGCACGCTCATGCCGAGGCCGATTGTCGCGAGTTGGGAAAAGTCGAGCTCCACATGGGTTTCCCCATGCGGCAGTGGCGCGACAATCACCGCGTGAATGCTGCGGGTGCGCAGGATCTGGAGCATCCGGGCCGGTGTCATGCCGGACGATCTCAAAGCAAACTCCTCCAGGCGGCAGCCGATCTCCGCCAGGCGCTCGCTCGCACCGGAAAACATGCTCAGATAATAGCTCCGTGCGCGCCAGGACTCCCCGGGCGGGTGGGACGTGAGGTAGGCGATGGTCGCCGCGCCCTCCATCGAGCGCCGCTGGCGCTGCAGGCTCATGAGCGCCGAGACGAGCGGATTGGTGCGGTACCCGAGCTTCTGCGCAACCCCGACGATCTTCCGGCGGGTCTGCTCGGGAATCGAGGCATCGCCGCGCAGGGCCAGCGACACCGCTGCCCGCGAATATCCCGAAGCCCGGGCAACGTCCTCCATGATCGGCTTCGGCTTCATCGTCACTCAACGGTGTCAACGGTGGGTGGATTGTCAGCGAAAAAGACGCCTCCCACGCTGCACGCATGACCCTTTCGAGTCCACCCCGCGGCCCAACCACACCTCTGCCGGACTCCAAGATCCCGTTCCGTCCGAACGTCGCCTTCCTGCTCCCGCCCGACATGCACGAGCTCATCTACGGACGGGAATGCAGCGGGGCCATTGCATCCCGGGCAAGGGTTGTCACGCCACATCCGCTGGGGCCCGAACAGCTGCAGGATCTTCCCGCCGGAGCGCTGGCTGACGTGGAGGCGGTTTTCACGGGCTGGAAGAGTCCGGTCTTCGACGATGCCCTGCTTCGGCGCATGCCCCGGCTCAGGTCCGTTTTCCATGGCGCCGGCACCATCCGTCCGCATGTGACGGATGCGTTCTGGCAGCGCAACATCGCCATCACCACCGCGGCGGGCGCCAACGCCGTGCCGGTTGCCGAATACACCGTCGCGGCCATCATCCTTTCGCTAAAACAGGCCTGGCGTCTCAGCCGGCTGACAAGGGAGACTCGCGCCTTCCCAAAGGAACTGCCCGCGGTCAAGGGTTCACGCGGAGCAACCGTCGGGCTGGTTTCCCTCGGCCTGATCGGCCGGGAGGTGCTCAAGCGGCTGCGTTCGCTCGAGGTCGATGTCATCGTCCACGATCCCTATCTTCCCGCCGCCCGGTTCGCGGAATTCGGCGTGGAATCGGTCTCCATGGCCGGATTGATGGAGCGGAGCGACGTCGTTTCGCTGCACAGTCCGCTGAACGACGAGACCCGGGGACTCATCACCGGCGAACTGCTCGCCCGCCTGAAACCGGGCGCCACGTTCATCAACACCGCCCGCGGGGCGATCGTGAACGAACCCGAATTGATCGCCTTCCTCGGAAGCCGGCCCGACGTGCAGGCAATCCTTGACGTCACGTCGCCGGAGCCGCCGACGGCGGACAGTCCGCTCTACGATCTTCCCAACGTTTTCCTCACCCCGCACATTGCCGGTTCCCTGGGACTCGAGTGCCGCCGCATGGGATGGACCATGGTCGATGAATTCGACCGCTACCGGCTCGGCGAGCCGCTGCACCATGCGGTCACCCGCGAGCGTGCGCTGGTCCAGACCTGATCATCGCGCCGGTTCGGTGCCCCGGGTGGAGTCCGCGCCGCCCTGGATGGATTTGCTGTAGGCACTCGGGGAGAGTCCCATGGCATTCTTGAAGGCACGGCTGAAGGCGAAGATGGAAACAAAACCGCAGGCCCGGGCGATGCCTTGAATGCTGTCGCGGTTCCGGTCGGCGAGCATGGACGCGGCCAGGGACAACCGGGAGTCCCGGAGGTAGCCGCCGAGACTGACGCCGAGCTCCTTGCGGAACACCGCGCGCAAATGACTGATCGAATATCCGGTGTGACGGGCCAGATCGGCAAGAGCCAGGGGCTGGTTGATGTGCGCGCGCACATACCGGTTGATCGACTGGAGAATCGCCCCCGTCGGATCCGACTCCCGCGTGTCCGATACCACGGCACAATCCGCAGGAGGCGCGAGCAGCACCCGCCGGAGCAACTCCGACACCTTCAGGATCAGGTTGAGGCTCCGCATCCCCGCAGGCGCCCGCGCGAGGTAATCCTTCAGCATCCGATCGAGATGAGCCTCCTCCTCCGGTCCGATCGATCGCGGAGCGTTGCGCAAGGGCAGAAGCGCCTCCGGCTTCTCCATCTCAAACGTGATGAACAACCAGTTCATCCCCTTGTTGCCAACGTCGAGATAGTGATGGAACTGGTGGGGAAAAATCAGGAACACCTGCCCCGGAGCCAGCAGGTGGCCGACGCCATCGACATGAATGCGGCCCGACTGACGGATGGGAATGACCAGCTCGAAACGGTGATGGTGGTTGTGTGTCACCCCTTGCGGCCTGAGCATTCTCGCCGAGGTGCGCTTGAACAGCACGACGTTCCCGACCAGCAGGTCGTCTCCGAGTCGCGCGCCCGAGAAGAGATCGACCGGATTGACCAGTCCGCGGATCGTTTCGCCCAGTCGCAGGCCGAACTCCGGTGCCGCGCGGCGGCGGCGGGCGGCATTCTGTTCACGCTTTCGGCTCATCACGGGTTCCGCTCCGATCCCACAAATGGCTGCACACATGGAGCAGCACTCCGCCGCTGATGATGAAAACCGCGGTCAGGATCCAGGCCGCTGGCATGCGTCCGTACAGAAAATTGCCGATGGCAAAAAGCGACGACCAGATGGTCAGGCAACCGGATATCCATCCCAGCGTCGCCAGTCCCATGCGGTCGCCCGAAGCCATGCTTCCCGGCGCCTCCCCGGCGGCGGCCTCCGCACGTATCGCCGCCCAACCGGGGCCGGCGGGACGCACCTTCCGGTAGAATGCGATCAGGCGCTCCCGGCTGGTCGGCGCGCCAAGGTAGGCCGTGATCAGCCAGCACAGCGTCGTGAAGCCCACCGAATAGAGCACGATGTGCGCGAAGGGAGGTGCATGCCCCGTCTTCTTCAGGATGAAGAACACGATCGAAACCACGAAGGAACTCACCATCGCGACGACCTCGCACCAGGCACTGATCCGCCACCAGAACCAACGCAGCAGATAGAGCAGGCCCGTGCCCGCCCCGATCGAGATCAACACCTCGAACGCATCCTGGGCCGATTCGAGCGCGAGGCTGAGCAGCGCGGCGACCACATAGAGCACAACCGTGCAGACGCGTCCCACTGCAACATAGTGACGCTCCTCCGCCTGGGGACTGACAAACCGCCGGTAAAAATCGTGGACGAGATAGGACGACCCCCAGTTGAGATGCGTCAGGATTGTGGAGGAGTTCGCCGCGATGAGACCCCCGACCATCAGGCCCACGAATCCCGCGGGCAGGAACTTCAGCATGGCGGGAAACGCGCTGTCATGTCCGATCAAACCCGGGTCTGCTCCCGGAAACGCCGCCTGGATGTCCTTCAGCTCTGGAAAGATGATGATCGAGCACAACGCCGTGATGATCCACGGCCACGGGCGGAGAACGTAATGGGCGAGGTTGAAGAAGAGGGTGCCACCGAGCGCATCCTTCTCCGACTTGGAGGCGAGCATGCGCTGGGCGATGTAGCTGCCTCCGCCCGGCTCGGAGCCGGGATACCAGTTTGCCCACCATCCGACGGCGAGGGGGACGAGGAAGATCATCAGCGCCAGCTCGCTCAGGGCGAAATTGGGCAGGATGTCGAGCAGCGGCTGCCCCTGGCCGTTGACGGGCGAGAAGACCGGCTGTGAACCGGGCTGATAATTGACCTGCTGTGCGCCCAGCACACTCACCAGCTTGTGCAGGCCCGCGAGCGCCCCTCCGCCCACGCCGGTGTGGCGGGCCACCTCCACCAGGCTGAAGTACGCCGCGGCGATGACGGCGGTCATCTTGATGAAGAACTGCACCATGTCGATCACCAGCACGCCCCACAGACCGGAATGGGCGGCAAAGGCGACGTTCAGCACGCCGCAGATCACGATGGTCTGCCAGGGCGGGATGCCGAAAAGGATGTTGGCGATCTTGCACGCCGCCAGAGTGACCATCCCCATGATGAAACAGTTGAAGAACAGTCCGAGGTAGATCGCCCGGAACCCGCGCACGATCGACGCCGCCCGGCCGGAATAGCGCAGTTCATAGAACTCCAGATCCGTCATCACTCCCGACCGCCGCCAGAGCCGCGCAAAAAAGAACACTGTTGAAATTCCGGTGAGCACAAAGGCCCACCACTGCCAGTTGCCGGCCACGCCGTACTGGCGCACCTGCTGCGTCACCCAGTTGGGCGTGTCGCTGCTGAAGGTCGTCGCCACCATCGACAACCCGGCGAGCCACCAGGGCACGGAACGGCCCGAGGCGAAGAATTCCGCGGTGCTCTTGCCCGCCCGCTTGCCGAAGCGCAGGGCAGGGAGAAAACAGACCAGCAGCGAGGCCAGCACAATGGCCCAGTCGAGGGGAACGAGTTTCATATGGGGGGGGGGTTATTCCAAAACGCGATCAAAAGGAGGCTAAAGTCGAACGGAGATGGCAGACAGTGCACCACGGAGGCGCGGCGGACTCGGAGGTAAAAAAGCCTGAATCCACCTCCGTGCTCTCCGTGTCTCCGCGGTCATACATGGATCGGCCGCATTTTCGATCAGTGTCATTTGCACCGGCGAAAATAGGCGAGCGTCTCGGCCAGCCCGGCGTCGAGCGAGCTCAGCGGGCGGAAACCCGTGGCGCGCAGCGCATCGACATTGGCGCGGGAGTGGCGGACATCGCCGGCACGTTCGGGCAGGTGGCGGATCTCCGACCGGGAGCCGGCTTGGGCGATGATGCGGCGGGCCAGATCAAGCACGGTGATCTGGCCGCCGTATCCGGCGTTGAATACGCCGGTGACGCCCGGCGTGGTCGCCAGGAAGAGATTGGCCGCCGCAATGTCCTTCACGAAAATGAAGTCCCGGGTCTGTCCCCCGTCGCCGAAAATGGTGATCGGACGGTGCGCGAGCGCTTCCCGCATGAAGATCGGCACGGCCGCGGCATAGGCGCTGGCCGGATCCTGGCGCGGGCCGAACACATTGAAGAAGCGCAGCGCCACGGTCTCCAATCTGCCCGCCTCGGTGAACTGCCGGCAGTAGTATTCGCCGTCGAGCTTCGTCACCGCGTACGGGCTGCGCGGCTCCGGCAGCATCGTCTCCACCTTGGGCACGACGGGATTGTTGCCATAGATCGCGGCCGAGGAGCTGAAGCAGAGCTTGCGCACGCCGGACGCGGCCGCCTCTTCCAGAACGTTGAGCAGCCCGGTGACATTGAGCGCGACGCAATCGTGGGGGCGCTCCACCGATTCCGGAACGCTGATCATCGCCGCGAGGTGAAAGACATAGTCCACCCCCTGCACGGCGGCGCGCACGACCGCCCGGTCAAGGATCGAGCCCTCGATGAAATCGACCTCCAGACCGTCGAGGTTGCGACGGTAGCCCGTGCGCAGGTTGTCGAGTACGCGGATCCGGGCGCGACCCTGCAGCAGCTCAGCGAGGTGACTGCCGATGAAGCCGGCGCCGCCGGTGATGAGCACCTTCATCGGACTGTTCCTTCCCTGGCGGGCGAGCCGGTGCCGCCCCCCTGGAAAATGCGGTCGGCGAGGGATTGCATCGCCGATGCCTGCTTCTCGATGCTGGCCACCAGCGCAAACTGCGTCCGGCAGCGGTCGAGATTGTGGCGCGGCCGCTTGATCTTGAAATAGACATCCCCCTCGAGGAAGTCGGTCAGGAACCGCAGGCCGATCTCATAGGTGATGAGCCTGCCGGAGAACGCGAGGTGCGCCCGCTCAGCCGCATTGAGAAAATGGCCCGCGGACGCGGCATAGCCCGTGAGCAGACCCTCGAAGATGTCCATCCTCATCGCCACCTTGGAGGCATCCGGTTCATCCTCCGCGGCGGAATTGGTCGCCGAGCGCACCATGTCCCCGAAATCATAGAGGGCCACTCCCGGCATGACCGTGTCGAGATCGATCACGCAGACGGCATGCGACGTGGAATCGTCGAGCATCACGTTGTTGAATTTCGTGTCGTTGTGGGTGATGCGCTCGGGAATCTCTCCACGCGTGACCAGGTCGAGCAGCACATCGCTGATGGATTCGCGCGCCATCGCGAACTCAATCTCCGCCTGCACCTCGCGGACCCGGCCGCCGCGGTCGGCGATGACGGCGCGCCTGAACGTCTCGAAGCGGGCCCGGGTGTCGTGAAAGGCCGGTATTGTCTCGTGCAGCCGTCCACCCGGAAGGTCGACCAGCGCGCGCTGGAACTCACCAAAGGCCCTGGCCGCTTCGCAGGCCTGCCGGGAATTCTCGACCAGATCGTAGGTCCGCGCTCGTTCGATGAACAGGTAGCACCGCCAGCACGATCCGTCCGCGTCGCGGTGCCATGCCGTGCCTTTTCGCGTGGGAACCAGGGTGAGGGCGCGGCGGGAGTCTACCGGTCCGGCGGCCCGCATGGAATGCGCCATGTGACCGGTCACACGCTGAATGTTTTCCATCAGCGCCGGCACATTCTTGAACACGCGGTGGTTGATGCGCTGGAAAAGATACCGCACCGGCCTGCCGGCCTGGTCCATGGTGACGGCGAATGTGTCGTTGATGTGGCCGCTGCCATAGGGAACCCCCTCGGAAAAACAGCCGAGCAGGGGATAGGCGGCAGCGACGGCAGGCAGATCCGCCGGGGGGCGCGAAGGAGAGGAGCTCATGGGAAGGAAACTTCAGGACCAAAGCGACGCGGGATAGACTCCCGATTGGATCAAGGCCTGCAGGGAGGCCACTACGCGCGGGCGGTCCTCGCGGTAGGTGACTCCGAACCAGGTGCTGGCCGTCGGGAGCACGGCGACGGTCGCTTCCTGCGCGCGAATCATGCCGGTGACGGCCGAGGGGAGATAGAACTCGGACTTCAACTCCGCGCCGCGTGCGGCGAGGAATTCCGCCAATTGCCGCTCCAGCGAACCCAGGATCCCCGGTGTGAATCCCCAGCAGTTCATCGAGGCCATGACCTCACCGTCCATGAATCCCGGGGGAACGACCTTTCCTGTCACGACCCTGCCATGATCGATGCCGGTGACTTCGTCGACGTTCACCAGGAAGCCCTGCGCGTCCACGGCACAAATGCCCCGAGAGACGGTGCCGAATTCGGAGAGCGTGTTGACCAGCTTGAAGCCGATCATGCAGCAGCGGGCCGGCTTCCCGGCAATGTCCGTCGTCGTCAGGAAGCTCCCCAGTTGCCGGAAGGAGTCGCGTCCGTAATAGTCATCCGCATTGATGACCGCGAATGCCTCGGTGAGTTCGCCGGCCCCGCACCAGACGGCATGCCCGGTGCCCCAGGGCTTCTCGCGTCCCGCCGGTGGCCGGAAGCCGCCCGGCAGCCGATCCACCTCCTGAAAGACATAGCGCACGTCCATCCTCGATTCGTAACGCCGCCCCACCTTCTCCCGGAACGCCTGCTCAAAATCACGCCGGATGACAAAGACCAGCTTCCCGAATCCGGCGCCGAGGGCATCATAGACCGAATAATCAAGGACGGTCTCGCCACCCGGGCCGACCGGGTCGATCTGTTTCAGCCCCCCATACCGGCTGCCCATTCCGGCAGCAAGAATCAGCAGGGCGGGAGTGCGCGGGGTACGGGACGGAATCGTCATGCGGGCACGTTCGTGATCATGGGAATCGTTTATGTCAATATTTCTTTGGATTTAACATTATCGACTATCCTGATTTTCGCGGGGCCGGCTTTCCCCGGTGGAGCCGCGACACCAGGCTCGCCGACCGCCCGTGCCGCACCCGCATGCGCCGGTCACTGAACGGCGCCAGTGCCTTGGTGGTTGAACCGGCCCTTCCTGCCACCCTTCGTTCCATCATGCTCCCCCACCCCGCATTCGCGCAAATTCGCGCCGTCATCGGATTCGGCATGGCGCTCGCCCAGGTCGGAGCCCTGTCCGCCACCGGTGTCCTCTCCTTTGAGGAGCCCGTGCCGCCGGCGTTCCTTGAATCCAGCGCCACCTCCACGGTGCAACCGACCGCGGAGCGCGCAAAATACGGGCGGCAGAGCCTGCGCTGGACCTGGCAGCCGGGCGACGTTCTCACCTTCAGGCAACCCATCGCCTTCAAGGCGAACACGCCCGATGCAAAGGACAATGCGTTGAGTTCCTTCGTCGTGTGGATTTACAGCCCGGTGCGGCGCCCCGCGGAGAAGCTGCGGTTTCAATTCGGCCGGGGCAGCGAACGCGACTGCTGGTTTGACTTCGGCCTGGACTTCACGGGCTGGCGCACCTGCTGGGTCGCGTTCGAGCGCGACATGCAGGGCCGTCCGCAGGTCGGGATGGACACCTTGCGGATCCTCGCCCCCGGCGGATCCGGGAGCGGCACCCTTTTCATCGATTCGCTGGTGTTCTCCCAGCCGATCGATGCCCGCCACCACATCCGCGACCGGCAGGTACCCTTTGTCAGCACCTGCCTGCCCACCGACGCCAACGACCACTGGCAGGGCCTCTATCGCTTCGCCCTCGAGCCGTTGCCGGCGGAGCCGGTTCCGGCCGGTGCACGCGAAGCCGCGCAAAGTGTCGCCCGCCGCTATGAACAACTCCTCGGACCTGTGGCCCGGCCCGATCCCGGCCTCCTCGCCAGCCTGCGCCAGCGGTTCGCCACCTGGCAGGTCCGTCGCACCCCGTCCGGCATCCGCGGGCGGGCCATCGCCTACCCGCACGAAAAGGCGGCCTACCCGGCCGACTCCATCGAATGGGCCGAGTCAGGCGGCGGGGACGGACTGCAAACCTATGCCGCGCTCCTCTATGACGTCGCCCAGGCCTGCCGTGGCGCCACCGACGAGCAACAGGTCGCCGAATTGCGATCCCTGTTCTTCGATCTCACGGATCATCTGATCGACCAAGGCTGGGCCGAAGGCAGCGGCATGGGCACCCTGCATCATCTTGGCTACAGCACGCGGCAGTTCTATGCGCCGTTCTACCTCATGCGCGATGCCCTTCGTGCCACCGGCCGCCTCGACGAGGTGCAGCGCATGCTGTCCTGGTTCAGTGGCGTCGGCAAGGCCTACATCCCCCTCGACCAGGTCAATGGCATCAGCATCGACACGCTCAACACCACCGTGCACGGACAGATCGCCTCACAACTTCTCCTGGAGGATGAAACGCAGCGCAGCCGCGCGCTCGCCGCCACGTCGCGCTGGCTCGGCAGGGCCCTTGAGCCATGCCACGGCCTGAACGGCGGAATCCAGGCCGACGGCAGCGTCCTTCATCACGGCAATCACTATCCCGCTTACGCCGAAGGCGGCATCATGGGCGCGAGCCAGGCTCTCTGGCTGTTTTCCAACACGGCCCTGCGGGTTCCCGAACCCGGTCACGCCAGCCTTCGCCGGGCGATGCTCAACCTGCGTTTTCACAGCAACGTGCTGCAATGGCCGCTCAGTCTTTCGGGACGCCATCCGAACGCCACGTTCACACTCAATCCCGAACCCTATCTCTTTCTGGCTCTCGCCGGCTCGCCCGATGGCCGCGAGCCCGTGGACCGCGAGGTTGCGGCCGCCTGGAGACGCCTCGCCGACGCGCGGAGTCGTTCGTCGCCGCCTCGAAGGAAATCGGCGGAACCGTCCGCACTTTCCCGGCGGCTGATGGCCAACCCTGGCGCTGCCGCGGCCGATGCCCCCTCCGCAACGATGGCAGCGATCGCCCCCGAGGCGCCCCCCACCGGACATCTCACGATGAGCTACGCCACCACGGCCGCGCATCGCCGCGCCGACTGGCTGGTCACGGCGCGCGGCTTCAGCCGCTACCTCTGGGGATCGGAGATCTATCCGGGAGCAAACATCTTCGGACGCTACCTCGCCTACGGACACGTCGAGATCCTCGCCGCCGGCGATCCCATCAATCTTTTCGACAGCGGATTCTCAGAGGCCGGCTGGGACTGGAACTGCTGGCCCGGCACCACCACCCTCCACCTTCCGCTCGATCTGCTGCGGGACCGGGTGAACAACGTCGACCGCTTCAGCGGCTTCGAGGAAATGCTCATCAGCGACGAGGCGTTCGCCGGAGGCAGCAATCTGGGCGGCCGCAACGGAATTTTCGCCATGAAGCTCCACGAGCATGCGAAGTACGATGGCTCGCATCGCGCACGCAAATCCGTGTTCTTCTTCAATGATCACGTCGTGCTGCTCGGATCAGGGATCACCAACACCGATCGGGAGCATGCCACGCGCACCACGCTCTTTCAGCAGCACATCAAGGACCGGAGCATGCCCGTGCAAATTGACGCCGACGACGCACTCTCCGGTTTTCCCGCCGAGTTCGATCGGCCTCACGCAACAGGCACGCGACTCGTCGACACCATCGGCAACGCGTACTATCTGCTCTCCGATTCGTCGCTCCATGTCACGAAATCCACCCAGGCTTCCCGCAGCCAGAACGACAAGCAGGACACCGCGGGCGATTTTGTGCTCGCCTGGCTGGATCACGGCTGCGCTCCCGGCGATGAAGGGTATGCCTACGCCATCCTGATCCGTCCCTCCGACGGGCGCCGGCGTGATTTCACGGAGGCACTCCGGCATCCGGAAACATCCCCGTTCACCGTCATTCGCCGCGACCAGGCCGCACATATCGTGGAGGATCGTGACACCGGTATAATCGCCGCGGCCTGCTTCGAACCGATCGCGAATACCGGCCTGCCCATCGATTCCGTGGACACCCCCGCGCTTGTCATGCTAAGCGCCGGCGCGACGGGCACCGCGCTGAGCGTCTGCGATCCCGATCTCCATTTGTATTCCGGAACGGAAGCCGACCAGTACTATCCCGACGGACGCCAGCGGGAGGTCAGTATCTATTCGCGTTCGTGGTTTCGTTCCGCCAGCCTGCCTTCACGGGTCCGCGTGACGCTCGTCGGCGACCACCGGCTTGCGGAGGCGAATCCACAGGTTACACTGATCGCCAGTGCATCCGGTCACACCACCCTTGAGTTCACCTGCCGGAACGGCCTTCCCATCGAAATTCGCCTTCTCCCCAGCCAACCCTGAGCGACCTCATGAAATCCCTCGCAAGCCTCCTGGTTTCCCTGCTCCTGCTCCCGCTCACATCGATCGCCGCCGCTCCCCTCAACATCGTCTTCATCCTCATCGATGACATGGGGGCATATGATGGGCACTGCTTCGGCAGCCGTTTTTACGAGACCCCCAACCTGGATCGACTCGCCGCGGAAAGCGTGCGGTTCACGCGTGCCTACGCATCCTGTGCCGTCTGCTCTCCTTCCCGCGCAGCGATCCTCACCGGCAAGGCGCCCGCCCGTCTGCACATCACCGATTGGATTGCGGGCGAGAATCCGCCCGCCAAGCGCCGCCTGAACCTGCCCGACTGGCAAAAGCATCTGCCCCTCGAAGAGGTCACCCTCGCGGAAGCACTCAAGCCGCTCGGCTATACCACGGGCAGCATCGGAAAATGGCATCTCGGCGGTGATGGATTCTCACCGCGCGACCAGGGATTTGATTCCAGCGTGGCGGGCGGACACATCGGCCATCCAGCCTCGTACTTCTGGCCCTACGGCAAGGAAGGCGCATCCCACCGGGTTCCCGATCTCGCGGAACGCGGTGGAGGCGATGGGGAATATCTCACGGACCGGCTGACCGAGGAGGCGCTTGGCTTCATCGAAACCAACCGGAACCGGCCCTTCTTTCTCTACCTGTCCCACTACGCGGTCCACAGCCCGCTCATGGCAAAGGAAACCCTCGTTGCCGACGCCGCACGGCACCCGCCCGCCGACGGCCAGGGCAATGCCGTGTACGCGGCAATGCTGGACAGCGTTGATCAGGGAGTCGGACGCATCCTCGATAAACTCCGGCAGCTCCATCTCGACGAACGGACCATCGTCATCTTCACCTCCGACAACGGCGGTGCCGTGCACTTCGGCAATCCGCCCGCAACCGCCAACGGTCCGCTGCGGCTGGGCAAGGGCTTTCCCTATGAGGGAGGCCTCCGCGTGCCGCTGCTCATGAAGGTTCCGGGCATGACGCGCGGCGGAACGGACTGCGACATCCCGGTCATCAGTCACGACTTTTTCCCGACACTCGTGGAACTCGCCGGCGGAAAACCTTCGGGAACGCTCGACGGCGTCAGCTTCGTGCCGCTGCTGAAGGGAAAAACCCATCCACTCCACGACGGACTCTTCTGGCACTATCCCCACTACTGGTTCAAGGGGCGCGTTTCGCCCTACAGCGTGGCGCATGTGGGAGACTGGAAGCTCATCCGGTTCTACGAGGATTCCCACGAGGAGCTCTACAACCTTCACGACGATCCCGGTGAGAAAAGGGATTGCGCATCCACCCACCCGGAAGAGCGGCGTTCCCTGGGCACACGGCTCGACCGATGGTTGCAGGACGTCGGCGCGCAGATGAATTCACCGCGTTAATGTTAATGGCAGTGAAGATCCAATCCAACTCACGCGAAGGCGCGAAGCCGCGAAGAAGACCTGGGAAGGGGAATCCATTTTTCACCGATGACACCGATTTTGGGAGACTTCGCGGCTTCGCGGCTTCGCGTGAGCCCTCTCCTCCAATTCTTACCCTCCCGATCAAATGAAAACAAAACTCAATCGCCGTGACTGGCTGGCCAGCGCCTCGATGCTGGCCGCTGGTGGCCTGCTGGCGGGAAAAGGCGCCGGCCAATCCGCGGTTTCAGGACCGTCCCGCAAAGCTCCCAATCTGCTCTTCTTCTTTCCCGATCAGATGCGGCGGCACGCCATGGGATTTGTGGGGGAGGATCCGGTCCTGACTCCGCACATCGATCGTTTCGCCCGCGAGGGGATGTATCTCCCCCAGGCGACATCCACCTTCCCGGTCTGCTCCCCGTGGCGCGGCATGATGATGACCGGCCGGTTCCCCAATGCCACCGGCATCATCAACAATGCCAACTCCACCCGACCCGAAGTGTACCTGCGGCGTGAGGAGGAATGCATCACCGATGTGCTGCACCACGCGGGTTATCACATCGGCTACATCGGCAAGTGGCATCTCACGCACCCTCACGCTCCCTACCTTCCCCAGGATCAGCGGGAGAACGACGTCAAGTGGGACGAGTTCACACCCAGGGAGGATCGGCACCACATCGATTTCTGGTACGGCTACAACGCCTACGACAACCACCTGCACCCGCGGTATTGGGACAACGATGCGAAGCGCGATGGATACCACACCGTCAACCAGTGGTCGCCCGAGCACGAGACCGATCTGGCCATCCGTTACCTTGAAAATCGCAACGACGCGATGCGCGATCCCGCCAAACCCTTCGCGCTGTGGATGTCGCTCAACCCTCCCCATCCGCCCTATGAGAAGATTCCGCCGAAGTTGCGCGAACGGTACAGGGGACTTTCCTGGCGCGACCTGCTGAAGCGGAGCAACGTGCGCTTCGAAGGCATGGGACAAAGGTCACGCGATGCCGTGCTCGATTATTTCGCCGCGGTCTCCGGTGTCGATGATCAGTTCGGCCGGGTACTGGCCACGCTCGACCGATTGAATCTCACCGACGACACGATCGTGGTCTTCACCAGCGATCATGGAGACATGATGGGAAGCCAGGGGCTGATGAGCAAACCCTATCCCTACGAGGAGGCCTTCAGCATTCCGATGATCCTGCGCTGGCCCGGACACATTGCCGCCGGCAGCACCGACGATCTGTTGCTCGGCACGCCCGACCTCATGCCCACCCTGCTGGGCCTGATGGGCCGGAAGGCGGACATCCCCCGGCAAGTGCAGGGCGTGGACTATGCCGATGTTCTTCTCGGCCGGAAGGGAGTGTCCCGACCCGAATCCGCCTTCTATCTCGATTCCACGGACGGCGGTCACCGCGGAGTCCGCACCCACCGGTACACGTTTGCGCTCGGGAACGGCGTGAACGGCGAGCCCCGCATGAGGCTCTACGACAACCAGGCGGACCGTTATCAGTTGAACAACCTCGCCTCCTCATCGCCGAAGCTCGCGCAGGAGTTTCTGAGGAAAACGCAGGGCTGGCTTGATCGCATCGGCGATCCATGGCGGGCAGACGGCTGACACGGATTAGAGATCCTGCCGTTCTCAACTCCGTGCATTCCGCGCATTCTGTGGTCAAATCTTCCCAACCGATTTAACCACAGATGACAGATACGAACCGGATGGAAGGCAGTTGAAAAACAGGTTCGGGGTCTTCAATCCGGTATTCATCTGTGCAATCTGTGGTTCCTCTCCGGAGTTTGGACCACAAACCAAGACAGATGAGTGCCTGACGCCTTTCCCTCCTCCCTCTTGGCCTGTCTTGGCGCCATTCGAGTCAGCCCCTTCACTCCTCACCCTTCACTCTTCACTCTTTACTTTGGCAACTTCAGCGGGCGGATCTTGATGTTCCTGAACCAGCAGTCGTCCTGATGGTAGGTGAGCATGATATGGCCGGCGATCTTATCGCCAAAGCCCGCCTCATTCCTGAACTTGCTTCCCGCCAGGCCGGCCTTCACGGCATCGCTCCCGAGTTGGTAGGTGAGGATATTCCTGCCGTTGAGCCAGTGCTCCACGGTGTTGCCCCTCACGACGATCCTGGATCGGTTCCATGAACCGGGAGGGTGCAACGGTTTGTCGGCCGTGGGTGGAAGTACGTCGTAAAAGGCGCCGGTCTGACGCTTCGCCCCCTTCGCACCATCGGGGTGCCGGGTATCGTCGAGCATCTGGTATTCGTGGCCGGGCGATTTGGGACGGGCCTCCGTGACGAAATACTTCACGCCGTTGTTGCCGCCCTCGGAGATCTTCCACTCCCAGGAAAACTCGAAATCGTTGTAGCTCTTTTCGGTGATGAGCTCGGCGCCTTTGACCTTGGCGATGGCGTGCAGCGTGCCGTCGACGACCTCCCAGCCACCGGGCGCCTTCGTGCCGTACGTGCGCCACCCGTCCAGCGTCCTGCCGTCGAACAGCAGTTCCCAACCGTCCGACTTCTCCGCGGCGGTCAATACGTTCTCCCCAGCGTTGGCGGAACCATGGAATGCCAGGATCATGGCAAGAAAGAGAGAGGAAAGTTGAATCGGAATTTTCATGACGGGAAATAGAGCAACGGGTCTGTTACAAGCGGCACCACGGCAAGCCAAGAAGGGACCGGTTGGCACTGAGATGCAGACGTCATTCCCATCCGGCTTCTTCGATATCCTGAGATGTCAGGTGTTCACGCATCCCGTGAATAATTTTCAAAACATGAACCTCTTTTCCCTTCTTGCGAAACAGCACGCGATATTGGCCGCGTCCTTTGCCCACGATCAATTGGCGAACGTCGACATCCGTTTCCCTTGATTCCGGGGCAGGAGGACATCTTTCAGGAAATGACTGGAGTGTGGCAACGTGGGCTTCGGTCGCGTCGAGCCACCGTGCGGCCGCCGACGGGTTTTTCCGGGCAATCCATTGCGAAATTGTCACAAGCTCATCGGCTGCGATGCGTGTCCACCTGACACGGTAAAGGGTCATGCCTTCTTCGCCATTTTGAGGGCGGCCCGGGCAGCGGCAAAGGCATCCTCGGTCGAGACGCTTTTTCCCAAATCTGCCTCTTCAATCGCAGCCCGAATTCTTTCGACGTTGTCCATATGCTCGATGCGGTCCCGCATTTCCTCAAAAACAGCTGCGTTCACCACCACCGCTTCCGGTCTTCCGTTGACGGTCAAAATGCTCGGTCGCCGGCCTTTTTTCAGCCGTTGCAGATGCTTCCTGGTATTACGTTGAAAGTCCGACAGGGGGTAAATGTCTTGAAAAGAAAAGGCCTTGCTCATTGCGTTAAATTTACATGTTTAAACATGCTATTCCCATCCGCCGATTCGGTCAACTGCCCTTTCTGCGCCCGGCTTAGCCCGACTTCCGCCCATGTAGATTTTTGAAGGCGCAAGTGTTGCTTCAAAAGAGGACCTAAAAGGTCGCCGCTTCATGAGGCTGGATTTCGGGGTGCTGTGGTGATGACTTGGATGACGAAGTAAGAGGGGGGTGTATCGCCGAGGTTTCGCAGACCATGCTGCTCATAGGAGGCATGGCGCGAGCACCTCACGTTATCACCTCACAATCTCCACTGCGCTTACGGAACGGGAGTGCGCAGCAACAACGGTTGGCGTCCAAACCGGCGATAGACCCGGAAGTCCCCGCCATCGGTCGTCACAATCGTGTGTTTCCTGTGGAACTCCGACAGGCGGACCAGGCAGGCGTCGGCATAATCCATCCGCTCGCCATACCGGGAAAGCAACGCGCGGATTGCGGGCGATTCTTCCGGCAACACTGCCTCAACGCGCAGGATGCCGCGTTCGATCATGAGAAAAATCTTCTCGCGCGCCTGAGGCACGGTACGCAGCAGGAAACAGGCTTCCGAAATCACGGCATCGCAGGTGAGCGCCGGCTGGCAAATGGCTGCAAACTCCCTGGCCGCCCATGCGTGCCATTGGTCGTCCTTGTCCAGCGCACCGACCAACGCCCCGGTATCGAGGATCGCATCAACCACGCCCATAGCCAGCCAGCGATTTTTTCTTCTGACCGCTCTGCACAGAGCCCATCAGATCACCCATGGCCTCGGCCAGGCTCACCGGCGGAGAGTTCTCCGCGCGGAAGATGAAGTCGTTGCCCGCCCGATCCCGCACGCGCACCTCCTTCCCGGCCAGCGCAGCCCGGCGGTAGCTGGGAAACCTGCGGGTGAACTCGCGGGTGGTGATTTGCATGACTGACATGGTTGACAGACATACCGAACTGTCAAGCGGCGGGATCTTTCCCGAAATAGGGGGGTCGATCGCCGACCGGGTGGCTGGTGGCCGGGCGGAGTGGATCTGCCAGGCGGAAGCCCGCCTGCGCCGATCATTTTTCTTGATGACCGGACTCCCGTCGCGGCATGCTCGCCCTTCGTGCCCCCCCAGGACCTGGAAACCGCCCGCTGGTTTGATGAGGAAGTCCGTCCTCATGCCACCGCCTTGCGGGCGTGGCTGCGGGCGCGGTTTCCCTCCCTGATGGATCCCGACGACCTCCTGCAGGAATCGTATCTGCGCCTCTTGCGGGCCCGGAGCTCAGGCACGATCACCAATACCCGCGCCTTCCTTTTCACAACCGCACGCAACGTCGCCCTCGATCTGGTGCGGCGCAATCGCATCGTCGTCACCGAACCCTTAGTTAGTGATGAGCCTTCGTCCGTCTTAGAGGATGGAAGCGACGTCGCCGAGCGTGTCAGCCTCGCGCAGGAACTTGAGATCCTGCACGAGGCGATCCGCCGGCTGCCCGATCGCTGCCGCGAAATCGTGACCTTGCAGAGAATCCATGGTCTTTCAAACCGCCAGATCGCGGAACGGCTGGGGCTGTCCATTCACACCGTCAATGCGCAGATGGTCATCGGACTGATGCGCTGCCGCACCTATCTGAGCGAACGTGGCGTGCTCCGAAAGGCCCGGCGATGAGGACCAACGGGAACGATCTGCCCGACGATTTTCTGGCCATCGAACGCACCGCGGCGGAATGGGTGCTGCGCCGGAGAAGTGGATTGACGGCGGATGAACAGCAGGAACTCGAGGCATGGTTGGGTCGCAATGTGGGCCATGCTGCCGCCTTTGCGGAAATGGAGGAAACGTCGCGCCTGCTCGATCGGCTGCGTGATCCCGCGCTGACCGGGGCAGAGGTGGTGCCTTTCGAGGTTCCGCCTGCCGCCGATTCTCCTCCTGCCACCCGGCGCAGGCGTTGGCTGGCACCCGTCGCCGTGGGTGCCGCCGCCGTGGTGACGGTGGTCGCGATTTTAAGTCTGACGCCCCGCACCTCCCCTGACAATTATTCCGCTTCGTTGGCGACGGTTCGAGGTGCTTCACGCACCGCTGAGATGCCGGATGGGTCGGTGCTGCGGTTGAACACCGACAGTGTGGTTGAAGTCGCCTACACAGCCTCCGAGAGGCGGGTACGCCTCAAGCGTGGCGAGGCATTCTTTTCAGTGGCGAAAAATCCCCAGCGTCCTTTCTGGGTCGACGTCGGCACGGTATCCGTCCGCGCAGTCGGCACTGCATTCAATGTGCGGTTCCGTCCGGAGTCCGTCGAGGTCTTGGTGAAGGAAGGCAAGGTCAGCGTGAACCATGCGGCCACGACGGCCACTTTACCGGCCTCGCCTGTCGTGGCGGCCAATGATGCCGCTCCCGTTCAACTGCTCGTTGCCGGCGAACAGGCCACCGTCTCCCTGCCCACGAGGGATTCCCTCGAGCCTCCCCGGATTCGTGTCGCCATGGTGGCTCCGCAACGTCTTGAGAACACCCTCGCATGGCAAAAGGGTAAACTGGAATTTTCGGATACCCCGCTCGCGGATGTTGTCGCCGAGTTCAATCGCTACAACCGGCACCAGCTCGTAATCGGTGACGCGTCGCTCCTGTCCGAGGCCTTTGGCGGAACGTTTGCCCCGAGCGGATACGAGGCTTTTCTCGAAGTGCTTGAGCAGAGCTTCAGAATCGTGGGCGAACGCCGCGGCAACGAAACTGTCTTGCGTCGGCGTCTGCCATCGACACGCCCGAACTAAGGCGGCCGCACGTTTGTTCCGCGTCAGCTCCTGGAAAAGTCCATCAGCACTTAGTTAGGCCGGCCGGTTCGGTTCGTCTATTTGGGTGTACCTCGGGCGTCCGCGCCCCTGCCGCCATGTTATCCGCCCCGTCCTTCGATTCCATGCTCACACGGTTCATCCGGCGTGTTGTGTGCATCCTCTGCGTGGTATTTTGTGCGGGACAGGGTTTGTGGGGTGAGACACCCCAAGGCGGCGGTCCCTCGACAAGATCTTTCGACATCCCGGCCGCCGAAGCCCAGATCGCACTCAAGAAGTTCGCGCAACAATCCGGCCTCGAGCTCCTCTACTCCACCCGGGAGATCGCCGGCACCACCACCAATGCCGTGAAGGGCGTCTTCACCGCCCAGGAGGCACTTCACCACCTGCTTGACGGCACCAAGCTGATCGCAACGCCGGGCAGGAACCGCGGTGCGGTCGCGGTCACGAGGGCCCCCGACCCAAACGGCTGATGGGCGGCGCCGACCCAGCCCAGCGACCGCCCGAGTCTCAAGATACTTCCCCCTCCAGGAATCTCCAACCAAGAACCATGAAATCCAAGCATGCACTCACGCTGCTCGCGGCATGGCTCGGCGGCCTCTCCGGCGCCGATGCACAGACGACGGCCAGCTCAACCGCAACGCCTCCTGAATCCCAAAAGGTCGTGGAACTCTCGCCCTTCGAGGTCAAGGAATCCACCACGGGTTACATGGCGACGAACACCATGTCCGGCACCCGGCTCAACAGCAGCCTGGAGGACCTCGCCTCCTCGATCTCGGTGGTCACGAAGCAGCAGATGTCCGACTTCGCCATGCTCGATATCAACGACATCTTCGCCTACGAGGCGGGTGCGGAAGGTGCGGACACCTTCACGGACTTCGAAGTCGACCGCAAGGGATATGTCTCCGACAAGGTCCTGACGGACCGCCAGTCGTCGAACCGCCTCCGGGGCATCGGCGCAGCCAACATCTCGCGCTCCGGCTTCGCCAGCAGCGGACGGGTGCCGGTTGACCCGATTGACATCGACGCCGTCGAGATCAGCCGCGGTCCCAACTCCACCCTTTTCGGGCTGGGCGAGGGCTCCGGCACCGTGAACATGGTCTCCGCGTCGGCCAATCTGAACAAGGATTTCACCACCACACAGGCGCGTTTCGACGATAGCGGAGGCTGGCGCACGTCGATCGATCTGAGTCGACCGCTGATCCGCGGCAAGCTCGCCGCCCGGGTGAGCGCCGTCTATCAGCACGATGAGGACCGTCAGAAACCCTCGGGGCTCAACACCCGCCGGCTCAATGCCATGATTCGCGCCCAGCCGTTCAAGTACACGACGCTGCGGGCATCGTTCCAACACTACCTGGCTGACGGCACGCGGGCCAACACGATGACGCCCCGCGATGGCATTTCCTACTGGCACCAACTGGGCAGCCCCACATGGGATCCCGTCACCCAGGTGGCCACGGTCAACGGCGTCAAAACCACCTACACCGGCACCAGCAATCCTCTCGGGCTGGCCAACATGAACCGGCCGGGCCCCATCCTGTTTGTCGATCAGGGCGGAATTCAGCTCTGGGAAATCAGCCGCATGCCCTCCGCCACCGCGACCAACGGCGCGGCCAACGTCGCCGGCACCAACCGTCTGCTCGAAAGCGTCCCCGAGCCGATCCGCGACGGCCGCCCGCTCTTCTCCACGATCCGCGCCGTGTCGGATCCCTCCATCTACGATTTTGCCCACGTCAATCTGTCCGGACCCAACTACCAACGCGAGGAGGTCGACACCTCAACGGTCGAATTCGAGCAGGTCCTGCTCGACACCGGCCGCCATACCGCAGCGATGCAGCTCGCCTGGCAGCGTGAGGACGCGGACCGCATACGCAAAACGACCGTGGGAAGCGTCGGTCCCGTCGGCACCGCGGGGTATCTTTACGTCGACGTCAATGAGCGGCTGCTCGACGGCAGCCCCAATCCGTTCTTCCGCAAACCCTATCTCGGCGTCCCGGAACCCGTCTGGACGGAGACTCCCTACGAGCAGGACTCCTACCGGGCACAGCTCGCGTACGTGCTGGACCTGACGCAGGAAAAATCGAAGTGGGTGCGCTGGCTGGGTCGTCAGCAGATTCTCGGTTACTATCAGGAGCAGAAGTCCAAGAATTTCGTCTACCGCAACCGCGACGCGATGATCTCGGACAATCCGATCTACGCGCCCGCGGGCCAACCCAAGGGCAATCAGCTCTCCACCAACGGCTTTCCGGCGTCGACGACCGCGACCCGGCCCTATTTCCACTACTATGTCGGCGACGCGGACGGCCAGGACATCGACTACGCACCTTCACGTGCGGAGTACGGCACCTACGCGTTCAGGTGGTACAACGCCCAGACAAAGCAGTGGGTGACCGATCAGGCAGAGTTTGGAGGCTCGGCCATCGCCGAAGCGAGCGCCGGCGAGAACGCCAACTCCGCGGTGAGGCTGCTCCAGACAAAGGGCTTCATCGTGCAGAGCTCGTTCTTCAACAACCGGCTGGTCACCACCTACGGCCTTCGTTCCGATCAGGTCGGCGAACGGCGTCAGAACCGGGTCGCCCTCCTGCCCAATGGATATGAATTCGACTTCGACAAGATGAAGGGCTGGCGCGGCGACTGGGACAAACGCAGCGGCGACACGACCACCAAGGGGGTCGTCCTCCGGCCCTTCCGCGGGTGGAGTTCCATCGATAACGCCAGCAGCGGCACTGGCTGGACCGCACACCTGGCATCGGCCCTCCAAGGCATGGGTTTCTACTATAATCGCGCAGACAGCTTCAAACCCGCGGGGCCCGCGATCAACATCCTCCTTGAGCAATTGCCCAATCCCGGCTCCGTCGGCAAGGACTACGGCGTCACCATCAGCCTGGGCCGCAAGTTCATGCTCCGGCTCAACCACTACACCACGCAGCAGATAAACTCTCGGGCCAGCCAGGGGACGAACATTGCCAAGCGCCTCATTGATGCCGACTTCCTCCAGGGGCCGAACAATTACGTCTTCAATCTCCACAGCCAGGCAGTGAACTGGCTCACGCAGCTCAATCCGGCGATGACGCCCGAAGCGGCTGACGCCGAGGCCTACCGCATTCAAGGACTCGATCCGACAATATTCGCCGCATGGCAGAGCGACGTGCTCGGCGACACCACCGATATCCTCGCCAAGGGAGAGGAGATCGAACTGAATTACAATCCCTCGAACAACTGGACGCTGCGCGCCAACGTCACCCGGACCGAATCCATTGACGGCTTCCAATCCCCAAGCTCAAACAAGTGGCTCCAGGAACGGCTTCCGGTATGGGAGAGTATCATCGACCCGCGCACCGGTACGAAGTGGCTCGACACGGGCTACGACGCCGTCGGCCCCCTCGCCGGCGCGCGGACCCCGCGTGACTTCATCAACACCAGCGTCATCACGCCGATGAGGATCGACGCCGCCACTCAGGGCACGTCGCGGCCGCAGGTCCGCGAATGGCGTGTCAACATCGCCACGAGCTACAAGCTGGCCGGCATCAGCGATAACCGCATCCTGAAGAACATGACGGTCGGCGGCGGCATTCGCTACGAAAGCAAGGGCGCCATCGGCTACTACGGCGTCCCCATCAACGGGAACATCGAAATCGCCGAGACGCTCGACCCGAACCGTCCGATCTGGGACAAGGCGCACACCTACTTCGATGCCTTCGCGACCTACCGGGTGAGTCTGTTCAACGACAAGGTTCGCGCGCGTTTCCAGCTCAATGTGCGCAATATCCAGGAATCGCATGCACGCCTTCAGGCCGTCGGCGCCTACCCGAACGGAGAGCCGCACACCTTCCGCATCGTGAATCCGCGCACGTTCATCTTCACCACGACCTTCGAGCTCTGATTCCAAGAAACGGGCAGTTGCTCCGCAAAGGGCGATATGCCACCGCCCGGATCCCTAAACGATGTACCGGGTCCGGGCAGTGGCGCCAGGGTGCCCCTGCCCAGGTTGACCGAGTCCCCACAAATTTTTCCATGAGTTCCCACGTGGGCCATCCGGACTGTTTGTGCCGGAATCGCGAAAAATGATCCCGAAAATGATTCCATCCCCCCTCTCAACCCCGGTCATTGCCGTTCTCGCAGTGATTCTGGCCAGTGCTACCATCGGGCATTCTGCGGACTCGGCCGGGAGCATCCTCGAGCCGGGCAGTCTCGCGAAACGCCGGGCGGAACTCGATCAACTTCAGCGGCGGCTGCCGCCCCTGACGCTGACCGACGCGTTCAATGACTTCCTCAAACGTGACGGCGAATTGCCGCCGGACTTCGACCTGATGCCGTCCCAGTTCTTCCTTCCGGATCCCATGAGCTGGATGGAACGGGGACAGGCGCAACACGCGACACCCGGGAACTGGCCCCAACGCCGCCAGCAACTCGCGGATCTGACGGAACGATGGCTGCTGGGCACGGCTCCACCGCCGCCGGGCAACGTCGTTGCCGAGATACTCGAAAAGTCGACTGTCGAGGGGCGGGAAATCTGGAATGTGCGGCTTTCGTTCGGACCCAACCATGCGGCTCACTTGGGGGTGAAGCTCTATCTGCCGAAGAGCCGGACCCCCTCCGGGATATTTCTCTGTGACACCGAGCGGTACATCTCCTGGGCAAAGAAGGCGATGGATCACGGCTTCGGCTTCGCCGTACACGATGCGCACGACTTCCGGGACGGCTCGATGCAGTACCACGAGTTGTTCGGAAAGCCCGACTGGTCCTCGTTCCGGAGGCGCGGCTGGAGCGCCAGCCGCGTGCTGGACTGGCTGGTCACGCTGCCCTTCGTGGATGCGAAGCAGGTCTACATCGGCGGCCATTCCCGATCAGGCAAGTCCGCGCTGGCGGCTGCGGCATTTGATCCACGCTTCGCAGGCGTCATCGCGTCGAGCCCTGGCAGCGGCGGCTCGATGCCGTACCGCTACTGTGACCAGAGCTACTCGGGAGAATCCCTGGAGCAGCTCACCCGCCGCTTTTCCGACTGGGTTCACCAGCGTGCGCGTTTTTTTGCGGGCAATGAGGACAAGCTGCCGGCGGACAGTCACTTTCTCTATGCCCTGATCGCCCCGCGGCCGATCATGATGAGCACTGCCACGGAGGACACGGTGGAGAACACCTGGACCGCGGAGCAGGTCCATGACACGATCAAGCCGATCTACGACATGTTCGGTCTGGCGTCGAACCAGGTCCTGCGCTACCGTCCCGGCGGGCACACGATTGTCGGCAACGACACGTTCATCGCATTCAGCGATTTCCTGCTGAACGCGGCCAGCGGCGCGCAACCGCTCACCCGGCTGTTCCCCTACCAGCCGCTGCATCCATGGGACTACCAGGCTTGGGCCATGCGCAATCCGATCAACGTGGCGGATTTTCCGCGGGTGAATCCGCAACTGTCTCTCAAGGCCCCGGCCGTTCCAATCACCGCGGAATCCCAGAGTGCCTTGCACCGCAGGATCGCCGACAAGATCCAGTGGCTGATCGGGGATGAGATTCCATACCGGAAGGCGCCTGCTTCGATTCTGGACCTGGCCACACTGCCAACCGCCATCCGAAATCATTACACAAAGATTCAGGATGCAGTCGACGGTGTGCCGCCACCGGCCCCGCGCCGCGGCCCGCCCGCCCCAGCCGATGAGGAACCGGTGGTGCCAACCGGGCCTGCGAGGGTTTCGAGTGTTGAGGCAACGGTGGTCACCTTCGGCGAGGGCGTGACCGGCTGCCTGTTCATGCCCAAGAAAGATCAGAATCGCCCGGTTGTCATCTGGCTCCCGGCCTTCCAGACCGCGCAGGGTTATGTGCCCGGATACAAGCTGGCAGAATTCGCCCCGGCGGCGCTGCTCAAAGCCGGGTTCCCCGTCTTTTCCTTTGACCCGATCGGAACCTTTTTCCGACAGAAGGAGCGGCAGGCGTTTCATGTGAAGCATCCCGACGCCTCGTTGATGGGCAGGATGGTCTGCGATGTGCGCAACGGAATCGACGCCGTGCAGCAGCTGCTGAAGACGCCGCGCCCGATCTATGTCTACGGCTTCGCCATGGGCGGAACGGTGGGCCTCCTGACCGCCGGCCTCGATGAACGGGTCGACGGCGTGGCGGTCGTCGCGGGATTCACGCCCCTGCGGTCGGACACCGCCGGGCGGCGCACCGGCGGAATCGCCCGGCTCAGTCATCTCTACGGCTGGCTTCCGCGTCTGGGCGCGTTCATCGGGCACGAGGACCGCATCCCCGTCGACTATCCCGAGATCATGGCATCGATCGCTCCCCGGAAGATCCTCGTCGTTGCTCCGAGCGAGGACCGCTATGCCACGCCCGGCGAGGTTAGCGACGCCGTGGCGTTCGCCCGTCTGAACTACGACGCCCTTGGCAACGGAAGGGGCATCGAGATGGCAACGCCGTTCGAAGAGAACCGGCTGACCGACGGAATGCACAGACTGGTCATCCAATGGCTTGGCCGGCAGGTTTCCGGCGGAAACTAAGAGGCCGCCCGATCCGCGCTGCTTCAATTCAATCCGCTTATGTTCACCTCGAAAAAGTCATTGCTCATCGGTCTCGTGGCCCTGCTGTCCCTTGCCATTCGCGACCATGCCGCCGAACCGCCCAACATCATCTTCATCCTCTGTGATGATCTCGGCTTCGGTGACACCGGACCCAGCTTCCAGAACGAGCGTCGGGCGCTCAATGACCGCTCCATTCCCTCGTTCTCCACGCCCCAGCTTGATGCCATGGCGCACGACGGCGTGCTGCTTCGCAATCATTACTGCGGGGCCCCGGTTTGCGCCCCTTCACGGGCGTCCATCCTTTCGGGTCGGACACAGGGACACGCCAACGTGCGCGACAACCAGTTCGACAAGGCCATCGCCAACAATCACACGATCGCCACTGTGCTGAAGCAGGCCGGCTACGCCACCGCCGCGTTCGGCAAGTGGGGACTGCAGGGCCGCAGCGACGGACCGAGGACCAGAACCCGAAAACCTGCCGCAGAGGCATTGGCCGGGTGGCCGGGTTACCCGACCAAGCGCGGCTTCGACTACTACTTCGGCTACGTGCGCCACGGCGACGGGCACTTTCACTATCCGGCGGAGGACAACCGTGAAGTATGGGAAAACGACCGGGTTTTCACGGAAGGATTCGACCTCTGCTACACGACCGATCTCTTCGCCGCCCGCGCCAAGCAATGGATCATCGACCACCGCACGGCACAACCGCAGCAGCCCTTCTTCATCTACCTGGCATTCGACACCCCGCACGCCGTGCTCGCGCTGCCACCGTGCCCATTTCCCGCCGGCGGCGGCCTGCACGGAGGACTGCAATGGACCGGAAAGCCCGGAGCCATGATCAACACGGCCACCGGAAAGATGGACAGCTGGTTCGATCCGGCGGTCGTTCACGCCACGTGGGACGACGACAAGAATCCCTCCACTCCCGAGGTCCCCTGGCCTGACGCGCAAAAACGCTACGCGACCGACGTGCGTCGCATCGATGCCGCCGTCGGTGACGTGATACAACTGCTCAAGGATCTGAAGATCGGCGACAACACGCTGGTGGTTTTCAGCTCCGACAACGGACCGTCGAAGGAATCCTACCTGAAGGACGAGCCCTACGCCCCGACATTCTTCGCCGGTTACGGACCCTTTGATGGAATCAAGCGCGACAACCTGGAAGGTGGTACACGTGAGCCAACGTTGGTGCGGTGGCCCGCACAGATCGCAGGCGGTCGCATCGATCGGACTCCGACGGGGCAATGGGACTGGCTCGCGACGTTTGCCGACGCCGCCGGCATCGCCGCCCCGGCCGGCTCGGATGGCGTGTCGCTGCTGCCCACGCTGACCGGCAAGGGGAAACAGCGCCGCAGTGCGCTCTATATCGAATACTTCAACCCCGGGAAGACACCGGAATACGCCGATTTTGCACCGTCGCATCGCGGCCGCGACCGCAAGCAGATGCAGACCGTGCTGATCGATCACTTCGTGGGCGTGCGTTACAACATCAAGTCCGCCGACGATGACTTCGAGATCTACGACGTGGAGAAAGATCCGCGCCAGGCTAATAATCTCGCTGCGGCATCGGGAATGGCAGCGATCCAGACGCGGATGAAAGCCCGCGCCCTGCAGGCCCGCATGCCCGATCCGGACGCCAAACGTCCCTATGACTCCGCGCTCGTGCCAGCGGTGACTCCGTCAGGGATGCAGACCGGAAAGATCCGATACAGCGTGTATGCGGGTTCCTGGGCGTGGGTGCCGGACTTCCGGAATCTCACCCCGACGGCACATGGCACCTCGACGAAAATCGACGCCACTCCGGCCCGGGCGAAATTGAACAGTGGCGTCGCCTACGAAGGCTATTTCCTCGCGGGGGACGACGGTGAGTACACCTTCTTCGAAAAGAGCGACGGAGGTGCCACGGTTTTCCTGCATGACGCCCGCGTGATTGACGACGACTTCGCCCGCAGCGGCAACGAGGTTTCGGGCACGATCCACCTGGCGAAGGGCTGGCATCCGTTGCGCGTGTATTATCGCCGCGGTGTCGCCAGCGCGGAGTTGTCGCTGGACTTCTCCGGACCCGGCGCGGCACGTCAGGCGGTCCCCGCGCGCCTGTTGGGCGCAACGCGCTGAAGGGTTCATTACGGACTCCCGTCCGAGTACTTCGAATCGAACCCGTTTCAGCCGCAGGGGTTCCGACATGAAGATATATCCCATGAATCGTCGATTCGTTTTCGCGGGCCTGCTGCTGGCTGCTGTGATGCATGTGGCTACCAGCGCAAGCGCCGTGACAATTTTCGTTTCCCTCGCCGGAAAGGCCAGCGCAGCCGGCACGGAGGCGGCGCCCCTGGCCAGTCTGGCTGAAGCCATCGAACGTGCCCGGCCGGGCGATACGATTCGCGTCGCAGCCGGCACCTACCGGCCTGCAAGCACCATTCTGTTCGCCGGCAAGGGATCTGCAGCCGCCACAATCCGCGTCGAAGCCGCTGGTTCAGAGCGGCCGGTGTTCGATTTCTCCAGTGCAGGCAAGGACCGGCGCGCGCACGGATTTTCCGTTTCGGGCGATTACTGGCACCTCGTCGGCCTTGAGGTTACCGGCGCAGCGGGATTCGGCATCTCAGTATCGGGCCATCACAACATCATCGAACGTTGCCGCGCACACGCCAATCTGAACACCGGCATCAACCTTGGAGCGCCGGCAAGCCACACCCTCGTCCTTGACTGCGAGTCCTATCGCAACGTCGATTTCCCCACCCGCGGCCAGAACGCCGACGGCTTCGGCGCAAAATTCGCGGTCGGCCCCGGCAACGTTTTCCGCGGCTGCCGCGCCTGGGAAAACGCCGACGACGGTTTCGACCTGTGGAAGGCGCCGCATCCCGTGCGCATCGAAAACTGCGTCGCCTACCGCAACGGCCTCGATCTCTGGAGCATCGAGGGCTTCACGGGCAACGGCAACGGCTTCAAGGTCGGCGGGGATTTTGTCGCCGCCGCCCACGTGATCGTCGGCTGCGTCGCCACCGACCAGCCCAAGCGTGGCTTCGACCAGAACAACAACACCGCGCCACTTGTTTTCGAACGTTGCACGGCGATCCGTTGTGGCACCGGTTTTTCCGTGATCCTCGCAACGAAGTCCGGCGAACCCAACGTCCTGCGCGACAACGTCGCCTGGGATGCGCCCGCCGTCCTCGTTCACGGCACCGTCGAGGAAAACAATCTTTGGTCCGGAGCCGATGGCGCGAAGGTCCCCGCCTCCTACATCGAGTCCACCGCCCTCACCCGGAAAGGAAAAGTGCCTTATCATCCGGTCACGTCTTCCGGTCCCCCACCCCGCACGCCGCCGGAGAGAAAGGACGGGAAGTAATCTAATGCCGATTTTGATTCCACGCCTCGCCCTCCTGCTGGTGGCTGCCGCAATCGCACCGCTGACCACTGCCGCAGCTCCCGCCACCAGCCGCCCCAACATCGTCTTTTTTCTCACCGACGACCAACCCTACGCCGGGCTGAGCGCCACCGGCCAGCTCGGCACGCGCACACCGGCCCTCGACCAGCTCGCAGCCGACGGCGTACTTTTCGAAAACGCGTTCGCCACCACGGCGATCTGCTGCAGCAGCCGTGCCAGCATTCTCACGGGCCAGTACATGCGCCGTCACGCCATCGACGATTTCCAGAAGCCGCTTTCCGAAGACCAGCTTGCCCTCACTTTTCCTGTGCTCCTGCGCAAGCACGGCTACCGCACCGCCTTCCTCGGCAAGTTCGCCGTCGGCTCTCCCCAGGTCGATGCGCGACGGGCGCTGCCGGCGCATTTGTTCGACCTGTGGTACGGATTTCCACAGAACATCTCGTTTCGCCAGACTGAGGGCGGACGCACCCGTTATCTCACGACCGTCATGACGGAAAAGGCGATCGGATTTCTCGATGCCACACCGCGCGATCAGCCGTTCTGCCTCATCATGGCGCTGAAGGAACCGCACGGCCCGCTCGACTACCCGGATCCGGAGTTCACGCCTCCCGCGGATGCCGGTCCCATCACGCGCCCCGCCACCCTCACGCGGGCAGCCTTCGATCGGCTCCCCGCGGTTGTGCGGGAAAGTCTCGCCGCCTCGCCGCGCCTCATCGATTCGCGCACTGCTTTCGAAAGCTACGTCCGGCAGCGCAACGCCTACATTGCCCGCGCCGACCTCGCCATCGGGCAGGTCCGGGCGGCACTGGCGGCCCGCGGGCTCGATCGCAACACCGTCGTCGTCTTCTTGTCCGATCACGGTGTGTTCATGGGGGCGCACGGACTTTCCGGAAAATGGCTCATGTACGAGGAGTCGATCCGTTTCCCGCTCATCATCGCCGACCCGCGCCTGCCCGCCTCCACGCGCGGCCGCCGCTCCGCCATGGCGCTCAACATCGATCTTGCTCCCACCCTCCTCGCGCTCGCCGGCGTGCCCATTCCCGTAACCATGCAGGGCCGCGACCTTCGACCCGTGCTCCGGGACGCGACCGCCCGCGTGCGGACGGACTGGTATTACGAGCACGTCTACTCCGATCCCGCGCGACGCCCGATTCCCAAGGTCGAAGGCGTTCGCACCGAACGCTGGAAGTATATCCGCTATACCGAAACGCAGCCGCTGGTCGAGGAACTCTTCGATCTCGCCGCAGACCCCCACGAAGAGCACGATCTTTCCAGGCAGATCGATCGCCGCCCGGCACTCAACGAACTCCGCGCCCGCTGCGACGCTTATCGTGTTTCGCTCTCTCAGGATATTGCCGCTGAAAGATGAGGAAATCCGTCAACGTGGCCTGCCATCCACACACGCCTCAAGTCTGCCCACGAAATACTCCTCTCCAAAAAATGCCATGAATGACCTTACCCGTCGTCAGATACTGCAACTCAGCGGTTCCGCGCTCTTCGGCGCCGCGCTGTCTCCGCTGGCCGCCGGTGCTGAGCGCGGCAAAGCGCCCGCCCGTGGCCAGCCCGCGGACGAGGGCGACGACGACGCTCCCGCTGCCGCGGACCCCAAGGCGCTCGTCAAGCAGAACCGCTCGCCACGCTCCGTCCAGGAATACTACGTGCGGCGCGTGCGCGAAATGACGCGCGAGGCGGATGCGCGCCGCGCGGCGCTGCGCACGAAAGCGGACGCCGAACGCTACATCGCCGACGTGCGGGAACGCCTGCGTCAGTGTTTCGGACCGATGCCGGAGAAAACCCCGCTCAATGCCCGCGTGGTGAAGGTGCTCGAGCGCGACGGCTACCGTATCGAGAACGTCATCTACGAGAGCCGCCCTAACTTCCCGGTGACGGCCAACCTCTATATCCCGACCGGCCTCCGCGGATCCGTGCCGGGCGTGGTGGTGCCCGTGGGACACTTCAGTTCCGGCAAGGTGGGCTCGGCGTCCATCGCGCAGGCGCTGGCGAAGCAGGGCTACGTGGCGCTCGCGTTCGATCCGATCGGACAGGGCGAGCGGCTCCAGTACGTCGACGCGCAGTTCAAGTCAAAGATCGCCTCCTTCGCGGGCGAGCACCGCTACAGTGGGGTGCGCATGGCGCTGGTCGGCGAGAACCTGCCGACCTGGTTCCTGTGGGATTGCATCCGCTCGGTCGACTACCTGTTGTCCCGTCCGGAGGTCGATTCACGCCACGTTGGAATTACGGGCAGCTCCGGGGGCGGCAACCAGACCATGCTGCTGTGCGGTATCGACTCCCGCCTCACCATGGCGGCACCGAGCTGCAACGTCACCTCGCTGCGCTGCAATCTCGAGAACGAGGAATCGCAGGACTCCGAACAATGGCCCTGGGGCCTGCTCGCACGCGGGCTGGATCACTCGGACTTCATGGCCGTCATGGCTCCAAAACCCGTGCTGCTCGTGGGACAGGAAGGCGATTTCTTTGATGCGCGCGGCTTCGAGGAGGCCTGCGCCCGCCTGCGCCGTCTGTATGCCCTGCTGGGGGCGGAACAGAACTTCTCCTTCTACCTCGGCGAGGGCGGGCACGGCTTCGCCAAGCCCAACCGCGAGGCCATGTATGCGTGGTTCAACCGTCATGCCGGGATTGCCCGCGATGGGAAGGAGCCGGACCTCACCCGGGAGAATCGCGACGACCTGCGCTGCCTGCCGCACGGCCAGGTGGCGGAGTTGAATGCGATGACGGAGTTTTCCTACGGGCGTGATCTCTCCAAAGGATTTCGTACCAGCCGGGGGCCGTTGTCCGGCGCAATGCTGAGGGATCGCATCGAGAAAACGCTGAAGATGCCCGCCCGCGAAGGCGCGCCGTATTTCCGCATCATGCGCCAGCCAAAGCCGCGCGGTTATCCCACGCGATCCCAGGGCGAATACCTCGTGGAGACCGAGCCGGACATCCACGTCTGGGTCTACCGGCTCAGCAACAGTCCGCTCCAGTCGCGCCCGCCCCGGGGTCCGAAGCGGGCAGTGCTTTACGTGGCGCACCAGTCCGCCGATGTCGAACTGCGGACCGATCCCTGGCTGAAGGAGCTGCACGCTGCCGGGCCGGATGCCGCGTTTTACGCCTGCGACCCGCGTGGGGTGGGCGAATCGCAGCCGGTGCTCTCCCTGCCGGATGGCACACGGAAGGGCGGTCCCGATTATCTGCATGCAGGGCATGGCCTCCTCTTCGACTATTCCATGCCGGCACAGCGCACCTTCGACCTCCTGCGGATCCTCGACTGGCTGGGCAGCTATGGACACGAGGAGGTTCATCTGGTGGGGCGCGGCTTCGGCGCGATTCCGGGAACGTTCGCGGCCGTGCTGCACGACCGCGTGACGCAGGTGACTCTGAAGCAGGCACTCCCGAGTTTCGCCGAGCTGGCGGAGACCGAAATCTACTCGTGGCCGGCGGCGGCCTTCGTGCCCGGCGTGTTGCGATCGTTCGATCTGCCCGATTGCTACCGCGAGCTGGCGCGAAAGAAGCTCCGCCAGATCGAGCCCGCCTCCGCCGCCGGCATTCCGGCGTGACCATTCCCCGGAAATCCGCAGGATTTCCTCCCCGGGGCAGCGCTGCCCTTCTGCTGCCATGAATGAAACCTTTGACGAAGCCCATCCCGGAGACCTGACGCAACTGGTGGAACTGATGGGGATTCTCTTCACCCAGGAACGCGAGATGGCGCCGGACCCGGCCAAGCAGGAACGCGCCATTCGCATGATTCTAGCCGACCCGCGCATCGGGCGCATCTACGTGGCACGCGACGGCGCGCGGGTGCTGGGCATGGTCAACATCCAATGGGGAGTCAGCACGGCTGAAGGAGGACCGGCCGCGCACCTGGAGGATTTCGTGGTGCGCCCGGAGCTGCGCGGCCGGGGGCTGGGCACACGGCTGCTGCGCCATGCGATCGAGGAATCCAAAAGAGCGGGCCTCTTGCGCCTGATACTACTCACCGACGGAGACAACGCGGGCGCCCAGCGTCTCTACACGCGTGCGGGGTTTGTTCGTTCCGGCATGCTGCCGATGCGGCTGAAGCTGGTTGAGTAGTGCCGGTCGATTGCCTGCACGACTGACAGGATTGTCTGCCATGTCGGATTATCAAGCGACGGGAGGCTATCGCTCTATGGCCGCCTTGATGTCCGTCTGGCTGAAATCGTTGCCTTTGAATAAAAGCGGCTCTCCCGTGGCCTTCGCCAACGCGTAGGCAAAGCAGTCGCCGAAGTTCAGTCCGGCCTTGTGGCGGCCTTTGCCGAAATCGAGGAACGCCTGTCGGGCCAGTTCTCCGTGCTCGGCCGTCACCGGCTCGATGATGATGCCGGCACGACGAAGGAAAGCATCGGCTTGGCGCAGCCCATGGGGACCAAGCTGGATTTCGACCACGATGGAAAGCTTGATGTAGTTCGCCACACTCATGCGGATGTCACCCGCATCATGAATGAGCTGCACAAAGGCCGGCGCTTCAGGCTCCCGATACAAGATCGCCACCAGGGCCGAAGTATCGACGATCATTTGGGCAGACCCTGTTCGTTGTAGAGAAGCTCGGCATGGCTGACATGGGGGCGCTTTACACGGGCGGCCGCCCGGTCGGCAATCGCCAGCAGATCTTTGACGCTGGCCCTTGCCTTCTTTCGTTCGACTTCGGCCAATCGGTCCCGAAGAGCGTCCACGACCACGCGCGTCATGCTTTCACCCGTGGCTCGCGCAATGGCCTCGGCCAGCCGGTGCGCTTCAGGATCTTTGATATTCAAGCTCAAGGTCCGTCGATTGTCTTATAGAAAACGGCCGTATTCTCTACCATTCTGCCTGAATTCTCGGCCTATGCAAGTGTTGAGTATCTGTGAGAACGTAACGCAGGCTGCTCCGGCCGGAAAGTTGAGCCGTGCTCTGCGCATGTGGGGACATGGAAGATCCGCATACTCCCCATTTGGATTTTCCCATCGTAAATTCACAAGGGTCGTCGCTGCGATTCCCCTAGTGTTTCGCTCGTCGGGTCACTTCCGTCGAAAGATGAGGATGATTGACCCGAATGGCGAAAAGGCTAGGGAAATGCTTATGAGGACGACACTGGAAGCGATCTATGAAGCAGGCCGCCTCCGGCTTCTGGGAAAACTACCCCTGCCCGAACATACCCGGGTACGGGTGAGTGTGGAGACACAGGACGCCGATCCGGAACGGAAAACCTGGCTGGCGGCTGGCGAGCGCAGTCTGATGAAGGTATGGGACAACGACGCGGACGACGTTTATAATGAGTTGCTCACGTCATGACGTGGTGCTGCTGCCAATTCCGTTTACGGACCTGACGAGCAACAGAGTGCGGCCAGCCGTCGTCATTGGACATGGATCCTTTGCAGATGACGTGTTTGTCGTACCTGTCACGTCGCAACTGGCGAATGCAGATTTCAACTTGGTGTAATGGCGATGAAAGTCGTCGTCCTTTGCTCCGGGGGAATGGATTCGGTGACGGCTCTGTATTGGGCCCGCGTCCATCACTCCGTCGCTGCGGCCGCCAGTTTTGACTACGGGGCCAAACACAACTCCCGCGAACTGCCCTTCGCCCGCGAGCACGCGCAGCGTCTCGGCCTCCGCCATGAGGTGATTGCTCTGCCGTTCATCGACCCCCTGTTCGCGTCGGATCTGCTGAAGTCCGGGGGTGACATTCCGGAAGGCCATTATGCCGCGGAGAACATGAAACGGACGGTGGTGCCTTTCCGCAACGCGATCATGCTCAGCATCGCCTGCGGCTTTGCCGAAAGCCTGGAGGCGGAGGGGCTGGTCATCGCCGCACACGGCGGAGATCACGCGATCTATCCCGACTGCCGCGAGGATTTCATGCGGGCGATGGGCGATGCCATGCGTCTCGGCACCTACGCCGGCATTCAACTCCTCCGGCCCTTCATCGCCATGACGAAGGGCGCCATCGTGGCGGAAGGAACGAAGCTCGGCGTGGACTTTTCGCGCACCTGGTCGTGCTACAAAGGCGCCGACGTACACTGCGGACGCTGCGGAACCTGCGTCGAGCGACGCGAGGCCTTCCTCGCTGCCGGCATCGCCGATCCCACGGTCTACGGCGACCTCGCGCCGCTGCCGTCGGCACCGCCTGGCTTCCGTTGATCGCATCTTGTCATGCTGATTTCGGATATTTTCCATTCGCTCCAGGGGGAGGGTGAACTGACGGGGGTGCCGTCCGTCTTCATCCGCAC
>CAZOXB010000001.1:51161-63265 GCA_964583635.1 uncultured Opitutaceae bacterium | reverse complement strand
ATCCGGCGATCGAGGAGTGCGCCGTGGTGGGCGTGCCGGACGAGGAGTGGGGCGAACGTGTCTGCGCCGCGGTCAAGTGGCGGCACGGCGATGCTGTCCCGCTGGAGGCGCTCCGGGCGTGGTGCAAGGAGCGGCTCGCCGTCTACAAGATTCCCCGCTCGCTCCTCTCCGCGACCGAGCTGCCCCGGAACGCGATGGGCAAGGTCACGAAGAAGGCGGTCCAGCAGATGTTCACGGACTGAAATCCGCCCATGGCATCTTCCGTCCAGTCCACGTTGTCCGGCCCCGCGCCCAAGGGACGGATCCTCATCGGCAAGCCCGGCCTCGACGGCCACACGCGTGGAGCGAAGGTCGTCGCAAAGGCGCTGGCCGACCACGGCTTCGAGGTGATCTACACGGGAATCCGGCGCACGCCCCGTGAGATCGCGGTCGCCGCGGTGCAGGAGAACGTCAACGCGATCGGACTCTCGCTCCTCTCCGGCGCACACAACACGCTGTTTCCCGCGGTGCTCGCTGAACTGAAGGCGCTTGGCGCCGGCGACATCCCGGTCATTGTCGGCGGCGTAATCCCCGAGGCGGACATTCCCGGGCTGCTCGCCCGGGGCATCCGCGCGGTCTTCACGCCGGGCGCGCCCCTCGCGCCGGTCCTCGCCGAGTTCGAGCGGGCCTGCGCCACCCGCGGCGCCCCATGAACCCGACGCCAGACGACGCCTCCGCCCCCGTGCCGGTCGACTGGGCCGCGCCCGATCTCCGTCGGCTCGGCCGCCTCCTGACGGCGATCGAGGAACAGACACCGGCCGCCCGCGATCTTGTATCCGATCTTCAAACACGCACGTTGCCGGGGCTGACCGCCGGGTTCACGGGGCCGCCGGGCTGCGGCAAGTCCACCCTGATCGGCGCCATCGTCCGGGAGCTGCGGCGGCGCGGCATGTCCGTGGGAGTGCTGGCGGTCGATCCGTCGTCGCCGTTCGGCGGAGGCGCGCTGCTGGGCGACCGGGTGCGGATGATGGAGTTTGCCGGCGATCCGCGGGTGATCATCCGCTCGCTCGCGACCCGGGGGAGCACGGGTGGCCTGACCCCCGCCGTGGCCGACATGGCCCGTCTGCTGCGGGCGGCCGGCTACACGTGGGTCCTCGTCGAGACCGTCGGTGTCGGCCAGGGCGAGTGGGACATCTCCCGGCTCGCGGACGTGACGGTCGTCATCCAGGCGCCCGGACTGGGCGACGACATCCAAGCCATGAAGAAGGGCCTGCTCGAATGCGGCGACCTGCTGGTGATCAACAAGGCGGACCGGCCCGGCGCGGACGCCCTGGCCCGCGATCTGAAGGCCTGGGCGGCGGTGGATCCAGACCGGGTGATGCGCACCAGTGCGACAACCGGCGAGGGTGTGCCGGCCCTGGTCGACGCGATCGAACGGCGGGCCGGTGCCGGCCAGGCGGGCGAAGGGACGACGGCCCGCCGTGAGGAGGTCCGTCGGCTCGCGATGCAGCACCTCGCCCGCCGGCTTGATCACCGGCTGCAGGCCGGAGCGCTGCCGCCGGGCAGCACCTGGCAGGCGGCGGAGCGTGTGGCGGCGGAACTGCTCAAGGACTATGGAACCGAAACCTCCTCCTGATCATCGCGAATGGGAGGCACGCGTGCTGAATCCCGCGTTGGCGCGCACGCCCGAGCGCCAGCCGCAATTCGCGACCTCCTCGGGGCTGCCCCTGCCGCGGGTGGCGCTCCCGCCGGAGCCGGATCGGGCGTACCTTGAGCAGATCGGATTCCCCGGGGCGTTCCCCTTCACACGGGGCATCCATCCCACCCTTTACCGCGCGCGGCGCTGGACGTTCCGCCAGTACTCCGGCTATTCAACCGCGGAGGAGACGAACCGCCGTTATCGCTACCTTCTCGACCAGGGCACGACGGGACTGTCGGTCGCCTTCGACCTGCCAACCCAGCTCGGCTACGATTCCGACCACGTCATGAGCGTTGGCGAGGTTGGGCGGGTTGGCGTGGCGATCGACTCGCTCGCCGACATGGAGCGGCTCTTCGACGGCATTCCGCTCGGGAGTGTGTCGACCTCGATGACCATCAACGCCACCGCGGCAATCCTGCTGGCGATGTACGCGGTGGCCGCGGAAAAGCAGGGTGTACCCACCCGCCAGATACGGGGAACACTGCAGAACGACATCCTCAAGGAATACATTGCCCGCGGCACGCAGATTTTTCCACCGCAACCGAGCCTGCGGCTGGTGACCGATGTCATGGCCTGGTGCCTCGCGGAGGCGCCGGAGTTCAACCCGATCTCGGTCTCCGGATATCACATCCGGGAGGCCGGCTCCACCGCGGTGCAGGAGGTCGCGTTCACCCTTGCCGACGCCATCGCCTACATCGAGGCCGCGACCGCCGCCGGCCTGAAACTGGAGAACTTCGGGCCCCGGCTTTCATTCTTCTTCAACGCGACATCGGATTTCTTCGAGGAGGTGGCGAAGTTCCGCGCCGCCCGCCGCATGTACGCGCGCATCGTGCGCGACCGGTTCGGGTGCGCGTCCGCCGCCAGCCAGATGCTGCGCTTCCACACGCAGACCGCCGGGCACACGCTCACCGCCATGCAGACTGACGTGAACACCGTCCGTGTCACGCTCCAGGCGCTGGCCGCGGTGCTCGGCGGCACGCAGTCGCTGCACACGAACGCCAGGGACGAGGCGCTCGCGCTGCCGACCGAGGAGTCGGCCCGGCTCGCGGTGCGCATCCAGCAGTTGATCGCCGAGGAGACGGGCGTCGACCGCTCGGTCGACCCACTGGGCGGCAGCTACCTCGTGGAACAACTCACCGACCGCATCGAGGCGGAGGCCGGCGCGCTGATCGCGCAGATCGACGGGCTCGGCGGCATGGTCAAGGCCATTGAGACAGGCTGGGTGCGGGAGCGGATCGAGGAGGCCGCCTACCGGTACCAATGCGAGATCGAGGCAGGAACGCGCCGCATCGTGGGCGTGAACTGTCACGTTGAAGCAGAAGGGTCGACGCCCCCGCTCTTCGCAGTCAACGCCGCGCAGGAGGAGGCGCAGCGGCGGCGGGTCGCCGAGACGCGCGCCCGGCGCGATCAGGAGTCGGCGGCCCGCAGCCTGCGGCGGCTGGACGAAACGCTTGCAGCCGGCGCGAACGTGATGCCCGCGCTGCTCGACGCCGTGCGGGCCTATGTCACGGTCGGCGAAATCTGCGACGTCATGCGGGCGCGATGGGGCGTGGACCGCGGGTGAGATCGACGTGGCGGGCCGTCGCTCCGGCTTCAAGCCCGGCAGTGAGCAGGCGGCCGACCCGTCGGTCGATCAGGGGACGCCTGGCGCGGGATCGGAGTGGGGGGAGGAGACGCTTCGGCGCGTTTGAAAGGTCACCCGATGCCGGCCTTCCGTGATGGCCCACTTGGATGAGGCCTCGTCGGCGGGAACTGCGTCATCAACCCGGATCGAGCCCGGTGCGGCGTGGAGGCTGGTGAGATCGAGATGCACGGTGGTGCCCGGCGGGATGCTGAGCGTGAGTCCACCGGCAGTCCAGGCGACGTCCAGATTGCCGCTCGGGGCGGGCCAGGTGGCGGCGGTGTGGCTCAGCCTGGTTGCAGGTCGGCGCAACGTGAACGCTCGCTGGCCCGGAGCGGTGGGCTCAAGGCCGACCACCCATCGCGTGATCGCTTCCGGAAAGATGCCACATTCGCCCTGGGCGTCGGCCCGGGAGTTTTTTTCCCGAAAGCCCCGCCGGAAGGTGCGGTCAAGGTGCCATTCCTCCCAAAGGGTGCCATTGGTGTTGGGCGCGAGTTGGTGGGCGAAACGCCGTTCGAGCATGGCCAACGCCTCGTCCACGCGACCCGTCTTGCAAAGGGCGGCCATGGTCCAGTACGTGAAGAGCGATGTCGCCGGCACCAGTCCGGCGTCCGGTTTCAGCAGTTTGGGCAGGATTGTGCGGGTCTGTTCCGGTGACGCGATGGCGGCGACGACGGCGATGGCGTTGGCGTGTTCGGAGAAGCGGTCCGAGAGCTCCCCGGCCACCCGTGCCTCCGCAAACAGTCCGTGGTCAGCGCTCCAAAACTCTCTTTGCAGCCGGGTGCGGATCCTGGCGGCCGCTTCGCGCAGGCCGGGTCCGCCCGGCTCGCCCAGCCAGTCGTACGTCTGCGCACACTCCTCGAGCGTGAGCAGGTAGAGGGCGTTCACGGTGAAGTGAGCGCCACGCCGGTCAAGATGCGCATGGTCGATCCAATAGGGATACGGTGGATCGACAATCAGCCCATCCGGTCCGGCGAGGGTCGCGAGGCGCTCAAGCACCCGGCGCGCCGCCGGCAACAGGTGCCGCACGGAGGCCTCGTCCCCGCTGTACAGGTGGTAGTCGCGCCATCCCATCAGCCAGAAAAACTGGGCGTCGAGAAAGGGCATGTAACGTCCGTCGGATATCGGGGCGAAGGCGCCCAGCGTGCCGTCGGGCTCCTGTTCCCCGGCGTTCTGCACGAGGTACCGGCGCTGGAGAAACGTGTCGCCGAATGCCGCGTAGTTTCCGCGCGCCGCGTAGTAGGATGTCTGTGGATACTGGCGGCGTTCGCGGTAGTTGTCGGTGTAGGCGTCGGTGGTGATGGCCTCGATGGTCCTGGTTCCCGCACGCCAGAACTTTTCCAGCCACGGATTGCCGGGTGCAGTGAAGGCCCCCCGGCGGAGCCAGGGATAGGCCAGCGCGGTGACGCCAACCGCGTGCAGGGTCACCGGGCCCGTGGCACCGCGCACGACGACGGCAAGGCAGCGCGTCGGCTTGAAAAAGAACGACTCCCAGGTGTCGCGTTGCCCGGAAAGAATGATGCGGTCGGCACCGAGGGAGTTGACGATCGTCGGGTCAAGGGTGTCGCCCAGCACGTAGGGGGCGGTCAGCACATCGACCACCGTGCCGGCCGGCCCCTCGAGCTCGAGGCGGGGAAAGCCGTTGTGCATCCTGCCCAGGTCGAACACGTGGTAAGCCGCCTGCCGGGCCTGTGCGTTGGCGACCAGCGGGAAGGTCGCTTCCGATGGCGCTGAGAGGGTGGGAAGCTTGAGCAACGGCAGCGCGGTGAACAGCATGGACTCCGCCGGCCAGGAGGTGCGATCCGCCACCTGGCCCGATCCCACCAGGCGCGTGGCCGGAACGCTGGCTTCGGAGAGAAAGGGAATCTCGCGGCCGACGAGGGAGACCCAGGGTGGAGTGACGGCGTGGGGCAGATAGTCGCCCTCCGGCATGGGCCACCACTGGGGCGTAGGCAGCGCCTTGATCTTCCCCCCGGAGAGAACGCCGCCGGGGACGATCGACGCAGCGGCCGGCCAGGATGCGTCGTCAAAATCCACGCTGGCCCAGCCGGCGGGCAGGGCGCGCAGATCATCAATGTCACTGAAGGCGTCCAGCCAGTTGTTCAGTCGCGGCGAGTGGGTGTTCCACGAGGGATCGAGGATGATCTTCCACGACGAGTCGGTGCCGAGGGTGGTGGTGGCACCCGCGCCGGCGGTTTCAAGTTGGACGAGCAGGCCGGGGCGCGGCAGCTGGTGATAGGACGATGCCAGGCCGGCGTGATGGAAGCGCAGGGCGAGGACGTTGGTTCCGGGGCGCAGGAAACGCGCCACGTCAAGGGCGTCGTACGACTGGTGGTGGGCGGCGCTGCGACTGGGTCCGCGCGCGACGAACGCGCCGTTGACGAAGGCCTGGTACCGCGTGTCGGCAGTGACGTAGAGGACCGCCCGCCCGGCTGGCGCGGACGGCAGTACGAAGGTTCGGCGCGCCAGAAACATGAGGTTCTGTCCCGAAATCCGATCGGCGCCGACGATCCAGTGGGCTTTCCATTCCGTTGGTCCCGGCAGCATGGACGGAAGCAGCCCGGTGCCGGCCGTGGAGGCGGCGAGCGGTATGCAAGCGGACACGAGGGCGCCGAGGAACTTGAACATCGGAAAGGATGCAGCCGCGGATCTCTCAAGCAGGCTGCAAAGGTTTCCGCGAGTTGAACTACGGGTTGCCGCGTTTGTACAGCAGCATCTGGTTGCGGTCGCCGGTGCCGATGCCGTTTTCGCGCACCGAATCCCGCTCCCCGAGAGTGACCTTGCCTTGCATCGGGTAGAGATTGGAGAGAAGGAAGTCCTCGCTGTTCTCGACCAGGAACAGCACCTTCGGTGACCCACCGCCGCTTTCGCCGAAGAGCCGGATGTGACGCGAATCCCGGATCACGACGACGCTCCTGATGCCTTCGTACTTGATGCCGAAGGCATCGACGTTGCGGGCGCCGCGGATTTCCGATCCGGCATAACCCTCGCTGGCTCCCTGCGGCTGAAAATGGTAGATGGCAAGCGGCTCGTGGGTGCCATCGATCAGGCAGTTGGTGAACCGCCTGGTCATGGGCTCGTAATTGGCGAGCTTGAGCCCATAGGCCCGCCCGCCGCCGTTCCCGCGGAAGATGAAGAACGGACCGTTGTCGGGGACCGCCCCACGACCGGGGATGCGCACGCTCTTCAGGCTGCGGATGACGGAATTGCGCCCCGCCCGCCAGAGGACCGCGTAGGCCGGGTAGAATTTCTCGTCGAGCCCGGGCGGAAGGACCAGCGGCAGGTAGAGGCCGATGTGCCCGAGGCGCGTGGTGGCGGCGGCATCATCTGCGGTGCGCAGGAGCGGACGGGGATTGTCGCCGTCAAGAAAGTCGCCATCGGGATGTTTGGCCGGGTCGATGAGCGGAAGGATGAGCGTGGACAGGTGGGACGCCCCGACGAGCGTGGTGTTGGCATGCAGATCAAGGGTGCGTGCGATCCGATAGATGCCGCGCGGAAGGAAGAGCGGCAGGTTGCGGGCGCTGGCTTCATCGATGGCACGCTGCAACGCCGGATGCTGGTCCGTAAAGTCGTCATGGTCCGCGTCGCCGGTGGCTCCGAAATCGCGGGCGTTGAGCATGCCGGGTGTGCCCACCCCGGGAAACACGCCCGTCCAGGTGTGGCGGCTCTGGAGGTCGGACGGGATGTCCGCCGCATCCACCGGCGTCCAGACCGGATGGTCCGGCGGCCCGTCGCGACGGCGGCCGTCGACATAGACCACATCCGGACGGACAGGGTCACCGCCGCCAGCCTGCGCTGCATCGAAGACGACGGAGGCGGCGGCCGCGAATTCCGGCACATGGCACCAGCCGTCGGCGCGGCCCGGCTGGATGAGCCCGGGTCCGGCGTCATCGAGTTTCACCAGGGTTGCGGCGTTCTCCAAGTAGACTTGATTGAGATACACGGAGCGGTTTCCAACGATGGCCGGGACCGACGATCCGGGAGCGAGCTCGATGCGGGAATCGACCAGGCATAGGGAGGCGTTGTAGGGGACGCCCCTTGCCTGCCCGGCCAGCATGACGGCGACTGCGCCGGAGGCGGGAGCCAGGACCGCACCGGGCATCACAAGGGGGCCGCGGGAGTCGTTGAAGACACAGGCGACGGTCTGCCCTCGGAATGTCGCGTGGGACAGCGAACAGGTCGGCTGGGTGTTGGAAAGGTAGGCCCCGTAACGGCCGCCGGTCACGGAGAGATCGTGCATGCCACCGCCGGAGCCGAGGCCGTCCTTGAAGCCGGCGAAGGCACCGGTGGCGTCGACCCGGACGCACTGGAGGGCGGAGTCCTCGCAGGCAAGGAACTCGACGCCGATCGCGCCGGCATTGCCGCCAAGGGTGACGGAGAGGTTGCGGATCTGCTGGCTGAAATTCGCGTTGCTCTTCTCGTAGACGTTGGGCGGTGTGCCGGTTGCAGCCCAGAAATGAAGCACGGGCCTGGGGTTTGCGGGATCGCCGAATCCCGGTGTGCCCGGAGCCAGGCGAAGCACGGCACGTTCACCCGGGTCGGCCGGCCCCTGCAGGACGCAGCCGAACTCGCGGCGCCGCAGCGGCACTCCGGCGAAGCCGCCACGGAGATATCCGGGGCTGATCCCCTCGAGCGTGGCGCTGACGAGGTAGGTGCCGGCCGGCAGATAGGTCACGCAGCGCGCGTCGCGGCCTTCGTTGAGCGCACGCTGGATCGCGAGGGTGGAGTCGGTGCGGCCGGTGGGATCGGCGCAATAGGGCGGCAGGGTGACATCAAGGATGCCATCGCGCGACAGGCGCGGATCGCCGAAGCGACTGAGTATCCGTTCTCCGGATGCGAGCACGTCGGGCACGCGCTTGTTGAGCCCCGGCTGGTGATCGACGACAAATTCCGGCGCCCGGGCGGAGGACTCCCTGGCGTCGAAGGTCAATTCCCGGGGGGAATCGGTGCTGAGGATGAACGAATAGCGACCCGTGCCCGTGACGGCGGGCAGCACATCGAACTCGATCCAACCGGGCCCCTCGGGCAGATTGGATTCGGCGAGCGGCTTGGCCGGAAGGGCGGCGGGGCGGCCCGACCAGGCGAGCCCGGCCTCATTCCAGCCGTTGCCGGTGGTGTGGAGACGGACAATCTGGCCCGCTCCACCGCCCGTGCTGTGGATGCGGAGGCGGGCACGGGTCACGTCTCCGTTGGCACCGTTCAGGTCGAAGGCAAGGAAGGCTTCACGCGCCGTCGGCCCGCCGATGCGGAGCAGGGGGTCGGAAGGGCCGGCATGGTGGGCGTCAAGCCAGACATCGTCGACCGGACGGATCCTATCGTTCCGGCCTTTCGCGGGGGCAACCGCAGCCGAGGCGGCGGACGCGGAAGCTTCCACCCACGGCCCGTAGGATAACCGGAGCATCGGACGCACGGCCGGATCCGTCGCCTCCCGCGAGGGGAACACGACCTTGTAGCGCTCCGGACCCGCAAGGCGGAAGGAATAGGTGCCGGGGCCCGTGACAACCCGGGTCACATCGGCCTCCATCCATGTGCCGAGGATGGGAATGGTGGCAAAATCGGCGACCTGCGGGCCGGTGGTCGGGCGATTGTTGTACGTGAGGGTCGACTCGGACCAGTTGGAGGCGGTGGTCCAAACGCCGACGGGCTTGGTCGGATCGCCCTTGCGGAGGTGGGCGACAAAAATCCGGAGCGTGGCTCGTGCGACATCGGTGCGCGATTCGGTGACCTCGAACTTGAGATAGGTCTCCCAATCGCGTCCGCCTCCCTTTTGCACTGAGACCGATGCCTGGGATCCCTTGTTGAGGTTCACGCCCTCGTTGCTGACCACTTCGGCATCGGCCACCGGCTGGAGCGTGAGTGTGAGGGGAGCGTCGGCGGAAATGGCGGTCAGGGCCGTGCTGAGCAGGCCGAGGGTGATGGAAAGGCGGAGTGGAGGCATCATGTGACGACGAGACGGCACAATACGCATCCCGGTGACCACGTGTCTTGAACGACGGCGGAAAATCGCTTGGCCATGGCGGAATCCGACCGGAAGGCGGCGAGCATGACCTTGTCACATTCGTCGAAAACATGCCTCTGGCGTAATGTAACCTATCCGGTTACATTACTTCTTGAAGAGGCTGGTCAAGGGCCACTGAACTTGATGAAGAAAGACCCGGCTGGCGTTGGCCGGTCAAGAGCCGCATGACCGGCGGGCTGATCCGTCGGAGAGGTTCAACCTGATCCACCGGCCCGGTTTCCAGGCAGTTGGCGCTGATCGCAACCCGGCCTCGCCATTTCCCCTGGGCATGGATAGAGGAGGTGGGATGAAACTTGGACAAACGCTCGCAACCCTCGCCGCGGGACTGCTCCTCTGGACCGCGGTTGGCGCCTCCGAGGGCGTCCGGTGGATCGTCGTCGATGGCGACGCGGGCTGCCTGGAACTGAGCAATGCCACCACGCGCGTGGTGCTCGGTCCGCATCGGGGTGGGCGCGTGCTCAGCTACCGGCTGGACGGTCACGAGGCGCTGCAGCAGGCATCGTTGGCCCGGTCCCCGGCTGCGAACCGTCCTTCCATGCTGGCTGGCGGCCGCTTCGACATCGGCCCCGAGCACATCCTGCCGCCACATCCGGTGCTGTGGAGCGGCCCGTGGCGGGCGGAGATCACCGGCGACCGTGCGGGACGCCTCACCAGCGGGACTGATCCCGCGACCGGGATGCAGTTGGTGAGGGACTTCGTGCTTGATCCGGAGTCGTCACGCCTGCGCTGCACGCAGACCATGATCAACCGGGGTGCAGGCATACGCTCGGTATTTCACTGGAGCCGCACCTTCGCATCCCCGGGCGGAACCTGCGTGGTGCCGCTGAATCCTGCGAGCCGCTTCCCACGCGGATACGCCGTCCATGTCATGGGCGAGGACAAGATCGACTTCCGGCCGGCGCCGGATCCCGCTGTCCAAGTGCGGGACGGGCTGCTGTTGATAGGAGGTCAGCCCAGGCATCGGAAGTTTGTGATTGATGCCAGCGAAGGCTGGATGGCCTATGTCGGGCCCGACGGGTTGTTGTTCGCCAAACACTTTCCGGTGTATCCGAATCGCAGTTATGGAGAGATCACAGCCAACTCCATCTGTGTCTGGTACGATCCTGACAGGGCCTGCGAGCTCGAGCCGATCGGACCGCTCGAGCGACTGGCACCCGGCGGGCAGGCAATGTACACCGAGGAGTGGTCGCTGCATCCTTTTGCAGCGAAGGCAGGCGGGCCGATCGACGGGGAGGCCGTGCGCCGCCTGGTCCAGTCACTTTCCCCACCGCGATGAAAGGCAACGCTTCGACCCGCCGGTGTTACCTCAGGCGGACCGGAACGCTTGCTTCTGAATTGCCGATCGTCAGTGTGCTCAGGGCTCTGCCTTGTGGCTGGCGCCCCCCCGGCGGGATTGACGCGCGGGGGGAACCGTGCAGAACTAGGTCCCATGGACTCCAGTACTTCGACCAAGAACGACGCCAACCTCTGGGCGATGCTGTGTCATCTTTCCGCCCTGGCTGGCTGCCTCATCCCGTTTGGCAACATCATCGGTCCGCTGATTGTCTGGCAAATCAAGAAGGCGGAATTCCCCATCGTCGACGACCAGGGCAAGGAATCCCTGAACTTCCAGATCACGGTCGCCATCGGTCTGCTCGCGCTGCTCATCCTCGCCATCGCCACCCTTGGGCTGCTCATGCCGCTGCTTCCGGTCTTTGGAATCGTTGCGCTGATCTTCACGGTCATCGGCGCATTGAAGGCGAACAAGGGTGAAACGTACCGTTATCCATTCGCCTTCCGTTTCGTCAAGTAACGCAACGCGACGTCCGCCGCGTGACTGCCTGCTGGGATCTGCTCAAGCTGCTCGCTGATCCGACTCGCGTCCGGCTGCTGGCGCTGCTGCGGCACGAGGAGCTGTCCGTGGCCGAGCTCCAGGAGATTCTCGGCATGGCGCAATCGCGCATTTCCTCGCAGCTGGCGTTGCTGCGGCAGGCGGATCTGGTGACGGACAGGCGCGAGGGCAAGAAGGCGTTTTATTCCCTGCGGCCCGGCCTCCATGCCCACCAGACCTCCCTGGTCCGCGCGGCATGTGACGCGGTGGCCGATGAGCTCGCGCCTGACACGGAGAATCTGGAGCGGATCCTGCGGAAGCGCCGCGCCCATCAGGAGCAGTACTTCAACCTGATCGCCGGAAAGCTCGGCCGCCATTACTGCCCCGGCCGCTCCTGGGAGGCGATCGGCCACCTGGCGCTTCGCCTGGCCCCTCCGATCGTCATCGCCGACCTCGGCGCCGGCGAAGGACTGATCTCGCAGCTTCTGGCACGTCGCGCGGAAGCCGTGTGGTGCATCGACAATTCGCCGCGCATGGTCGAGGTGGGCACCGAACTTGCGAGGAAGAACGGCCTTTCCAATCTGGCCTACAAGCTCGGCGACATCGAGAAGGTCCCGCTGCCCGACAAATCGGTCGATCTGGCCATCCTGAGCCAGGCGCTGCATCATGCGCCCCACCCCCTGGCCGCGGTTCAGGAGGCGTTCCGCATCCTGCGCGACGGCGGCCAGATCCTGATCCTGGACCTCAACGAACACGGATTCGAAAAGGCCCATGAGCTGTACGCTGACGTGTGGCTTGGATTCACGGAGAGCGCCCTCCATGGGTTCCTCAAGGCGGCCGGCTTTGAGCACGTCGAGGTCTCCACCGTTGCCAGGGAATCCGTCGAGCCTTATTTCGAAACGTTGCTCGCCTCCGGCAACAAGCCCCGGGGCGCATAAGACAGTCGCCGGACGCACGGGTCCTGCGACCGCTCCGT
>CAZOXB010000001.1:0-51061 GCA_964583635.1 uncultured Opitutaceae bacterium | reverse complement strand
CCGTCCGCCGGCCTCCACCTACTCCAGCGCAACCCGCGCGCGGTGGAACTGCTCGCAGAGCGCGAGAATTTCCTTGCCCGAGCCCATGGATAGCGCGGCCCCTGCCAGCGCCCTGGCATCCGCAAGGGTCATGGCCCGGATGGCATATTTGACCGCGGGCAGAAGCGGCGGGGACATGCTGAGCTCGTCGACCCCGAGGCCGAGCAGCAGCGGCGCCATCACCGGGTCTCCCGCCATTTCGCCACAGACGCTGACCTTGAGCTTCTTCCGATGGGCTTCGTCGACGATGTGCTTGAGAATCCTCACCACCGCGGGATGGGTGGGTTCGTAGAGATGGGCGATGCGGTCGTTCACGCGGTCGATCGCCAGCATGTACTGGATCAGATCGTTGGTGCCGATGCTGAGGAAATCGGTGTGCGCGGCGAGAAGATCGACGGTGAAGGCCGCACTCGGTATCTCGATCATCGTCCCCACCGGCATCTTCTCGTCGAAGGGAATTTTCGCGGCGCGCAATTCGGCGCGGCATTCCTCGAGAACGGCGTTCGCCCGCGCCAGCTCCTCGCTTCCACTGATCATCGGGTACATCAGCCTGACGTTCCCGCCGACACTCGCCCGCAGGATCGCACGCAGCTGATCCTTGAAGATGCCGGGATTCTCCAGGCAGAACCGGATGGCGCGGTAGCCCAGAAACGGATTGTCCTCCTCCGGAATCAGCGTCGGATCACTTGCGATCGGCTTGTCCCCTCCCAGGTCGAGCGTGCGGATGACCACCGGGGCGGGCGCCAGCTGCTCCGCCACGGTCCGGTAGGCGTTGAGTTGCTCCTCCTCACCGGGGATCTGCTCGGCGTTGAGATAGAGGAACTCGGTCCGGAACAATCCCACGCCGGCCCCGAAGTACTCCTTCACCAGGGGCACCTCCTCGGTTTTCTCGATGTTCGTCCGCAACACGACCGAGACGCCATCCAAGGTGACCGACGGCTGCCGGTTGGCGTTGTACAGGCGCTGCTCGAATGACTTCTTCTGGTTCTGGATCTTCCCGTAGCAAAACAGCGTCTGCTCGCTGGGATGGACGATCACGAGTCCGTCGTAGCCATCGACCAGGACCCAGTCCCCGTTCTTCACCAATGCGGTCAGGCTGCGGGTGCCCACCACCGCCGGAATTTTCATCGAACGCGCAACAATGACCGCATGGCTGGTCTTGCTGCCCGTGTCCGTGACCATGCCCAGCGCGTTGCTGCGGTCGATGCCGGCGGCATCCGAGGGGGAGATGTCGTTCGCCACGACGATGCGCTTGTCGGCGAGCCGTGACAGATTGGCCGACGACTGGCCGAGCAGATTGGCGAGCACACGCTGGGCCACATCCCGGATATCGCCGGCCCGCTCCCGCAGGTACTCGTCGTCGATTTCGGAAAATGCCTGGATATAACGCTGGGAAACCGCATTGAAGCAGGCCTCGATGTTCCTGCCGGATTTCTCAAACTCCCGGATCGTTTCGACAATGAGCGCCTGGTCCTCGAGCACCAGCAGGTGGGCGTCAAAAATCCGTGCCTCGTCGAAGCCGAGATTCTTCTCCACCTCGTCCCGCATCTTCTGGATCTGGCCGCGCGTGACGAGCAGCCCATGCTCGAAGCGGGCGACCTCCTCGACCCGCTTTTCGGGATCAACCTGGTAAATGGGAAGTTCCAGGTCGCTCCGCAGGAAAAGGAAGATCTGGCCGTAGGCGATTCCCTGCGAGGCGGAGATGCCTTGCACCTTGATTTCGGGTTTCGCTTGGGTGGTGGGGGGCATTCAGATGTGCGCACGCCCCGGGAACGGGTGACCGGGCCGCGTGGGAGGTTAAGCGCGGGCCAGTCCCCGCGGTCAACGCGGATTTCTCAGAAACACCGCCACCCAACGAGACGAGATTTGATGGCAGTTACCGCAACCGGGTTTCCGCCACCCAGGCTCCCACGCCCCAGGCGTCTTCCACTTTCCGCCGAATGACCGCACATCGCGCCGCATCGTCATCCTCGGACAGAAAGGCAAAGCAGGCGCTGCCACTGCCGCTCATGCCCGTGGCCAGGCCAAACGATCCGGACAACTGCTCCAGAAGCGACGGAAGGGCCATGAATTTCCCGAAGGCCACGGGTTCAAATGAATTGTAGAGAAGCGATTCGATCGTCGACTCGGGCGAGTGCAACCACGACGCGAGTCGCCGCTCCGCCTCGGCCGCCGGCAGGTAGGATCGCGGCGCCTCGGCGGCGAGCGCGCCATAGGCCCACGGCGTGGCGATGTTGAATGACGGTTTGATGATAAACACCCTCCGGCCGCTCAACCGCTGGCGCACGGCTTGTGGCAGCACCTCCATGATTTCCCCCCGCCCGCGCATGATCACGGGACCATCGTGCAGAAAGAGCGTGCAATCGGAGCCAACACCCGCTGCCAACGCCGCAAGTTTGCTTTGCCTGAGCGGATGGCCCGTGAGTTGATTCAATGCCAGCAGTGTCGTCGTGGCGTTGCTGCTGCCTCCACCCAGGCCGGCTCCCTGGGGTATTCGTTTTCGCAGTACAAAATGTGCGCCTCCGCCGTAATCCGCCGCCGCCTTGAACGCCGTCGCCGCCCGGATGATCAGGTTGGTGTCGTCCGTCGGCAGCCCTGGATTGTCACATTCGAGGGAGAACACCGGGGCCGGGGTCAACTCCACGCGGAGGTCATCGCCAAACTCCACGGTCGTCACCAACGAAACCAGATCATGAAACCCATCCCCACGTCGTCCCGTGACGGCAAGAAACAGGTTCAGCTTGGCGGGGGACGGCAGGGAGAGGGAGGACACGGCAGCGGTATTGCTAATCCACGTGATTTCCCGCTGATTAGAAGCGAAATCCTGAGCAATCTCTGCCTGACACTTCGATGCAGCCCATGCCGTGCGACCTGATCCTCGTCCTCGATGAACCCAGCCCCGAGGCCGTCCAACCCCTCCTGAAGCAACTCTCCGGGGAGGTCTCATGGGTCAAGATCGGCCTGCAGATGTTCACCGCCTGCGGCCCGGATTGTGTGAGGCGCATCGCAGACCAGGGCTTCAAGGTCTTCCTCGACCTCAAGCTCCACGACATCCCCAACACCGTCGCCCGCGCCGTGGAATCCGCCGCCAGGCTGCCCATCGGCATGCTGACCCTGCACACCTGCGGAGGCGCTCCCATGATGCGCGGAGCCGTTGCCGCCCAGCAGGCGACAAATCCCGATCTCCTCCTGCTCGGAGTCACCGTGCTGACCTCGATGAGCGCGGCGGACCTCCGGCAAACCGGCGTGAGCTCCGCGCCGGAAGCCCAGGTTCTCAACCTGGCGTCTGTTGCCGTCGACTCTGGCATCAAAGGTCTGGTCTGCTCTCCCCTGGAAATCGCACCGCTGCGGCAGCGGTACCCGGCGGGACTCGATCTGGTGGTCCCGGGAATCCGCCCCGCGGGGTCCAAGTCCGACGATCAAACCCGCGTTCTCACTCCCGCGCAGGCCGTGGATGCGGGTGCCAGCTACCTGGTGGTGGGGCGCCCCATTTCCCATGCGCCCGATCCGGCCGCCGCGGCCCGGGAAATCCTTCGCGCCGTCCGCCGGACAAACCTCTGAAACCGGCGCCCGCTGATCAGCCGTGCCTACTCACTTCATCGAACCATGAGCCGCAACGCCGCCATTCTCCTCGCTGCAGGCAGCAGCCATCGCATGCAGGGTGCCGTCGTCGACAAGATCCTCGCGCCCATCGGCAGCAAGCCCGCGTTCGCGCATGCGGCCGGAGCCTTTCTCGAAAGCGGCGTGGTGGACTTCTACATCATCGTCTATCGCGATGCGCCGCAATCCATCCTGCTTTCCGCCTACGCCCCGACCCCCGCCCTCTTCGTCAAGGGAGGTTCGGAGCGGCAATATTCCGTCTCACGCGCATTGGAGGCCCTGCCGGACGATGTGAAATATGTGTTCATCCACGACTGTGCACGCCCGTTCATCCGGGCGGAGCAATTGGTCGCCCTGCACAAGATCGTGCGACGCGAACGCGCGGTGGTCCTGGCACACCGGGTGACCGATACGATCAAGGTTCACAGCGACAGCGGACGGCTCGGTTCACTCGATCGCTCGAGATTGTGGGCCATGGAAACACCCCAGGTCTTCGAGCGGGATCTCATCGTGCGTGCCTATGCACGGGTCGCCAAATACAAGCTTCCGATCACGGATGACGCCCAGGCGATCGAGGGGCTCAGGCATCCGGTTGCGCTGCTGGAAAATCCTCATCCGAATCCCAAGCTGACGACTCCCGCCGATCTCGACTGGTGCAATTACCTCGCGCGAAAGGCGGAGGGCGCATGACCACCGTCGCATCCCAAGGCATGCCCATTCGCATCGGCCACGGCTACGATATCCACCGCACCGTGCCCGGCCGCCCGCTCATTCTCGGAGGAGTCCGGTTCGACTGTGACTTCGGCCTGGACGGGCACAGCGATGCGGACTGCCTGACCCACGCGATCTGCGACGCCTTTCTCGGTGCCGCCGGACTGCCCGATATCGGCCACTTTTTCCCTCCGTCAGATCCCGCCTACCGCAACATCGACTCCCAGATTCTTCTGCGGCAGGTGATGTCCGAGCTGGACCTTCGCGGATGGGTGCCTGTCAACCTCGACTCCTCCTTGATCGCCGAGAAGCCCAGAATCCTTCCCCGCCTCGCGGAAATGAAATCCACGCTCGCGGCGTCCACCGGCCTGCCCATCGACGCCATCGGCATAAAGGCCACCACCAACGAAGGCAGTGACGACATCGGGCGCGGATTGGCAATCGCAGCCCACGCGGTGGTCCTGATCCAGCGCAGGTCCTGACGGGGACGGGTTGCCTCGCACCATGTTGCCTTTACGCAAAGTGCCGTGTGCGGCCGCTCCCCTTGATTGCAAGCCGCCGTCCTCGACTGCCAGCGACGCTGGCTCCGCCAGTGCATGGAGCCGGTGGTGGCTGCGCGCGGCGGCCATGCTCTCCGTCTGCCTGATGGCGGTCCTGACAGCCTGCGCGCCGCGGGAAACCTCCGTCGAAATCGGCAACCGGGAGAAGATCCTGCATCGGGGAATCGGCCCGGACCTCGTCGACCTCGATCCGCACCTGGCCACTGGGACCAGCGACCACAGCGTGCTCTCCGCCCTGTTCGAGGGCCTCGTCGCGGAGGATCCGAAGGATCTCAGCCCGGTGCCTGGGGTGGCCGAACGCTGGGAGGTCTCGGCGGACGGTCTCACCTACACGTTTTTCCTGCGCGCGAACGCCCGCTGGTCCAACGGCGATCCCGTCACCGCCGCGGATTTCCTCGGATCTTGGAAACGCGTCCTCTCCCCCACCCTCCAGGCCGACAACGCGAGCCTTCTCCATGTCGTGCTCGGCGCCGAGGCCTACCATCGCGGCAAGCTCGGGGACTTCCGCAACGTCGGCTTTTCCGCGCCCGACAGCCGCACGATCCGCATCACCCTTGAACGCCCCACCCCCTATTTCCTCACGTTGTTGCAGCACTGGGTCTGGTGGCCGGTGCACCTGCCCACACTGGCGAAACACGGGCCGGTCGATTCCCGCGGCAACCGCTGGGCCCGCCCGGGGACGCTGGTGGGCAACGGGCCCTTCGTCCTGAAGGAATGGCGCGCAGGCCAGCGCATCGTCGTCGAGAAGGCACCGCTGTACTGGGATGCCGCCGCCGTCCGGCTCAACGCGATCCATTTCCACACCATCGATGACGTGAACGCCGAGGAGCGGGCCTTTCGCGCCGGCCAGCTCCACCTGACCGAGGCCCTGCCCCTCGCGAAGATCCAAAGTTATCGCGACCATGCGCCCGGGGTCCTGCGCATCGACCCCTATCTGGGCACCTATTTTTATCGCATCAATGTCTCCCTGCCATTCCTGAGGCTCAAGCCCGTGCGCCGGGCACTTTCGCTGGCGATTGACCGTGCGGCGCTGGTCAGGAGCCTGCTGCATGGCGGACAGGTCCCAACCGGGGCGTTCACTCCGGCGGGCATGGGCGGATACGTTCCCCCCGCGGGAATCGTCTGCGATCCCGAAGCCGCGCGCGCTCTGCTGGCGGGCGCGGGATTTCCCGGCGGCAAGGGGGCGCCCGTCATCGAGCTCCTTTACAACAACTCCGACAATCATCGTGTCATTGCCGAGGCGATACAGGAGATCTGGCGTCGTGAACTGGGTCTCGAGGTGCAACTCCACAACATGGAAAACAAGAGCGTGCTGAATGCACGCAGCACCGGCAGCTACCAGATCCTGCGGTCCAGTTGGGTCGGCGACTACAACGATCCCATGACATTCCTCGCCATCTGGCGCAGCGACAGCGGCAACAATTACACGGGCTGGTCCAGCCCGGCCTACGACCACCTGCTCTACGAAGCCGCACGCACCACCGACAGCGCGGCGCGCTTCCAGATCCTCCGCCGCGCAGAGGAACTCCTGCTCGATGAATCTCCCCTCATCCCCCTGTACCATTTCACCCACATCTTCCTCATCCAGCCCACGGTCACGGGTTGGTATCCCACCCTGCTCGACCATCATCCCTACAAACATGTCCGCCTGGGCGAATAGGGAAGTCCGCGCCAAGCTTGAAAGGGCCTCAACGCCAGACCGCAAACCCCGGATTCCACCTTCGCGTCTTCTCCGCCACTTTGCGCCTTCGCGTTTCGTCCATCCCCACTCTTGCCCTGCGCATCAACCCGAATCTGATTGTCCAATGCAAAAACTCGTGTCGCTGCTAATCGTGCTGGGCTCACTCCTGCTGGGAGGCTGCGGAAAGAAAGACGCAGCGCCTTCACCTGCGTCGTTCTCAGGCGCGGGCCGCACCGACCTCAACTACGGCAACGGCACCGAACCCCAGGACCTCGATCCACAGATCGTCACGGGCGTGCCCGAAAACAAGATTGTCAACGCCCTGTTCGAGGGGCTGGTCGCCTACGGTCCCGACGGACAGGGCACCGTGCCGGCCGCGGCCGCGAGCTGGACGATCTCCGACGACGGACTGGTCTATACGTTCAGGCTGCAGCCTGCCGCGAAATGGTCCAACGGCGAGCCGGTCACCGCCACCGACTTCGTCCGTTCCTACCAGCGCATCCTCACTCCCGCGCTCGCCTCGGAGTATTCAAACAAACTCTACGCCGTGGTCGGGGCGTTCGAGTTCAACCAGGGCACGCTGAAGGACTTTTCCCAGACCGGCTTCAAGGCCATCGACGATCATACGCTGCAGATCACCCTGAAGCGCCGCACGCCGTTCCTGCTCGAGTCGATGAAACATTATGCGTGGTTTCCCGTGCCTGTCGCCACCATCGAGAAGTTCGGCGGTCTCACGCGCAAGGGCAGCATTTGGACCCGGCCCGGAAACATCGTGGGCAACGGCCCGTTCATCCTGAAGGAATGGTCGATGCAGCAGCGCGTCGTGGTGGAGGCCTCGCCCACCTACTGGGACCGGGCGGCGGTCAGGCTGAAGAAGATCACTTTCTTTCCAACCGAGAACATCGACACCGAGGAACGCATGTTCCGCACCGGGCAGTTGGACAAGACCAACGAGCTTCCCTTGGACAAGACCGACAGCTATCGCCAGGATCCCAGGCACACGCTGCGGATCGATCCCATGCTGGGGATCTACTTTTTCCGCCTCAACACCACCCGCCCCCCGCTCACGGACAAGCGCGTGCGCAAGGCGCTCGCCCTGGCGATCAATCGCGAGCAGATCGTCCAGCGCGTGACCAAACAGGGTCAGCAGCCCGCTTACAATGCCTGCCCGCCCATGGATTCCTTCACCTCCACCGCCCGTCTGGCCGGTGACCTGGCGCTGGCCCGGCAGCTTCTGGCCGAGGCCGGTTATCCCGGCGGAAAGGGCATGCCGAAAGTCGAACTCCTGCACAATACCAGCCAGAACCACCGCAAGATCGCCGAGGCCGTGCAGCAGATGTGGAAGACCAACCTCGGCATTGACGTGGGTCTGGTGAACCAGGAATGGAAGGTTTATCTGGATGCCCAGGATACCCTCAGCTACACGATCTGCCGGGCGGGCTGGGTGGCAGACTATGCGGATCCCAACACCTTCTTCGATCTGTGGCGGACCGGGGACGGCAACAACGACACCGGATTCGCCAATCCCGAGTATGACCGGTTGCTGGAGGTGGCCCTCAATGCCGCGACCGAGGCCGAGCGCATGGCCACCTATTCCAGGATGGATGCCATCCTGATGGAGGAAGTGCCCTTCATCCCCCTGTATTTTTACACGCGGACTTTTGCCATGAATCCCAATCTCCACTATCCGCAGAATCTGGTGGAGACGCCCAACTGGAAGTTTGTCTACTGGAAGTAGATTGCGGGGGCCGCGGGGCCACGAACTCTGGCGCCTTGCCATCCCTGCCATTTGACTGAAGCCTTGCGGGCATGTTTCGTTTTTTCGCGTCGCGCTTGCTGCAGTCGGCCCTCGCGTTGTTCATCATCATCACGGCGACGTTCTTCATGCTGCGGTTCGTGCCCGGCGGACCGTTCACCGCCGAAAAGGCCGTCACCCCGGAGATTCTTCGCAACCTCGAAGCCCACTACGGCCTGGATCAGCCGTTGTGGAAGCAGTACGCCGACTACCTGGGAAGCCTGTTGCAGGGGGATTTCGGTCCGTCCTTCAAGTATCCCAACCGGACGGTGAACGAAATCCTGGGCGACAAGCTGCCGGTATCGCTTGAACTCGGGCTCATTTCGCTGGTGGTCGCGCTGGCGATGGGCATTCCCCTCGGAGTGCTCGCGGCAATCCGGCAGAACGGCTGGCTGGATTATGTCGCCTCGACCTTCGGCATGGCCGGGATTTCCGTGCCGACGTTCGTGGTCGCCCCGCTGCTGGTGCTGGCCTTCAGCATTCACCTGGGCTGGTTCAACGCGTCGGGCTGGTATGCGCCGATGGACCGGTTTCTCCCCTGCCTGGTCCTGGGCATCGCCTATGCCGCGCCGATTTCGCGCCTGACCCGCGGCGGCATGCTGGAGATCCTGAGCCAGGATTTCGTCCGCACGGCCCGGGCCAAGGGAGCGTCGGAGCTCCGGATTGTCTTCAAGCACTGTCTCCGCGGAGGCCTGCTGCCGGTCGTCTCCTTTCTCGGCCCGGCGATCGCCGGCATACTCACCGGATCCTTTGTCATCGAAACCATTTTCCAGATACCGGGGCTGGGCCGTGAGTTTGTGAACAGCGCCTTCAACCGCGACTACACCCTGGTGCTCGGCACCGTCATTCTTTACGCGGCCCTGATCATGGCGCTCAACCTGGCCGCGGACGTGGTCCAGGCGTGGATGAACCCGAAGGTCCGGCTCGGTCGTTAGCCCCGCTCACACCGATGTCCACCCTTGCACCGACCGCCTCCCCGACGCCAGCGCCAGCCGGCGCGGCCTCCGCCTCCGAGCAGGGAAGCTCGCTCTGGCGGGATGCCTGGCTCCGCCTCCGCAAGAACCGGCTCGCCGTCTTCGGTGCGAGCGTCCTGGTGTTCGTCTTCATCGCCTGCTTCCTGGGGCCGTTCTTCAGCTCCTACGGATACGAGCAGCAGTTCCTCGATCTCGGAGCCTCAGCCCCCGGCGCCGATCACTGGCTCGGCACGGACACGCTGGGCCGCGACCTGCTGGTCCGCACCCTCTACGGAGGCCGCATCTCCCTCGGCGTGGGCATGGTCGCCACCCTCGTCGCCGTGACGATCGGCGTGGTCTATGGCGCCGTGGCCGGCTTCTTCGAAGGCAAGATCGACGCCGTCATGATGCGCGTGGTGGACATCATGTATTCGCTGCCGTTCACGATTTTCGTGATCCTGCTCATGGTGTTCTTCGGGCGCGAAATCATCCTCCTGTTTGTCGCGATCGGCGCGGTGGAGTGGCTCACCATGGCCCGCATCGTCCGCGCACAGGTGATGGCGGTGAAGCGCATGGAGTTCATCGAGGCGGCCCGCTCGCTGGGCTTCGGAAAGCGCCGGCTGATCTTCCGTCACATCCTCCCCAACATCGTCGGACCGATCATCGTGTACTCGACGCTCACGATTCCCAGCGTGATGCTGCTCGAGGCCTTTCTCAGCTTCCTCGGCCTGGGCGTGCAGGCGCCCATGAGTTCCTGGGGCGTGCTGATCAAGGACGGAGCGGAAAAGATGGAGGAGTTCCCCTGGCTCCTGTATTTTCCCGGCGCCGTCTTTTCGCTCACGCTGTTCTCGCTCAACTTCCTCGGGGACGGACTGCGCGATGCGCTGGATGTGCGCTCCAGCAAGGACTAGCCCCGGAAGACACGCCCCATGCGATCGCTGCGAAGGCTCCGTCCCTACCTCCACTACCTGCGGCTCGTCCGCATGCAGATCGCCTGGGCGATTTTCTTCGGAATCGTCTATGCGGCGGCCACCGGGATCGGCATCCCCTGGCTGACGGAAAACATCTTCCCGCAGATTTTCACCGTGTCGGCGGACCGCCTGCCTTGGCGCGAGGTCATCTGGATTGCGGCTTATATTCCCGCAAATTTCCTCGTGCGGGGACTCGCCGGATACCTGAATTCCTACCTGATGCAGTTTGCGGGCACCCGGATCCTGGAGCGCCTGAGGGCGGATTATTTTCAGAAGCTGCAATACCTGCCGCTGTCGTTTGTGCAGGGGCGGCAATCCGGGGATCTCCTCGCCCGCGGCCTCTCGGACACCGCCCAGCTCCAGTTCACGCTCACCCAGCTCGCCAACGACGGCATCAAGCAACCCTTCACCCTGCTGGGCGCCCTCGGGTACCTTGCCGCCAAGGCGCTCGACGCGCACGGGGTGGGCATGATGCTGCTCTGCCTCGCCGCCGTCCCGCTGGCGGTCTTTCCCATCCGCTTTGTCGGCAGGAAGGTCATGCGTCGGGCCCAGCAGGTGCAGGGGAATCTCGGGGTGGTGACCGCCCTCTTTGCGGAGAACCTCGCGGCGGCCCGCGAGGTCCGGGCCTACGGAATGGAGAAGCGCGAGATCCACCGCCTGTCGGTGCTGCTGCAGCAGCTTTTCAAGCACCAGCTCAAGATCGTGAAGTACGCGCAGGCGCTCAGCCCGGCGATCGAGGTGATCGCGGCCCTCGGTGTGGCGGGCACGCTGCTTTACGCGTACGATGCGCAGATCTCCAAGGACACGTTTCTCGGCATCATCACGGCCTTGTTCCTCGCCTATGAGCCGGTGAAGAAGATCGGTTCGCTGAACAACGAATTGAAGCGCGCCGAAGCCTCGCTCGACCGGCTGGAGTTCGTTCTGAATGAACCGCTCACGATCACGGATCCCGCTGATCCCGTGGCGGTGGACCGCCTCCGCGGAGCCATTGAATTCGACGCCGTGTCCTTCGCCTACACCGAGGGCAACAACGTCCTGAAGGATGTGAGTGTGCAGATCCCCGCCGGAACCACCTGCGCCCTGGTCGGCCCTTCCGGAGCCGGCAAGAGCACGTTCGCCAACCTCGTGCCGCGTTTCTTCGAGGCCACCGAGGGAGCCGTGCGCATTGACGGGAAGGATGTGCGCGCGATGCGCCTCGCCGATCTGCGCCGGAACATCGCCGTCGTTTCCCAGGAACCCGTCCTCTTCAACGACACCATCCACAACAATCTGCTGGTGGGCAGGCCCGATGCGACGCAGGAGGAGGTCATTCAAGCCGCGAAGGATGCGTTCGCCCACGACTTCATCTCCGCGGAAAAGGACGGGTACGGGACGGTCGTGGGAGAACGGGGCCTGCGCCTTTCGGGCGGCCAGAAGCAGCGTGTGGCGCTGGCGCGCGCCTTCCTGCGCAACGCGCCGATCCTCATCCTCGACGAAGCCACCAGCGCGCTGGACAGTGACAGCGAAGCCTATATCCAGCGCGCGTTGCAGAATCTCGTCCGGGGCAAGACCGTGCTGCTCATCGCCCACCGCTTCTCGACCATCCGCGACGCATCGATGATTCTCGTCTTCGAGAATGGCCGCCTCGTCGCCAGCGGTGATCATTCGACCCTGCATGCCGGCAACCCGCTGTATCGCTCACTCTACGACAGCCAGTCGGGCACCCGGTGAGTTTCCCCCTTCCCGCCCGCACGGATCATCGTTCACCCGTTCCATGGGTTCCACCACCTCCAGCGAAACCTCGAACCCCGCTCCCCGGATCCTCCTCATCCGGCGTCGGTATCTCGGGGACATCGTCCTCCTGGGCAGTGCCGTGGCCAATCTGCGACTCCATTGGCCGGGTGCCCACATCGCATTTCTCGTCGATCCGCTCTACCACGACGTTCCGCCCCTGATTCCCGATGTCAACCGGACGTGGATCCTGCCCGCGGGAGCCGGTGCCTGGCCCGGCTTTCTCCTGAAAATCCGCCGGGAACGATTCACCCATGTCTTCGATTTCGACAACACGGAAGGCACCGCCGCGCTCGCGGCGTGGACCGGAGCGCGGGTTCGTGTCACCGTCGCCTTGGACAGCCGGAAGATTCGCTTCCGCCGCAATTACACCCATCTCGCCCGGATCCCCCTGGCGGAGCACGATTCCCAATCCATCATCGACACCTACCACCGGCTGTTGCACGCCGCCGACATTCCCACGCCCTCGAGACAGGTCCGGCTCGTCCCCGGAGATGCCGCGCAGCGGCAGGCCCGGCGACTGGTATCGGGAGCATCGCGCAAGGTCCTCATCCATCCCGGCACGCGGAGCACGTTCCGTCTGTGGCCGGTTGACCGCTTCGCCGCGCTCATCGACCGGATGCAGGAGGAACTGGATCTTCAGGTGTTCCTCGCGGGCGGGCCCTCCGATCCGGGCACGTTGCGCGCCATCCGCCAGCGAACCCGCACCCATGTGATTCTTCTGGACAAGCCTTTCACGGTTGAGGAATTCGCAGCCATTGTTGCCCAATTCGACCTCTTTGTATGCCACGATAGCGGTCCCATGCACATTGCCTCGGCCGTGGGCACCCGGGTGGTGGCCCTCTTCGGCTCCCAGAACGCAACCGTCTGGCGACCCCAAGGCGACAACCCCATCTGCCTCCAGACCGATCTGCCCTGCACCTGCTTTCCCCCATCGGAACTGCCCAAGCCCTGTATTCCCAACGACGCCTACCGGAGTTTCTGCGTCCGCAAAATCCCGGTGAGTGCCGTTTTTCAAGCCGTGGCTTCGCAGTTGAAATGCATGCTCTTCATATGATGTTTCCGGAGCGTTTCGCCCGCGGTCAGGCCAAGGTGTGCTTCGATTTGCCGCGTTCGCCGCGAAACCATGCCATCGCATCGTCCCACCGGCATATCACTCCCTCAGGCACAAATGAGCGGTAATCCCCAGCCATTCAGCAAGATCGCCGAGGAATTGATTCGTTCGCTGCGGCGCATTCCCAGCGATGGAACCGGCGGGCGCCTCCGTGAAACGAAATCGATCGCAACGTTGATGCAGGATCTTCTGGTGAAACATTCGATCGGGATGGCATCACCGGAGCAAACCATCCGGGATCACTGGCAAACTCTTGTCGGTCCCGCGAATGCCCATTATTCTCATGTTGCCCAGATTGACCCGAAGGGACGGCTGATCGTCCTCGTTCCGCATGCTGTTGTCCGCAACGAACTCTTCCTGCATCGAACTGCAATTGTTCAAAAACTGCGGAAACTTCCTGGCTGCGGGCATGTGCGGGAGCTGCATTTACGTTCAGGTTAAGCAGAGATTACGCTTGCACCCTCCCGAACCGATAGGAAAGAGTATCCCCTTGCGTTAGTGGATGTCCGTTCGGTTACGGGCGCCTACCATGCCTGGTTTCGCACTTCGCGGAACTGGAACGGTGTTGTCGGCTGACGCTGTGGTTCTCCCCACAGCGAACGCGGATGACACGGAGGCTGCAATCTTGCACCTCCCTTCAGGCGTGCAACTCATTGATAAACCATGTCATCCGTCGTTCAAAAACCCGAAATCATCGCCCAATACAAGATCCACGATAAGGACACCGGCTCGTCCGAGGTTCAGATCGCGCTGCTCACAGCCCGGATCAATCACCTGACCGATCACCTGCGCTCGCATCGCAAGGACTTTCACAGCCGCCGTGGCCTGCTCCAAATGGCAAGCCGCCGGCGAAAGCTCCTCGACTACCTCAAGCGCCACGATCTGGCCAAGTACACCGAGATTCTGCAAAAGCTGAATCTCCGTAAGTAAAATAGTTTCTCCACAGGCGGGCGATCCGACACGCGGGTCGCCCGTTGTTCTTCAGACCCTCGATTCAGACCGGGACATTTCCGATTAGCGCCAAGACCTTGTTCAGTGAAGGTTTTGGATCTAGCCGGAAATTTCTCGCGGCTGGCGAGAGTGTTGGGAAATGCCCCGCTTCCGAAGGCCCGCCCACGCGGCGTCCTCGGGAGGAATGCAGGCAGGAATCCACCTGCCGCATTGGATCAAACCTGATCCTGACGCCGTGGCCCAGGGCCCGGAGGCAGGACGGCAACTCAATAAATATGAATCAGAAATATGTCGTTACGGTTCCCGGTCTGGGAATCACGTTTTCAACCGGCTCCATCGCCCAACTCGCCAACGGAGCAGTCAATGTCACGGTCGGCGAAACCAACGTCTTCGTCACGGCCTGCGTCGCGCAAACCATGCGCCCCGGGCAGGATTTCTTCCCGCTGACGGTCGACTACCGCGAAAAATATGCCGCGGCCGGCCGTTTTCCCGGCGGCTACTTCAAGCGCGAGGGCCGTCCTTCCGAAAAGGAGATCCTCACGTCCCGTCTCTGCGACCGTCCCTGCCGGCCGCTTTTCCCCGAGGGTTTCCTCAACGAAGTGCAGATCATCGGCCAGCTCATGTCCGCCGACCAGCTCAACGAGGCGGACATCCCCATGGTGAACGGAGCCTCGGCCGCCCTCGCCATTTCGGATATTCCGTGGGCGGGACCCATCGCCGCCGTGCGGGTCGGCCAGGTTGATGGCCAGTTCGTTGCGAATCCCACCATCGAGCAGATGTTTGCCAGCACCCTCGACCTCATCTACGTCGGCACCGAAAAGGACATGCTGATGATCGAAGGCTCCGCCGACCAGATCAGCGAGGACCGCTTCATCGAGGCACTGGCGTTCGGCCACGAGTCGATCCAGCCGATCCTCAAGGCCATCCGGGAACTGGTCGCCCTCTGCGGCAAACCCAAGGCCACCTTCGCGCTGGTCGGTGCCACGGCGGAGGCGCGCGCAATCATCGAGCGGGTGGTTCCCGCCGAGCGCCTCGCCGAAGCCATCTTCGGCAAGGAAAAGGCGGCCCGCGGCGCTGCCGTCAAACTGCTCAAGGAAGAGGCCAAGGTTGCACTCACCACCGAGCTGGGCGAAGGCCGCTTCACCGACGTCGACCTCAACGTCGTTTTTGAGGATCTCCAGTACAAGGCCTACCGCAAGACTGTGCTCGAGCGTGGAGTCCGGGCCGACGGCCGCGATGCCAGGACCATCCGTCCGCTGCAAGCCAGCGTCGGCGTGCTGCCGCGGGTTCACGGCTCCGCCATGTTCCAACGCGGCGACACCCAGAACATCGCCATCACCACCCTGGGACCCACCAAGGAAGCCCAGGACATGGATGGCCTGACGGGGGGAGCGACGTCGAAGTCGTTCATCCTTCACTACAATTTTCCGCCGTTCTCCGTCGGTGAGACGGGGCGCTTCACGGGTCCGGGCCGCCGGGAAATCGGCCACGGCGCCCTGGCCGAGCGTTCCTTGGTGCCCGTCCTTCCGCCGGAGGATGTCTTCCCCTACTCCATTCGTGTGGTCTCGGAAATCATGGCATCCAATGGATCGACCTCGATGGCCTCGATCTGCGGCGGCTGCCTCTCCCTGATGGATGCCGGTGTGCCCATCATCGCTCCCGTCGCAGGCATTTCCTGCGGCCTGATGACCGAGAACGGTCCCGATGGCGGCATCACCAAGTGGACGACCATCACCGACATTCTCGGCGAGGAAGATCATTTCGGCGACATGGACTTCAAGCTGGCCGGCACCACCAAGGGCATCACCGGCTTCCAGCTTGACCTGAAGATCAATGGCCTGCCGTTCGAGATCGCCAAGGCCGCCATCTATCAGGCCCGTGACGCACGCATCGAGATTCTCAAGCACATGCTCGGTGCGCTCCCCGCGCCGCGCAAGGACCTGTCCAAGTATGCGCCGCGCATCCAGACGATCCAGATTGATCCGGAAAAGATCGGTCTGCTCATCGGCCCCGGCGGCAAGACCATCCGGCGCATCGTCGAGACCACCGGCGCGCAGATCGACATCGCCGACGACGACTCGGGCAAGGTCTTCATCTATTCCAACAATGCGGATGCGATGAATCGCGCGGTGGAGGAGATCGACGCCCTTTGCGGCGGCGGTGCCCAGATCGAGATCGGCAAGATCTACCAGGGCCGCGTCACCGGCATCAAGGAGTTCGGCTGCTTCGTGGAATGCCTGCCTGGCAAGGAAGGCCTCTGCCACATCAGCGAACTGGCCGACATGCGCGTCCGCCGCACCGAGGATGTCGTGAAGATGGGTGAGACCATCTGGGTGAAATGCGTCGGCATCGACGAGAAGACGGGCAAGGTCCGTCTCTCGCGCAAGGCCGCCATGAAGGAGCGGGAACAGCAACAGCAGCAGGGCACGCCTCCCGCCGAGGCCGCGCCTGACGCGGGCAGCTCCCAGCCGCATCAAAACGCGGACTTCTGAACCGCACCTGATCCGGGAGCAGGTATCCGCCGCCCGGGTCTCTCCAGACCCGGGCCTCGCGTCAAGGCTGCCATGATCCCACCCGTCCGACAAACGCCCGAACCGGGACCCGCAGGTCCCGGTTTTTGCTTTGTCCGCACGCGGGCAGGTGCATCAGTCTGGTCCGCCCTGCCATAACGTTCCGCCGGCCAACGTCCGCACCTCCCATGATCACGCACCTGATCGCCTTTCTCGCCGGATGCATCACCGTCGTGCTTTGGCAGGCCATGCGACGCAAGCCGGCGATGGGGGAACCGCTTGTCCTGCCTGGAAATGACAATCTTCCCTCCGACGAGGAACTGGATGCCGCCATCCTCGGCTACATCGCCTCCAACCGCGTGTACCACATCAACGATCTTTGCCAGGCGCTGCACCATCCCAAGGGCGCGCGCCATGTGCGCGCCCATTTTCACAAGCTGATGGAACAGGGCAGGATTCAGTACAAGGACATGACCTATACCACCTGAACGGCAGGCCCATGATCGAAGTCCACAACCTGAGTCGAGTCTTTCGCACCTACAAGAAGCGCCCCGGCTTCTGGGGTGGCGTGGCGGGACTGTTCAACCGGAAGTACGAGGAGACCTGGGCGGCCCGGGACATCAGTTTCACCATCGGTGAGGGCGAATTTGTCGGCTTCCTGGGACCCAACGGCGCGGGCAAGACCACCACCCTGAAAATGCTCGCTGGCCTCATCTATCCGACCCACGGCTCCGCCCGGATTGCCGGATTCGATCCGAGCCGGCGCGAGAACGCCTACCGTCGCATCTTTTCGCTGGTCCTTGGCCAGAAAAACCAACTCTGGTGGGACCTTCCTGCGAACGAATCCTTCACGCTGTTGCGTCACATCTACGACCTGCCGGCAAAGGACTATCGCGAGACGCTCGACGAGCTCGTTTCCCTGCTCGGTGTGGCCGACAAGCTCGCCGTGATGGTCCGCGAGCTTTCGCTCGGCGAGCGCATGAAGATGGAGCTGATCGCCGCTCTCCTGCACAAGCCGCGGATCCTGTTTCTCGACGAACCCACCATCGGACTCGACATTGTTTCCCAGAAGGCGGTCCGCAATTTCCTCCGGCAATACAACCAGAAGCACAAGGTCACCATTCTCCTGACAAGCCACTATATGGCCGACATCGAGGAGCTGTGCGCACGGGTGATCATCATCCACAAGGGCTCCAAGGTCTACGACGGCCCCCTGTCCCGGCTGGACGGGGACCGGACGGCGAAAGCCCGCCAGGTGACCTTCCTTCCCCAGGACCCGACCGCATTTCCCGCAGGCTGGAAATCGGCCTATGGCGAAACCAGCCGGAATGCCGACACTGGAAAAATCACGGTAAACGTCGGTGCCGAATCCCTCATGCGGGCCATCCAGGAAATCATGTCCGTAACGGCGGTGGCGGACATCACCATTGAGGAAGAGCCTCTCGAGAACATCATCGGGAAGATCTTCTCGCGGTGAACGCGACCGAACCAGCCGGCATCCGCCGCCGGTGGCGGATGCCGCGTCCCATCGACCCGCTTCCGCTTCATGAGGGTGACGGCAAGGCCGTGCGGGCCGGCCATGGGGCCGTGTAATCATATCAGTTTTTGGACATGTCGATCTTGTAATGATTGTCATCGCGGCACGACGTCCGTTCGCTGTCACGATGACCACGTCCTCCCTGGCCGGAAAAGTCATTGCCGTCATTGGCGGCACCACGGGTCTCGGTTTTTCCGCCGCCCAGGCTTTTGTGAACGCCGGCGCCCGTGTCGTGGTCGTCGGGCGCTCGGCGGAGAGCGCCGCAACCGCGGGAGCCGCGCTGGGCCCGGCAGGGCAGGTGGTGATCGGCGACGCCGCCCTGGCCGACACCTCGCAGCGCGCCATCGCCCGCGCGGTGGAGGCCTTCGGCCGGCTGGACGGGCTTTACCATGTGGCCGGCGGCAGCGGACGGCGGATGGGCGACGGACCCCTGCACGAACTGACCGACGAGGGCTGGCACGCCACCGTCGAGCTCAACCTCACCTCGCTCGTCTACTCGAACCGCGCCGCCGTTCGCCAGTTTCTCGCCCAGGGCGGCGGCGGAGCCGTGCTCAACATGAGCTCGGTTCTGGGTCATTCGCCCTCGCCCCGCTTCTTCGGCACCCACGGCTACGCCGCCACCAAGTCCGCAGTGATCGGCTTCACCCGCTCAATCGCCTCCTATTACGCGTCCTCCAATATCCGGGCCAACGTCATCGCACCGGCGCTGGTCGAGACTCCCATGGCGCGCAGGGCGGCGGGCGATGAAACCATCCGCACCTTCATCCGCACCAAACAACCGCTCGACGGCGGCCGCATCGGGCACCCGGCCGATTGCGACGGCGCCGCGGTCTACTTTCTCTCGGACGCCTCCGCATTTGTCACGGGACAGGTGCTCGCCGTTGACGGCGGATGGTCCGTATCCGAGGGTCAAATACCATGACTCTCCGATCGGCACCCTACCTCATCGGTGTCGATCTCGGCGGCACCCGCATCAAGGTCCTCGCGCTGTCGGAGGAGGGGGTCGAAATTGACCGTCTGATCGCGGGATCGGATGGCGCGGAATGGGCCGCAAGGGTCCGGTCACTGGTTGACGACCTGCAGGGCCGGCTCGGCCCCGCCCTTGGCATCGGCATCGCCGCACCGGGCCTCGCGGCCGCGGACGGAAAATCGATCGCCCATATGCCCGGTCGCCTGCCCGGCCTCGAGGGCCTTGACTGGACCAGCCACCTCGCCTCGCCGCGCCCGGTGCCCGTGCTCAACGACGCCCACGCCGCGCTGCTCGGTGAAGTCTGGCGCGGAGCGGCAGCCGGCAGACGCAATGTGCTGCTGATCACCCTCGGCACCGGCGTCGGCGGCGCGGTGATGTGTGACGGACGCCTGCTGCATGGCCACCTCGGCCGTGCCGGACATGTCGGGCACATCACCCTCAACTCAGCGGGGCGACCCGACATCGTGGGCACGCCAGGCAGCCTCGAGGATGCGGTCGGTAATCACACGCTGGACGAACGGTCCGGCGGACGCTATCACGACACCGCGGCCCTGGCCGCCGATGTCGAACGCGGTCTGCCTCACGCCGTGGAACTCTGGAGTCGCCTGACAAGGGACCTCGCCGCCGGGATCGTCTCCCTCGTCAACGTCGTCGATCCCGAAATCATTCTCCTCGGGGGCGGAATCTCCCGGGCCGGGAACACGCTGCTCGACCCCCTGCGCCGGGCGATGGACCCGCTGGAATGGCGCCCCGGTGGAATGCGTGTCCGGCTGGCCACCACGCTCCTGGGCGATGTCGCCGGCGCCTACGGTGCCGCCCGTCAGGCGCAACTTTCCCTTGCCTCCTCGTCCTCATGCACTCCCCCACAGACGATTTTCTCGCCCGTTGTCGCGAGCTGATAGATCTGGTCGGCGCCCAATCCGGTGCCATCCGCACCGCAGCCGACTGGTTCGCCGGAACCATCCTCGCCGGACGGATGGTGCACGTCTTCGGCTCGGGACACTCACGCATCATGGTCGAGGAGATGTGGCCGCGCTACGGTTCCTTTCCCGGTTTCAACCCGATCGTCGAGCTCTCGCTCTCGTTTCACAATCTGGTCGTCGGGGCCAACGGACAGCGTCAGGCCATGTTTCTTGAGAACGTCTCCGGACTCGCCGCCCGCATTCTCCGCAACTTCGATTTGTCCGACCTCGACACCGCCCTCGTCATTTCCTCCAGCGGATGCAACGTGGTGCCGATCGAAATCGCCGAAGGCTTCCGTGCGCGGAAGATCCGGGTTGTGGCCATCGTGAGCCGGCGCCACCTCGACGCCTCCACCTCGCGCCACGCGCGCGGCATCAAACTCTCGGACGTCGCCGATCTTGTCCTCGACACGGGGGCACCGGTCGGCGATGCCATGGTGACGATCCAGGGATTGGATACACCGGTGGCCCCGGGCTCCACCGTCGGGGGATGCCTTCTGATCAACTCCCTGAAGGCCGAAACCGCCGCCCGCCTCACCGCCGCCGGTCATCCTCCCAAGGTCCTGAGCAGCGCCGCTGTGGTGGGCGCGGAACGCGCCACCACCCTCTTCGAATCGGCCTACGACGAACACGCCCACCGGCTCGCCCGCCTTTATGCGGCCGTGGGATCCACGCCAGGCTAGAATGCGGACATTCCCCATGACGCTCCGCCACGACGCTCCCATCCCGCCCGGCCGCTCCGCGATTTTCCCTTTTCCATCATGAACAACCCATCCGTCCCCGACATCCCCCGCCGCCGATTTCTCACTCAAACCGGACTTGGCCTGGCCGCCGTTTCCACCCTCAGCCGCTCCATCGCCCAAGGGACAGCCGCCAACTCCCGTCTCAGGCTCGGCCTCATCGGCTGCGGCGGACGCGGTGAGTGGATCGCCGGTCTCTTCGCGGAACACGGCGGCTATGAGATTGCCGCGGTCGCGGACTACTTCAAGGAACGCGTCGACAAGCTCGCCGAAACCTACCACTTGGCTCCAGGCCGGCTCTTTACCGGATTGAAGTGCGCGGAGAAGATGATCGCCCAGGGCGGACTTGATGCCGTCGCCATCATCAGCCCGCCGTACTTTCACCCCACCCAGGTCAAGGCGGCCGTTGATGCGGGCCTGCACGTCTATCTCGCAAAGCCCGTGGCGGTGGATGTGCCGGGCTGCCTTTCGATACGCCGCTCGAATACCGAGGCCCGGCGTCGCGGCCTGGTGTTCCTCGTGGATTTCCAGACCCGGGCGAACGAGTTCTACAAGGAGGCGGTCCGCAGGGTTCATGCGGGCGCCATCGGGGACCTCGTCTTCGGCTCGGCCTCCTATCACGCGCGGCGGCTTCCGCTCAAGGCGCCGCCCGGCACCCAGGAGGCTCGTCTGCACAACTGGGTGTTAGATCGCGCACTGTCCGGGGACATCATTGTCGAACAGAATGTCCACACCCTCGATGTCATGAGCTGGCTGTTTCGTGACGCGCCGCCGGTGCATTGCTGCGGCACCGGAGGACGGAGCGTACGCGTGGATGTCGGGGACAATTGGGACCATTTCACCCTGACCTACGAATACGCCAATCATATCGGCGTGACCTTCAGCTCCCGGCAGTTCGATGCCTCGGGCGAACCCGGTGGGATCATCAACCAGATGTTCGGCACCAAGGGCGGCGTCTTCAACAGCAAGTATGGCGGTCTTGTGATGCTGCGCGCCGGCAAGGAGGACTACTACCGCGGCGGCGAGACGCGGGAAATCTACAAGGAGGGTCCGATCACCAACATCCGGGATTTCCACCAGCAAGTCCTGCAGCGGGATGTCGCCAACACCACCGTGGAGCCGAGCGTGACCAGCACCCTCGTCGCCGTGCTCGGCCGCACCGCCGGGTATGAGAATCGCCGGGTGACCTGGAAGGAACTCATGGCATCCCGCGCCGTGCTCAAGCCCGATCTTTCCGGCCTCGCCGAGTAGGGGCGCCGGCTCAACTCCAGATGCCATCATGTCCCCGCTGACACGACGCTCCTTCCTGAAGACCTCCGCCGGCTCCGCAGCCGCCTTCGCATTGGCGCGTCCGGATCGGGCCGCGGCGGTGGCGGCCGCCCGCAGAAGCGGCTTCTCCCTGTTCGTCTGTGACTGGACCCTTCGCAAGACATCGGATCCGGGATCCTTTGCCCTCGCCCGCTCGATCGGCTTTGACGGTGTGCAGGTGGACTTTGGAAGGATCGGTGCCGGTGAGACCCGGCCGCCGCTGCTCGCGCCGGCGCATCAGGAGCGCATCCTCGCGGCTTCGCGGGAACAGGGTGTGGCGATTTCCTCGCTGGCGTTCGGCGTGCTGAATTCGGTTCCGTACAAATCCGTACCGGAGACGGAGTCCTGGGTCATCGAAGGTCTGCCCGTCGTTCGCAAGCTCGGTGCGCGGGTGGTGCTTCTGGCGTTCTTCTCAAAGAACGATCTGGTGGGCGATTCCCCGGGCGTTCAGGAGACGATCCGCCGGCTCCGTGCCGCGGCACCGCGTGCGGCCGACCACGGGGTGATTCTCGGCATCGAATCCTGGCTCAAGGTCGCGGAACTTGAGCGCATCCTCGACGCGGTGAACTCCTCCGCAGTGCAGGTCTACTATGACGTCGGGAACATGCACAAGGTGGGAGAGGACTACGGTGCCGCCATCCGCCGCCTCGGCCGCGAGCGCATCTGCGAGATCCACCTCAAGGACTACGCCAATCTCTATGGCCAGGGTTCGATCGATTTCCCCGCCGTCCGTGCAGCCTGCGACGCCACGGGCTACCGGGGATGGCTCGGCGTCGAGGGCACGCAGCTGCCCCTCGGTCTCGAGGCAAGCCTCAGGCACGACGTCGATTACCTGCGCCCACTGTTTCCCACAAAGGCCTGACAGCACGCCGCGTCCACCCGCGCGATCGCCGCCCCGCCATGACCGCATTCATCCGCACCGTCCTGGGCGACATCACCGCCTCCGCACTCGGGGTCACCTACGCCCACGAGCATCTCATCATCGATCCGAGCTTCACCACCTTCGTGACGCCGGATTTCGAGCTCTCTGACGTGGATCGCGCCGTGGAGGAACTGCTGCGTTTCCGCGCCGCCGGCGGACGGGCACTGGTCGATTCGATGCCCTGCGACTCCGGCCGCAACGCCCTCAAACTCGCCGAGTTGTCGCGACGCGCGGCGGTCCACGTGATCGCCCCGACCGGACTCCATCTCGCCAAGTACTATCCACCCGGGCACTGGGGCGGCCTGCTCGGAGCAGAGGCACTCACAGACCTGTTCGTCGACGACATCGACCAGGGAATCGACCGCTTCGATTACGGCGGTCCGTGCGTCCAACGCACTCCCCATCGGGCCGGCATCATCAAGATCGCAACCGGCACCCAGTTCACCCCACGGGAACACAACCTCTTCCTCGCCGCCGCGGAGGCCCACCGCCGCACGGGTGCACCGATCCTGACCCATACGGAGCAGGGGGAACTCGGGCTGGAGCAGGTCGAGACACTGCGCTCTGCGGGTGTCAATCTGCGCCACGTGGTGCTGTCGCATCTCGATCGCCGGCCGGATCGGAACTATCATCGCGACATCCTCGCCACGGGTGTGCGGGTGGAATACGACAGCGCGTTTCGCTGGAAGGCGGACGCCGGCAATCCCACGCTGGATCTGGTTCTGAACCTCCTCCGGGACTTTCCCGATCAGATCATGCTCGGCATGGATGCAGCACGGAGAAGCTACTGGACCAGTCACGGCGGAGCGCCCGGACTCTGTTATCTTCTGACCACGTTCTCCTCCCAGCTCCGCTCCGCCGGTTTGACCGAGCATGACTTGCACCGCATCTTTGTCACCACCCCGGCCGAAGCCTTCGCATTCAGCATCCCACGGGGATGATTGCCATTTCAAAACATCTCCCCGAAGCCTCATGAAACGCTGGAAAATCGCCGGTATCAATTTTGATCACATGCACATGGGGGACCTCCTGCGCCAGGCGCATGAACATCCCTCGGTCGAGATTGTGGGCATTTGTGATGAAACGCCTTCACGCATGGCCCGCGCTCGCCAGGAACTGTCGATCCCCGACGACCGCGTCTTCACCGACTATCGCGCCTGCCTGGAGAAGACCCGCCCCGATCTGGTGTTGCTCTGCCCGGCGACGGCCGAACACGCGCTCTGGACCCGGCGCGTCGCACCCTACCGGACGCACGTGCTGGTCGAAAAGCCGTTTGCGGCCACCCTGGCCCAGGCCGACGCCATGATCGCGGCGATGGCGAAGACCGGCCGCCAGCTGATCATCAACTGGCCGCTGCGCTGGTACCCATCCCACGTCACCGCCAAGCGGCTGATCGACGGTGGTGCCATCGGCAGGGTGCTCCAGGTCCACTATTATGACGGCAATCGCGGCCCACTCCGGCACGGCGCCGGCAAGGTCGAGACAAGACCCGGACGCAAATCGGCCAGTTGGTTCTATCAGCAGCGCGCCGGCGGAGGATCCCTCCTCGACTACCTTGGCTACGGCACGACCCTCGGCACCTGGTTCATGAACGGACGCAAGCCGATCGATGTCACCACGGTGGTGGACCAGCCGCCCGGGCTGGAGGTGGACGAGCACAGCATCACGGTGGCCCGCTACACCACGGGCCTCTCCAAGTTTGAAACACGGTGGGGCACGTTCACCGACCCCTGGCACCTGCAGCCCCAGCCGAAATGCGGCTTTGTCCTCGTCGGCGAACACGGCACCCTGTCCAGCTACGACCTTGAGCCGACGATCCGGCTTCAGACCCGCGAGATTCCCGAGGGGAAGGATGTGGCGGTCGACACCCTTTCCGCACCGCACCACAATCCGATTGCCCACGTGCTCCATTGTTTGGATACAGGACGCAAGGTGGACGGCCCCCTGTCGCCCCGCATCGCCCGCATCGGTCAGCAGATCGTCGACAGTGCGGTGCGCAGCGCGCGCCTGGGCCGCACCGTACCGTTGATCGGCTGAGCTCCGTCGCCGTTTCCCATGTCTTCCAACTACGAATTGAAAGCCGCAGGCACCCGCCGGGTCCCGGCTCCGGACTTGGATTACCGGCCGCCGGTGCCGCGGGGTCCGCGCCCCCGGATGGGGCTCATCGGCTGCGGCGGCATCACCGAACACCACCTCAAGGCGGCGCGTTCGCTGGGAGTCGAGGTGGCCGCCTTTGCCGACCTGAACCTGCCGGCCGCCGAAAAGCGCCGTGCCGAGTTCTATCCGGGAGCGGACGTCTATGCGGACTATCGCCGGCTCCTCGAACGCACCGACATCGGGGTTGTCGACATCGCCACCCATCCGGCGGTCCGCGTGCCGATCATCGAGGAGGCACTGCGGGCCGGCAAACACGTGCTGTCGCAGAAACCCTTCGTGCTCGATCTTGCGGACGGGATCCGGCTCGCCAACCTCGCCGACGCCGTCGGCCGGAGGCTCGCGGTCAACCAGAACGGCCAGTGGGCGCCCTATTTTTCGTACCTGCTCCAGGCGGTGCGCACCGGTCTGCTCGGTCCGCTGCACAGCCTGACGCTCACCCTGAGCTGGGACCACACCTGGTGCCGCGGCACGCCCTTCGAGCAGATTCACCATCTCGTGCTCTATGATTTCGGCATTCACTGGTTCGACATTGTTGCCAGCACCTTCGCCGGGCGGGCGGCGAAGCGGGTGTTTGCCGGGGTGGCGCCAGCGCCGGGTCAGGAAATGAAGCCGCCCATGCTCGCGCATGCGACCGTTGGATTCGGTGACGGACTCGCCACGCTAAGCTTCAGCGCCCACTCACGACACGGGCCGCTGGAACAGCTCACCGCCGTCGGCAGCTCCGGTACCCTGCACGGTGCGGGCCCGATCTGCGGACTGGACCGGTTGCAGTTGTTCACCGCATCGGGGGAGAGCGAGGTCAAGCTCGAGGGCAACTGGTTTCCCGACGGATTCCGCGGCAGCCTCGGCGAACTGCTCTGTGCCATCGAGGAGGGCCGTGAACCGCGCAACTCCGCGCGCAACAACCTGCCCAGCCTGGCCCTTTGTTTTGCCGCAATGAAGAGTGCCGACACCGGCCTGCCGGTCATTCCCGAAGTGGCATAGGCCGTTTGGCGCGGAGCGTCCGCGGACCTGCTCGCGAACCGCCTTCCGCAACCCGATCCCCTATTTTTCCAGTCCCGCCGCTCGGGCAAACGCATGAAAATCGAGCGCGGTGTTCTGGTCATGGACAATTCTCCAGGCGCCGCCTTGAAGCTGAAAGACATAAACGAGCCAGGTCTCGAACGGCGCGGCATCGTCACGCGGCCGATAGGCATAACGCACCAGCGCCATCGCCATGTCCTCCCCGACCACCTTGTGCACGACCGACCCATTCCAAGTCCACGCCGGGTCCTTGAACCACTGTTCGTGCAGGGCAATGGTTTCGGCCGGTGTCGTGAAGGCGTGGCCGTTCTGGACAACGGTGTACAGCGTGCCTCCGAGCGTCAGATGCGATTTGAATGCGGCAAGATCCCGGTTCGTTATCGCCGCAAAATGTGCTTCCAGAGCGGCATCGAAGTCTGGCTTCATGGTGGTTGATTCACTCGAATGGAGTGCGCGGCGTCCGGCAAGCCCGGGTTGCACGGTCCGCGCCGGCACCGCAGCATCACTTTCAACCCAACACCCGTTACCACCGCCATGCCCTGCTACACTCGTCGTGATTTCGCCAGGTTCGCCCTCACCGCCCTTCCCGCGGCCGCGATCCTGCCTTCCCTCGCCTCCTTGAACGCCGCGGCGCCGGCCCGGCGCAAACCCGACTCCAAGGTCAGGGGTGTGCAGATCGGCATCAATGTTCCCTACAGTTTCGGCGATCCCGCCATGTCGGGAGCCGACGTGCTCGCCAATTGTGTCGCCCTCAACCTGAGCGCGGTCGAGCTGCGCGCCCAGCCCGTCGAGACCTACATGGGCGCCGCACCCGAGCTGGTCCTGGCTCCGGTCAGGGGCGTGAAGGTGGCACCCGCCGAGGCCGAGGCGAGGAAGGCGGCCATCCGGGCCTGGCGCAGTTCGGCGCCGCTCTCCCTCGCAAAGGAGTTCCGCCGGATGTACGAAAGCGCGGGCGTCCTCATCGAAATCCTCAAGGTCGACAACATCTTCAAGCTCTCGGATGACGAACTCGACTACCAATTCGCCTTGGCCAAGGCGGTCGGCGCACGTGCGATCTCCTCGGAAATCTCCTTTGTCGAGGACGAGTTGAAGCGGGTGGGTGCATTCGCCGACAAACACCGGTTCTGGGTTGCCTACCACGGCCATACCTCCACCACGGCGAGCATCTGGGAACACGCATTCACGCTGGCAAAGTACAACGCCGCCAACGTCGACCTGGGACATTTCGTGGCCGGAAACAACCTGTCGCCCGTGCCTTTCATCAAGCGTCACCATGATCGCATCACTCACGTGCACGTGAAGGACCGCAAATACCGCGAGGGGCCGAACACCGAGTTTGGCAAGGGCGACACGCCCATCGGGGATGTCCTGCGACTGATCCGCGACAACCACTGGGAGATGCAAGCCACCATCGAATTTGAATATAAAGTGCCTGAAGGATCCGATCGAATGAAGGAAATCGCCAAGGCGATCCAGTACTGCCGCGATCAGCTCATGGCGACGTGATCGGAGGCATTTGCTCGACATGCGCGGAAAAACACCTTGGCTGCCAGGGTCTCCCTCTCTCTGCGTTGAAACTCCTGATCAAATTCTCGGCTGTTCTGCTGCTGGCACTCTGGTTGCCGGCCACGCAGCATTGCGACCTTGAAGCCGCGGGGATTCTGCACCTCGGGGACCACGCGACTCACACCGACGCAGCCTGCTCCCATGATTGCCAGAACGACGCCTGCGCTGCCGCCGAAGGCGCGGCCTACAGCAAGCTTTTCGCCTCACTGACGCTGCCACCTCCGCCGGCAGTCGTCCTTTATGCTCTTGCGGAGATCCCCCCTCTCTCCCGTTTGATTCCCGGTTCGGAGTTCCTCCGCAACGGCGGTCCTCCCGAGATCCGGCTGCTGACATGCACGTGGCCGTTTGCACGCCGCGCCGCCTTGCCGGCGCGGGCTCCTGACGCGGCGATCTGATCCGTTCCTGCGCGAACGGCACCGTTGTCCCCCGCGGCCCATAACGGCCGCATTTGGCACGTCCACGTCCTCGTGCGCGTGCACCCACGATCGTCCAACCTCGTGCTCTGTGTATGTGTGTCTCCTCACGTGATTCTTTTATAAGGTATTGTCTCTCCCTCTTTGTCGTCACGGCCGCGGCCGCGGTAGAGGCGCAGACTGCTGTCCAGTCATCGCCATTGCCCAGCCTGCCGCAGGTTCTGGCGCGGGTGGCAGCGTCCCACCCCTCCCTCGTCGCGTTCCCGTTCGAGCAACGTGCCGCGTCCGCCTTGGTTGAGCAGGCAGGCACGCGACCCATCCCCACCCTCGAACTGACGCTCGAAAACGTACTGGGGACTGGAGCGACACGGGGACTCGATTCCCTGGAGGCAACCGTCCAGGCGAGCCAGACCTTCGAACGCGGGGACAAACGCCTGCGCCGGGTCGAGGTGGCCTCGCGCGAGCAGGCAATCATCGCCTCCGAACAGGCGCTCGCGCTGACCGAGGTCCAGATTGCCACCGCCAACGCCTATGTCGATCTGGTGGCCGCCACCGCGCGGGCCGGAATCGCCGCCGAACCGCTCCGTCTGGCCCGCGAAACGGTCGATGCCGTCGGGGCACGGGTGAAATCCGGATTTTCGTCGGATGCCGAGCTCGCACGCAGCCGCGCCCAACTCGCCGTTGCCCAGGCCGACTACGCCATCGCGGAATCGGAACTCGCCACCACGCGCGCCACACTCGCCGCCTTGTGGGCCGCCAGCCCGGACGAGGCAGCCGGGTCCGCTCCGGAAATCCGCCTCCCCGACGAACTGCCGCCGCTCGAGACCTTCTCGGCGCGCCTTGCCCGGCACCCGCAGCTCGCGCATCAACAGGCCCGGATCGAGCAGCGCCGCTCCCAGTTGAAGCTCGAGCAGGCGCAGGCGGCGGGGGACATCACAGTCGCCGGCGGCGTGCGGTTCCTGCGCGAGGGATCGGATGCCGCGATCGTCGCCGGAGTCTCGCTTCCCCTCCCCTCGCGTCATCGCAATCAAGGCGCCATCCGCGCGGCGAGGGAGTCCCTCGCCGGAGCAGAGAGGGCGGTGGAGGCGTCCGAACAGACGCTGCGTGTTTCCCTGGACTCGGCCTGGCGCGAACTGGTCTCCTCCCATCGCCTCGCCCGCGTGCTGCGCCGCGAGGCCCTGCCCGCGGCCGTCGAAGCCCTGGAACTCGTCCGCCAGGGTTACCGGCAGGGGCAGATTCCCCTGCTGGAGGTATTCGATGCCCAACGCAACCTTGCCGCCATCCGCGGCGATCTCGCCGCCCGCGAAGCCGCCTGCGCCAAGGCACTCGTTCGGGTCGAGGCGCTCACCGATCCCTCGTTTTCAGCCACCACCCGACTCTTCGTCCAGCCATGAACCGATTGCCGTTGATCCTCCTCTCGTTGGTATCCGCAGCTCCCCTACCCGGCGCTTCGAAACCTGAAACGAACCCGCCGCCCGCCCCCGTCATCCTCGATGAGGCGGGCGTGAAGAACCTTCGCATTCAAACCGCGAAGGCGGAGACCACCGACTTCGAGACCACGGTGTTCGCCCTGGGCCGCATCGAAGTCAGACCGGGCAACGTCGCCTCGGTCTCCAGTCCCATTCCCGGACGGGTGGCTGCGCTCGCCGTCCTTCCCGGAGACTCCGTCAAGGCCGGCGATGGGGTGCTCCGCGTCGAAAGCCGGCAGCCGGGCAGTCCGCCGCCGGTCATCAATCTGACATCGCCGATCAGCGGGGAAATCGTCGCCTCGCAGGTGCACCTGGGGGATCCGGTCGAACCCGAACGGGCGCTGCTCGAAATCGTCAATCTCGACGAGGTCGTGGCCGTCGCGCGCATTCCCGAGCATGCCGTCGGACGCATTCCACCCCAAGCGCACGCCCGCATCACCTTTCCTTCGCACCGCGGCCTGACGATGGAGGGACGGCTCGCGCGGTTTTCGGCGATTGCCGATGCCGGCGCGGGTGTCCTCGACGCCCATTTCATCCTGCCGAATCCCGACCGGCGGCTCCGTCCCGGCCTTCGCGCAGAGTTCGCCATCATCACCTCGCAACGCAGGGACGTCCTCTCCATCCCCCGCAGCGCACTGCAGGGCGATGCTGCCAGCCGCTTCGTCTTTGTCCGGGACATCAAGCTGGCCAACGCCTTCATCAAGACCAGCGTCGTGACGGGTGAGACCAACGACCGTTTCGTGGAGATCATCAGCGGTCTGCGTCCCGCCGACGATGTGGTCGTGCAGGGCGGATATGCCCTGATGTTCGCCGGCAGCGGCACGCTCTCGCTCAAGGACGCGCTCGATGCCGCGCATGGGCACGAGCACGCGGCGGACGGCTCCGAACTCAACGGAGGCGGAGGCGCCCAGGCCGTGGCGGGAGGAACAAGGGAAGACTCCCACGATCACGATCACGAACACGGGCACGATCATGCCGATGGCCACGATCACGATGAAACCGCGCTGGAGTGGATGCGGGAACACGTCTGGATGCTGGTGAGCGGCGTGCTCTTCCTCTCGCTGGTCGCGGTGCTCAGCTTCCGGGGCGGCAGGCGTGACGACCTGAACGGAGGGAACCGTGCAGGCGTCAGCGAAAATCATCCCGGGCCGCACTCCTGACATGCTCACCCGACTCATCCAATGGTCGCTTTCAAACCGCGGCCTCGTCCTCGGACTCTCCGCGCTGGCGCTGGCGTTCGGCGTCCATTTTGGCCTGCGTCTCCCGGTGGAGGTGCTGCCCGACCTCACCAAGCCAACCGTGGTCATCCTGACCGAAGCGCCCGGGCTCGCCCCCGAGGAGGTCGAGTCGCGCATCTCACAGCCGATTGAGAACGCCCTGCGGGGGGTCGGCTCGCTGGCCCGCCTGAGATCGACATCGGAAGTCGCCCTGTCCCTGGTGCAGGCCGAGTTTGAATGGGGAGTTGACGTGCAACGGGCCCGCACCCAGGTCCAGGAACGTCTGCTGACCGTCAGGGAGCAGCTTCCCGAAGGGATACAGCCCTTCATGGCACCGGCAGCCTCAATGATGGGCGAAATCCTGCTGATCGGCGTCAGATCTACCCTTCCCAAGGGCCACGAGGGTCATTTGTCCCCCAGCGAAGTCCGCATGCTCGCCGACTGGACGATCCGGCAGCGGTTGCAGAGCATCCCGGGGATCGCGGAGGTGTTGAACATGGGCGGTGGCGTCCGTCGCCTCGAGGTCCTGCCGGATCCGGAAAAACTCGCCGCCCACGGGATCTCCCTGGCGGCGCTCGAAAGTGCCGTTTCCAGGGCGAGTGGATCCTCCACGGGCGGCTTCCTCACCTCCGGCCCGGCGGAGGTGATGGTGCGCGCCCTCGCCCACAGCATCGATCCCGCGGAGATCGGCCGCACCCTGGTCAGCAACCGCGATGGTCGCGCACTCACGCTGGCAGATGTCGCCACGGTCACCTGGGGTCTCGAGCCGATGCGCGGCGACGCCTCGATCTCAATCGCTCCGGAAAAGGAACCCACCTACGGGGTCATCATGACCATTGCCAAGGCTCCGGGCTTCGACACGCGCGCCCTGACCGGCGACGTCGCCAGCGCCCTTGCCGCCCTGAAGCCTTCGCTGCCGGCGGGCGTCGAGACGGTGCTCCTGTTCCAGCAAAAATCCTTCATCGACCGAGCCATCGGCAATCTCGGCGACGCGATACGCGACGGCGCCATCATGGTCGCGATCGTGCTGTTCCTCTTTCTCCTGAACATCCGCACCACCGTGATCACGCTGATGGCGATTCCCACCAGCTTCGCAGTCACCCTGATCACCTTTCAATGGTTCGGCATCACCGTGAACTCCATGACCCTGGGCGGACTCGCCGTGGCGATCGGCATGGTCGTGGACGATGCCATCGTGGGGGTTGAAAACGTATTCCGCCGCCTGCGGGAAAATGCCGGGGGCCCGTCCGCACAGCCTGTGCCCGAGGTCATCGCATGGGCATCGGGCGAGGTCCGCTATTCGCTCTTCTATGCGACGCTGATCATCGCCCTCGCATTCACCCCGCTGCTCGGGCTGAGCGGCCTCGAGGGGAGGCTCTTCATGCCCATCGCCATCGCAACGATTGTGAGCATGGCGGCATCGTTCGTGGTATCGCTGACGATCATCCCGGTCCTCTGTGCCCTGCTGCTCAACCCCAAACTTGGAAAGACCCACACGGACACGTGGTTTGTCAGCGTGTTGAAACGTGCCCTGCGCGCCACGTTTCTCCGGGCCGCACTCACGCGGCCGGCGGCGGTCCTGCTCGTTGTCGGTGTCGCGGTCGGCGTCTCGTTCCTGCTGTATCCGACCATGAACAAGGAGTTTCTTCCGAAGTTCCGCGAGGAGACCGCCCTCCTCGCCATCACGGCCGCCCCCGGGACCTCGCTCGAGGAGATGAACCGGCTATCCGACGCCGTTGAAAGCCAGATCCTCTCCGTACGCGGGATCCACCAGGTTGGCCGCCGGCTCGGGAGGGCGGAACGGGGCGATCACGTGGTCCCCCTTTCCACCGCGGAATTCGACATCGATTTCGACCGTGATCCCAGTCTCAAGCGCGATGTGATAATCAACGAAGTGCTTCGGCGGGCGCGTTCGGTCCCCGGCATATTCGCGGCCAGCAGCGGCCCGCTGGCCGATCGGATCGGTCACATGCTGAGCGGTGTGTCCGCGCCCGTGGCGATCAAGGTGTTCGGTCCGGATCTGGAAACGCTGCGCCAACTCGGCGGAGAGGTGCAGTCGCTGGCGCGGGAGATCCCCGGATTCGCCAACGCCAAGCTCGACCAGTCCGCCACCGTGCCCCAACTGCGCATCGAGACAAATCGTGACCGCGCCGTGGTGTACGGCACCACTCCGGGTGAGATCAATGAACAGGTCAGCACCTGGACGGGTGGAAAGGTCCTGGCCGTTCTGCGCGACGGCGCCCGCAGCATTGACCTGGTCCTGCGGGCACCAGCCGCCTGGCGGGAGGATCGAAGCCGGATCGAACATCTCCCGATCGAACTCGAGGACGGCCGTCGCGTTCCCCTGTCGCTGGTGGCCGACGTGCGCGACGCCAAGGGTCCCCATCTGGTCACCCGCGAGAACGGCCAGCGGGTGGTCACCGTGGCCATCCGTCCCACCTCGGGCGACGTCGCCGGGGATATCCGGCTGCTGCAATCGGCCATTGCAGCCCGGCTCACGGTGCCGCCGGGCTGCTATCTCACCTACGAGGGTGAATTCCGGGCGCAGGAAGCGGCATCGCAGCGCATCCTTCTCCTCTCGGCGATCGTCCTGATCGTCATTGTCGTCCTGCTGGCAAACTTCTTCCACAGCCTCTGGCTCGCCCTGCAGGTGATCCTGACCATCCCGCTCTCGCTCGCGGGAGGGCTGGTCTTCACCTGGCTCACGCTCGACAATATCAGCATCGCCACGCTGGTCGGCTTCATCGCCGTCGCCGGCATCGCCGCGCGCAACGGGATCATGATGATCTCGCATTACCTGCACCTCATGCGGCGGGAAGGCGAGGGCTTCACGCGCAGCATGGTCGAGCGTGGCACCCTGGAGCGCATGTCACCCGTGCTGATGACCGCACTGGCCGCCGGCATCGCCCTGGTTCCCTTGCTCTTTGCGGCGGACGTACCCGGCAAGGAGATTCTCCATCCCGTCGCCGTCGTCATCGTCGGCGGATTGATCTCCTCCACCCTGCTCGAATTCCTCGTCCGCCCGCTGCTGTTCTACCACTTCAGCCGCCGTGCCGCCGAGCGTTCGGTCCTCCTCGAATCCTCGGCATCATACTAGCCTCACGGCGTGCGACGAATGCCCGCCGGGGGAGTACGCCTGCTCCTGCGACGAACCCGCATTCAAGTGAGCCTGCCGAAGGACCGGGAAACGAAGGGCGCGGTAAAACAAGGATTGCCACCAGGGTGATCTTTCGTTTTCCCACGTGCCGTGTTCAAACGTCTCCAGCTCTTGTTCGTGCTGTCCGCGTGGTTTCTGGCCACGGGCGCACAATGGGACGTTGTTCAAACCTTCGGCTGGGGACGCATGATTGCGAACTATTCGCGGTCCATGCCCCTGCTCGATGCCGTGATCATGACCTTCAACGCGGAGAACATGTGCCGCGTGTGTGAAGTGGTCAGCGAGGCGAAGCAGCAGAATGACGAAGCTCAGACTCTCGGGGGCAGCGTGAAGACCAAGTTGGTCCTCATCTTCCAACCGGTTCCTTCGCTCGTTCTGGCGACTCCCGCCGGCCAGGAATGGCCGGTGTTGCTGATGCAACGGGAAAATGCGCCGCGCAAGGCGCCTCCCACGCCCCCTCCCCAGTTCGTGTAGCCAGGGCTTTTCCCGCTTGCGGCGATCGGCCGTGCGGGTGCTTCCCTTTTATCCCCCCGGAGGGGCCCCGGCCCGCGGGGCGGAGGGGGCGCGCGGCGCCGGTCAACCCCCCCCCACAAATACCTGCACCCTGGCATCCCGCAACTCCGGCCACGAGGGACCGTGGCCCTCCAGATCGCCTTCAGCTCCACCCAGCGGAGGCAACACACACAAACCATGATCACACTTCCTCATTTCCATTCCGCTCTCACTTCCTTCGCCTGCGTCACCGCAGGCCTTGGCCTCATCGCTCCGCCATCGGTCCTGGGACAGGACCGACCTTATGCTGACTGGACCGTTGCACTTGGGAAAGTCGACGTCGTCACGGACAGGCAGAGTCACTTTTCCCTGCCGCACGACGCAACCACCCACACGGCTTCACATCTCGGACTCGCCAATCGTGATGTCCCCGCAAGCATCAGCATCATAACGCAGGAATTGATCCGGCTGCGCGGGTTTCGCACTGCAGTCGAGGCCGTTGAGGGAGCCGTCGGCATGACCGGCGGCACTCAGTTCGGCTCCATCCCCGGATACTCCACGCGTGGCTTCAGCTCGAACAACATCACGGTTCTGCGCGACGGCATTCGCCAGAACACCGCTTCGCAGTCCGCCCGCATCAACGATGCCTTCATCCTCGACCGCATCGAGATCCTCAAGGGTCCCGCCTCACTGATGTTCGGCGAAGGTGCAGTCGGTGGCGCCGTCAACCATGTATCGAAATCGCCGGATCGGACTTTGCGCGGTGAAAGCCAGCTCATCCTGGGAGCATGGAACACACTCCGGCTCGGCGTCGGTGTGGGCGGACCGATCATTGAAGACAGACTCCTGGGTCGACTTGACTTCAGCCGCGTCTCGACCGACGGCCATGTCGATCGCAACCGACAGGACTACACTGCCATCGCCGGCTCCGTCCGGCTGCTGGCCACGGACAGGCTCTCTGTCACCGCATTCTCCACCTTCCTGCGCGACCGCACAAAAAGCCATTACGGCACCCCGATCATCTACGATGCCGTGGTAAACACGACGTTGCCAAATGGCGTACCGGAAGTTCGGAAGGTAAACACGGCGACGGATCGTCTGATCAATCCGCGGGTGGACTCGCGCGCGCGCCGCACCAACTACAACATCGCCGACAACGACATCCTGACGGAGAACTCCGTTCATCGGGTTCGTGCGGAGCTCGAATTGACTCCGCGGATCGCAATCCGCAACGAAACCTACCTCGCCACCCAGTTGATGAAGTGGCGCAATCTCGAGAACAATACATGGAACCCCGCCACCCAACGGGTTGATCTGAGCGAGTTCCTCCTGATCTACCGCGACGACCTGCTGGTGGGAAACCGGATCGATGCCACGTTCAAATCGGACGTCGCTGGACGGGACAACCGTTTCGTGATCGGACTCGATGTGTCACGCAACGACCTTACCCGCGGCACCGCGCCCGGCAACGTCGCAACAACCCTGCCCAGCGTCACGCTGATCGACCCGGTGATCATGGCCGGCCCCGCCGCCCGGTTCACAAAGACGGCCCGTGTCGCCATCGGGACCACGGCGCTCTTTGCGGAAGATGCTTTCGATGTCACCCCCGCCATCAAGGTCATCGGCGGTCTCCGCTATGATGATATCGGCATCCAGCGGGACACCGTCGCCAATTCCACCACAACACCCGCCACTCCCTTTTCCAGCTTCTCGAAGAGCTATCATCCGTGGACCGGACGCGTGGGTGCCGTCTGGTCGGTGGCGCGGTCAGTCAATCTCTACGCCAGCTACAGCCGGGCGGCGGAACCAGTCACCCAGCTCGTGAGCCTGACCTCCGCCCGCGCCGATTTTTCGCTGCAAGAGGGACGTCAGTACGAAGTTGGGATAAAGGGCACTTTCGCCAGGGGAAAGGTGGATGCCACGCTGGCCGTGTTCGACATTCTTAAAAAGGATCTGCTGACGCAGACCATCGTCGACGGCAGGCGTGTCTCCCAGCAGATTGGTGCGCTTCAGTCACGCGGGGTCGAGGCGGAAGTCGCAGTCAAACCGGGCGGAGGCTGGCGGGTGGAAGCCAACGTCGCCTACACCCACGCCGAATACCGGGACTTCAACGAAAACCTTGGCACGGGCATTGTCTCGCGCAATGGCAATGTCCCACCGGCGGTTCCGCCGGTGGTGACAAACCTCTTCATATCCAAACAAATTGCCAACGGCCTCCTCCTGAGCGGCGGACCGCGCCATGTTGGCAAGCGCGCTGCGAACAACAACAACAGTCTCTGGTCCGATGCCTACACGACGTTCGATGCCGCCGCCGGATTCGCCTGGGGCAACTGCACCTTCACCGTGCGTGGACGCAACCTTCTCAACGAAGAGTATGAGGATTTCCCCACCGCCGCAGGCGCGATGAGGCGACTGGCCGATCCGCGCAGCGCCGAGGTATCGATGCGTTACATCTTCTGAGCCTCTTCCCATGCCTCGACTCCCCCGGTTTTTCCTCTCATGGAAGGGAGACGTGAAGACGTTCTCCCTGCGCCCGCTGGCCCTCATGGCATTGACGCTGTCCGGCGTCATTTACCTCCAAGCGGAGGATTCCACGCCTGCCATCCGCGATTTGACCGTGCCGTCCAAACCGGGTGCACAGTGTTCCAATATTTTTTCCGCTGCCGACGGCACGCTGCATCTCACCTGGTCGGAGCCCGGCTCCCACGAGAGTGAACGGATCCTGTGTTACTCGCGTCTCCCGCCAGATTCGACGCAGTGGTCTTCGCCTCGCGTCATTGTGCGCACGCCACACCTGATGGAGAACTGGGCGGACTTTGCGTCTCTTGTCGCCGCGGACGACGGTACCTTGACTGCGCAATGGTTTCAACGGCCGGAAGATTCGTCGGCCCGAGGCTATGCCGGCTGGTTCAGTCGCTCGCACGATGCCGGTGCCACTTGGCAGCCGCCCCGGCCGCTTGGCCAGGAATTCGTCAGTCTGGCTCCTCTTTCGGATGGCAGGACACTCGCCGTCTGGCTGGAACACCTTCCCAAGCCCGACAACGGTTCGCGTCCGCCTTCGACCGAACCCGCCATGCAGCTCCGTTCATGTATCCTGGATGCCGCCGGCGACGTGCAGCAACGCTGGACGATCGATCCCGATGTCTGCACCTGTTGCCAAACAACGCTGGCCGTGATGCCGGACGATACCGTGTTGGTGGCCTATCGGGGACACACGTCGTCCGATGTCCGCGACCACCACGTCGCGACGTTCTCCAACCTGACCTGGAGCCAGCCCCGCCCGCTCCATCCCGACGGCTGGCAAATTGCCGGTTGCCCGGTGAACGGACCCGCGGCCGATGCCCGCGGTCGCACCACAGCCATCGCCTGGTTCACCGCTGCCGAGGGCGTGGCCAGAGTGCAAGCGCGGTTCTCCCGCGACGGCGGAACCCATTTCGAAACAGTGTCACGAATTGACTTGGGCAATCCGGTGGGCCGGGTGGATCTTGTGATGCAGTCCGATGCTTCCGCGCTGGTGACCTGGCTCGAGGCAAAGTCGGACAAGGCTGTCGCCGGCATCTATGTGCGCCGCATCTGGCCCGACGGCACCGTCTCCATGGCCACCCTGCTGGCAGAGGCGTCACAAAGCCGTGCCAGTGGTTTCCCGCGACTCGCCTTGCGAATCGACGGCACCGCCGTGCTCACCTACACCCGCGCCGGTGAGCCCAACCATCTGCGAATGCTGAGTTTCGATCCCTCCGGTTTAAGGCCGGCGCCTGAGCTTTCCCTCACGCACCCAGGGGAAGCGGCCCGCGGCATTCGCGAGCTTCGTGGCAATGCACCCGCCCCATCCGCATCCGCAGAAGCGTCCCGCACACCGCACGCACATTGAGGTTTCCGATCGCCCTGCCTCATTTCAAACTGGAAAGGAACGCGATGAGGTCCGCGGCCTCATTCGGTGTCAGACCGGAAATCTGCCCTTCCGGCATGAGGGAGACCGGCAGGTTCTTCTCGGACGCGATCTCCGAAAGCTGAAGGGTCAGCGTTTCTCCGCTCGCAATGCGAAACATCAGCGACGTCGCACCGCGCTTGAGGGCGAAACCGGCGTGGGACCCGCCGTCCTTCATCTCGACCAGGAGCGGGCGAAACTCGAGCGCCATCTGCTTCGAGGGATTGAGAATGCTGTCGAGAATCTGCGCCGGTGTCTGCGTCGCGCCGATCCTGGAAAGATCCGGGCCGAAATGCCTCCCCTCTCCCTTGATGAAGTGACAGGCGCGGCAGCCGGCCAGCTTGCCCTGTTCGGACAGCAGCCGTGATCCGCGATCGGCGTCACCGTGCAGCGCAAGGAGCGCCTTGACGTCCACTTGCGTTCCAAGGGTGGGTTCACGCAGGGAATCGGGTTTGAACCGTTCAAAGATGTCCCGCACCGTCGGCTCCGTCGACGCCCAGGCCGATGCGAAGGCGTGACGGCGCAGCGGTTCCGACAGATTCCCGTCATCAATCGCGCGGCGAAGGCGCATCGCCCCGCTCACGGTCGCAAGTTCACGGTCGATCAATTGCGAGGTCCATTCGGTTGTTGTCCAGGGCTTCGGTGCGGCGCCGGCCCCATCGCCGGTCATCCTCGCAATCCAATCCTCGACCGCGCGCAATCCGTCGACGTCCGTCTCCCGGGCGCCAATCACGGGCATGTGCCCGGCCCCGGATTTCGCCATGCGCACGCAGATCGCGGAGTTCCACGGATCGCCCGGATCGATCAGCCTGGCATCCTTCAATCCGAGTCCGCCCCGCGACGGCGCGACACCCACCGCATTCATCTGCGTCGTGAGCAGTTCCGTGTTCATGAAGAGCTGCACCGCGCCGCCGCCATCATTGCGGTGGCAGTGCGAGCAGTTGGCGTGCAGCACGGACCTCGCGGCGCCGAAGTCATCGCCACGCGGCTCAAGCTTCGCCCGCGTGCCCTCCAGGTAATCCGCGTCGATCAGGCCCAGCGACACGAGTTCATGCGACTGCGCCACGGGCAGTCCCTGGAGCTGTGCGGCGGTGAATGCGAGTGCTCCGTAGTTCCAGGTGTTGTGACAGCGCAGGCAGTCGGACCGGCTCTGGAACCGGTAACGATACTCGCGGGGCTCAGGCGACACCGCCTGCCGGTCGGGTCGCACCTGGAAGACCCGCTCGGCGCCCTCGATCGGCACGAGTTCGGCGTCCGTGCCCGCCTCGTTCCACCGGTAGGAATAGCCGTTCCATGCCTCGCCGTCGAAATGCAGGATCTGGGTCTCGACGGGCCGGTTCCGCTCCGCCTCGGTGAGCGCCAGGTCCCCCAGCGAAATCGTGCGGGCGAGCACGGCGCCGGCCGGCCATCGGGTCGAATAGTCCATCGCCGATCCTTTCGTGCGGAAATCGAAGCGAAGGTAACTGGTGGTCGCCAGCTTGGTGTGGTCACGCAACCCAATCAGGCGGCCGAGCACCTTCGTGCCGTCCTCCCACATGGGATGAACGATCTCAAAGGGATACACTCCGGGGGCGGGCTTGAGGGATTTCACGTCGGCAAAGAGCCCGGTTTCACCGAGCGTGCGCGGAAACGTCGAGGGCGTGGCACTCCTTGGATTGCGACGCAGGCGGTGGATCGTGGTCTGGGAGGCCCAGTTGATGTAATAGAGCTCGCCGTCGTCGGTCTGGCCGAACGCGATCAGGTTGTGCGGCGTGTCGGCGATCTCCTCATGGCGCGTAACCTTGCTGCCGTCGTACCAGAGCGCCCAGACCTTGCCCGTCACCCAGTCACCGTAGATGTAGGCCCCCTCCAGCTCGGGGTATTGAGTTCCATGATACACGTATCCGCCCGTGATGGATGCCGCCTCCGAATGCGGGTGGGCGACGACGGGCGGGGTGATGGGCGCCAGCGGGCTTGCCCGGTCGACCGCAATCGGCTGGCTGGCCTCATACGCGCTCCAGCCGTAGTTGCCGCCCTTCTTGATGAGGAAAATCATCTCCCAGAGCTCCCATCCGATGTCGCCGCACCAGAGGTTGCCCGTCCGGGCATCGAAACTCATCTTGAACGGATTGCGCAGGCCGAACGCCCAGAGTTCGGGGCGGGTGCCCGGCGCCTTGTCCGGCGCACCGTCAAACCAGGGGTTGTCCGGCGGGATGCGGTAGGCCAGCGGCGGATCGCGGTGATCGACATCGATGCGCAGGATCGACGATAGCAGGTCGCGCGTGTCCTGCCCCGTCAACAGTTGGTCCGGCGGCGACGGAGGCGCCCCGTCACCCGCGGACGCATAGAGATAACCGTCGGGGCCGAACTGGAGGTTGGCTCCGTTGTGCTCGCCCGACAGCCAGGTGAGGAGAACCTCCTCGCTGTGGGGATCGACCTTCATCGGATCGAGCGAACTCAGTTTGAAACGCGAAAGCTTGGTGCCGTTCTTGCGTCCGGGCGTCAGCGCATAGCAGATGAAGATCTCCCGGTTCTCGCGGTACCTCGGATGCAGCACGACGCCAAACGCATTGTCGAAGTCCGGCCGGCCCTTCTTCAGATCGATGATTTCGTTGGCCGGTTCACTGTCCGATTTCGGGTTGAACGTGAAGATCCTCCCGGTGCGCTCCACCAGCAGCAGATGACCGGTTCCGGGCACGGTCTGCAATTCCAGCGCCTCTGAAAACTTCAGGTGACCAAGGATTGCCTCCTGCACAAACGGCTTCGGCCGTTCCGGGGTGCCTTCAATCCGGGACGTCGTCCACGGAGTCCTAGTCTGGGCCGGCGCATGACCGGCAGCACAAAGCAACGCAATCGCAATCAGGAATAGTTTCATGAAATGGCGCCAACGTGCATCGACATTTGCGGATACAATGGGTCGAGGGAGTGAGACACGGCGTTGTGAGTCAAGGAGGCCGCGGGACCCACGCTAAATTCCAAGGCTCCGACCGGAACAGAGAATGTTCTTCCCGCCATTGCCGTGTAAGAAATTGAAACGCATGAACATTTTCAGAAACCAAATTAGTGATGCTGCGTTGAAGAGTGCAGAACATTAGAATATCCTCATGAACATTCATGCTTTCCCCCGACCCAACTACCCTAGCCCACGCATTCGCCCCCTGCAGTTTGGAGCTGAGATCCTGGGACGATAGCTGCATGATTCTCCCCGCTTGAACGCAGGACCAAAGGACGCGCAGAATGAACTCGAGGGTGCCCAGCCGGCCGCTGCCGCAGACTCCGATTTCGTGCTCCCCGCGCGCGCACGCGGTGGCGACCTGCACGCCATGGAAATGCTGGTCCATCAGCACAGTCCGGCCGTCACGAGGCTACTCTGGAAATTCGTGCGCACCCCCTCGGATCTCGAGGACCTCGTGCAGGAGACGTTTCTTCGCATGGTCAAGGGGCTCCCCCGATGGCAGGCCAGGCAACCGTTCTCCCATTGGATCCTCCGCATTGCGGCCAACACCGGGCGCGACTATTTCCGGCGTCACGCCGTTCGGCGCCGCTGGATGGTCGAGCCCGTATCCGAGCCCGGCCCGGAGGACGACCCTCATCCGCAAGTCGAGGCCATCGACCTGCAACCCGACCCGGCGGCACGGGCAGCAGCGAACGAGGTCAAACAGTTCCTCGAATTCCTGCCGGCTGACGATCGCACGCTGCTCACCCTGCTTTATCTCGAAGGCTGGGGGCTGCAGGAAATCGCCCGCCAGTATGGGTGGACCCATACGGCGACAAAGCTGCGCGCCTGGCGCGCCCGCGGCCGGCTTCGCGACCTCCTCCTTTCCAAGAGATCCCCATGAATTCCTCACCTGATCCCACTCCCGGGCACGACTGGAACGAACTCGTTGCCCGCGCCCGCGCCGACCGGCCGTCGGCGCCCAGGCTCGACCGCGTGCTGCAAGCCGTTCGATCCGCCGCCCGCGACTTTGCACCGGCCATCGGCTGGATGGACGATTTTGCCAATATCTTCGGGAAGCGGTGGGCCCTCGCATTCTACCTTTGTTCAGCCCTCACCCTGGCCGCAATCACCACGTGGCACGTTTCCGAAGTCTTGCCCGCGCTCTCCTGGGCCGAAATGTCCATCGACGAACAGGGGGATGCCCAATGACGGCCACGCGATGGCGGGTCTGGCTGGTGGCACTGGTCATCTTCATCCTGGGAACCACCGTGGGCGCTTCGCTGACCCTGTGGCTTGGCATTCAGCGGATCCGACAGGAAATACGCGCCCCGGGCTCCGTGACCACCGCCGGCGAACGCGCCGCAACCCGCATCGGCAACGACTTGGTATCCGCCCTCCACCTCACACCCGCGGAGGCGTCCCATGCCCACGCACAAATCGAAGAGATGACGAAACGGGTGAGATCCCTGCGGCGCCAGGCAAATCTGGACGTCGCTGCAGAACTGCGCAGCACGATGAGGGAAATCGGCGCCGACCTCCCTCCGGAAAAGAGGGAGGCGCTGCGGGAATTGGTCCGACGCCGTTTCGACAAGCTCGGGTTGCCCCCACCCAATCTTTCCGAAAAATAGACGGCCTGATTTCGGGAAGGCGCCCATCGCCTGACCTCCTCCGCCACCGGTGCCGATGCCGGAACCTGTTCACCCTTTCCGGCCCCGCCTCCGTGACCGTTCTCCCCGTCGGCAGATTCAAGGGTTCATCCCATCCTTGACGGTCGGCGGCAAGTCGATGGGGATGCTCGCACCCATCCCATGAACAAACTTCACAAGAAACGCGCCCTGGTCACCGCGGGTGCCCAGGGCATCGGCCTCGCCATCAGCCAGCATCTCGCGCAGGCCGGCTGCGATGTCTTCGTCCACTATCATCGCAGCGCCACCGAGGCGGACCGTTTCGTCGCCGAAGCGAAATCCATGGGACTCCGCGCCGGGGCGGGTGCGGCCGATCTGACCACCACGCCGGGCTGCGAACAGATCGTCAACGAAGCGGTCACTTGCCTTGGCGGACTCGATATCCTGATCAACAATGCCGGCTCCCTCGTCGCCCGGAAAACGCTCGCCGAGGCGACCGACGCCTTCTGGGACGAAGTCATGGAACTCAATCTCGGCAGCCTCCGTCGGGTCACCCGCGCGGCGGTGCCGCACCTGATCGCCAGCGCCCGGTCGAATCCGGGAGCCGCGATTGTCAATCTTGCGTCGCTCGCGGGCCGCAAGGGCGGGCATGCCGGATCGCTGGCCTATGCCACCTCCAAGGGAGCCGTGCTCACGTTCACGCGGGCCCTCGCCCATGAACTGGGGCCCCAGGGAATCCGGGTGAACGCCCTGGCGCCCGGCCTGATCCTCGGAACCGCGTTCCACGCCACTCACACGAGCTCGGACTCCGCCCATGCAACGGTCGCCGGCACCCCGCTCGCGCGGGCCGGAACGCCCGGGGATGTCGCACGCGCCGCCGTCTTCCTCGCCAGCGAGTATGACGGCTACATCACAGGGGCGACACTGGACATCAACGGTGGCGTCTACTCCGCCTGATTCCGTACCCCCGCCCGGTGGTTTTCTGTCACACCTTCCGCAGGAACGCCTCCGAGCGGATGTAACCCATTGGGTTACATCCCCCCGGGAAGGCTCCGGAAACACTGCGTTTGGCGAAACGGCATCGGGCGGTGCCCGCGCCCTGTTCAATCGCGTCACGCTTCCATCAAGCTTCACCCACGCCGGCAGCGTTCGATGGCAACCTCCGCATCGAAGGCGATCCCTTCCGCCAAATGGTGCACCCACTGGCGGGCAAGCCATGGCGCGGTCAGGACCCCCTTCGAGCTCAGGCCGTTCACCACGCCAAGCCGTTCGTGTCCCCGCAGGCGTCCGACAACCGGGCGCCGATCCGGAACCGACATCCGCCAGCCACAATGCTGCCGGACAATCTCGTACCGTGTATTCGGATACATTTGCCTGAATGCGGTCGCGAGGGTTGCACGCGCCACCGATGTGGGGGAAAGATCCTTCGCCGTCCGGTCATAGGTCGAACCCACCTGCGCACACGAGCGGTCCCGCGGCAGCACCCACCCACCCTGGTTGCGAATGACGCCCGGCTCGAACGGCGCTTCGGCGGCGACAACATCGATCACCTCCCCCTTGGCCCCCTCAAGATTCAGGCCGCCGCCCGGTGGGTATTCATCCTCAATCCCCGCTCCGGTGCACAGGATGACGATGTCGCGCCGGGCCTCCTCCGCCGCGATGTTTGCCCGGCGTTCCTGCAGGATGCCCCGTCGGATCCACCGGTGACGCGATGCGCGCAGGAGCTCCGGCAGGTCAACCTGGAATCCGCCCTCCACCCAGAACCCGTCCTCGCCGATCGCCGAGGCAACCGCATAGGGAGCCCACTCCCCGCGGGCCGCCTTTTCGCACGCGCGGGCACGCTCCGCGGATCCGGAAAACAAGCGCCGGACCCGGATGTCGTGCCGGAGACGGAGGGACAGCTCGCCTTCGATCTCACGGTAGAACATTCGTGCGGGCTCCAGCAGACTGTCGATGTGCCAGTTCTTCACGAACCGTTGTCCCGTGATGGGATTGACGATGCCTGCGGCGACAAGGGATGCTGCGTCCTCAAGGCCGGCGTCCGCGATTTCGAACGAGAAACCCGCCCGTTCAAACTCCCAACCGAGCGCCGTGCCGGCGATCCCCTGTCCCACGATGAGAATCGGCGCGGGCATGGTCAAAAACGGGCTTCGCAGGTTTCACGCGACCGGCATGGGATCGGAGGGCGGGCCAGGCGGCGTCGCCAACCCTGCCTCCCTCAACGCCTGCCTGGTGGTTGCTGGTCCAGTGCGTTCAGGGCGGCACCCACGATGCCGGCTTCATTGAAGAACCGCGCCGGCACAACCGGGGTGTCCAGCTTGAGATGCTTGAACCACTTTGCGTGGTCCTTGCTGATGCCGCCGCCGATGATGATCAGATCCGGGTTCAGGATCTCCTGCACGATGAGCAGGTAGTCGTTCACACGATGGGCCCATTTGCGGTAGGTAAGCTTCTTGCGCTCCTTGGCGGCGGCGGCAACGCGCCACTCCGCAGGACGTCCCTTGATCGGAATGTGTCCGAGTTCGCTGTTCGGATAGAGGCGCCCGTCGACAAACAGCGCGCTGCCGACGCCCGTGCCGAACGTGAGCAGCAGCACCGTGCCGCGCCTGTTCCTGCCCGCACCGAACCGCACCTCGGCAAGCCCGGCCGCATCGGCGTCGTTGATCAACGCCACCGGGAGTCCGAGGGTTTTCTGGAACAGGCGCACGGCATTGCATCCAATGAACGCCGGGTGAAGGTTGGCGGAACTGTAAATCGTGGTCGCTCGCACCACCCCCGGAAACCCCACGCCCACCGGTCCCTCCCAGGAGAAATGGCGCACGATTTCACCGATCGCACGGGACATCTGCACCGGCGTCAGCTGCTTTTCCGTCGGCACACGCAGGCGCTTCTGCAGCAGCCTGCCGGTGGTGGCGTCCACCGGCGCGCCCTTGACGGCGGAGCCGCCGATGTCGATTCCGAGAACTTTCATGGAGTGATGGGGGAAGAAAAATTTTGCAGGCCCGGCCTATGCGTGATGACAGGCCCCGTCCTCACCATGGACGTGACCGTGCGCCAGTTCGTCGGGAGTCGCCGCACGTGCAGCCACCAATTCGACATCGAACGTGAGATCCACGCCCGCGAGGGGATGATTGGCGTCGAGAAGAACCGAATCACCCTCGATGCCGATCACTGTGACGATCGGGGCAAACCTGTCATCTCCGGCCTTGAATTGATCCCCGGCCTTCAGGTCACCCTGCACCGGCAGGAGGGCCCGCAGCACCTTCTGCACCTGGGAGGGATCGTGCTCCCCGTAGGCCGCCGCGGCGGGCACCTGCACGCGCGTCTTCACGCCGGCCTGCACGGCACGAAGCTGTTCGTCGAGGCCATCGATGATTTGCCCGGCGCCCTCCAGAAAGGTGATCGGCGACCCTCCCGCGGACGTATCGATGACGCGTCCCTGGGGATCACGAAGCGTGTAGTGGAAGGTGACGACTCGACGCATGAAGGATCTGATCTCCCCGAAAACCCCGCGGGTTGGCAACACATTCCAACGCGCCCGCAATAGGCCGCGAACCCTTGCGTTCAACCCTCCGCATCGGATTCTCATTTCAATTGGCTATCAAGGCGGGACTGAGCCGGAATCCAGCCGATCCTTGTATCACCACGGAGGCACCGAGAGCACGGATGTCTGCCAAGGATATTCACCTCCGGGTTCTCCGCGCCTCCGTGGTGCACTCTGCCTTCCCGGTTCGAGTTCAGCCTCATCTTGATCGCGATTTGGAATCAGGTGTCCTGCCGAAGCACTTCCAAGGGCGGATGATCCGCAACACCCCGATTGGAAAGCAGCCCGGTTGCAAGCGTGACGGCCATCACCGCGGCCGTCGCTCCGAGCAGCGTCAGGGGAGCCACGATCCCCGCCGTTTCAAAAACGAAGCGGGCCAGAAGTGCATTGGCACCGAGCGCCAGAACACAGCCCACCACGGACGCCAGGGCGCCGAGGATGGCGTACTCGATCATCTGGATGCGCATGAGCTGCGCGCGGCTGGCACCGAGCGTCCGCAGCAGCACGGCCTCGCGCAGGCGTTGATACCGTCCGCTGAGAATCGCACCGGCCAGCACGATCACGCCGGTGATCACCGTGAACAGCGCCATGAACTGGATCACGAACTGCACCTTCGAAAAAATCCCGTCGAGTGTCTGGAGAATCAGGGCGAGATCGATGGCCGACACATTCGGCAACGCGCTCACCACGGCCTGTTGCAGCCGCGCGGAATCCGCCGCCGTCTCCGCCCGTGTCGCCACCACAAAGAATTTGGGAGCCGCCTCGAGCGCCCCCTCGGGAAACACCATGAAGAAATTGGGCTCGAGGCGCCGCCACTCCACTTCGCGGATGCTCGTGATGCGCGTCGCCATGGGCACGCCCTGGACGTCGAAACCGATCAGGTCTCCGAGCCCGACTTGCATGTCCTTCGCCAGTTCGCGTTCGATCGATATCGGTATTACTTCCCCATCGGGCGCAACCTTTCCGTCGAACGAGCCCGCCACGACCTTTTCCGTGGACGACAGACTGCTCCGGAATGTCGATCGGTACTCGCGGCGCAAGGTCCATGACGGAATGCGCGCGTCATTGTCGTTGAGGATCTGGTCCACGCTGCGGCCCTTCAGCGAACGCAGACGCATGGTGACGATCGGAGCCTGTGCCTTGATCCCGGCGCCCTCGCGGCGGAGGATCGACTGCAACGGGGCGATCTGATCGTCCTGGATGTCGAAGAAGAGCAGATTCGGGCGATTGTTGCCCCCGGTTCCCCGAATCTGAGCCAGGAGGGTCTCCCGCGTCAGGGCAAGGGTTACCACGAGGAAAGTTCCCAGCCCAAGGGCCAGAAGCAGCAGCACCGTCCGGTTGTTGGGACGATACAGGTTGGCGACGCCCTGCCGCCAGACGTAGGGAGCGCGCTTCGGCACGAGGCGTCGTGCGCACCAGGCAACGAGCCGGGCAGTTCCCGCCAGCACGCCGAAGCTCACCAGCAGCGCCCCGACAAAACCGAGGCCAATCTGCCATCGGGGTGACTGCCACCACGCAAACAATCCCACCGCCAGCACAATCGCCGCATACACGGCCCACCGCAGCGGATCGCGGGGGTCGGATACTTCGGCGACCGAGGCCCGGATCGCGGCAAGCGGCGAAACCCGCCTGATCGACAGCAGCGGAAGCAGCGTGAAGAGCAGGCAGATCGCCAGCCCCGCGCCGACCCCGCGGAAGACCGCACTCCAGGCGATGAAGAAATCAACGTCAAAGGGCAGCAGATCCTTTGCCAGTGCGGGTATCGAGAGCTGGATGACCACACCGAGTGCCGCACCGACCACGGCGCCAAACAGACCGAGCATGAACCCCTGGACGAGATAGACGGCAAAGCCGGTGCGTGCACTCGCGCCCAGGCATCGCAGCACGGCCACCGTGGCAATCTTCTGGCGGACGTGGACATGGACCGCACTGGCGACGCCGATCGCCCCGAGAAACAGGGCGACAAACCCCACCAGGCTGAGAAAGGAATGGACGTTGCGCATGCTCTGCCCGAGTTCGCGCTTGCGCTCCTCCACCGTATCGAATCCCAGTCGCAGTTCCCGGAAGCGCGCGCGGAGGTCGCCGACCAGCCGTTCGATGTCCGTACCGGGGCTGAATTTGAAATAGGTCTTGTAACGGACAATGCTTCCCGGGCCGAGAAGCCCGGTTTCCGCCAATCGGGAATAGGGAATGAAGATGCGCGGCGAGAGCATGGCCACGGCCGCGGACTCTCCAGGGATCTTCCGGAGCGCCCCCGCCACCGTGAACGTCGAGTTCCCCAGTTTGATCGGATCGCCCACCTTGACGGCGTACTGGCTCATCAGGGTTTCCTCGATGACAGCCACCGCCTCCCCCGTTGCCAGACGCGCCGGGGCACCCGCGGGGTCGGTCAGGAATTCACCGTAGAACGGATATCCGCCCTCCATCGCGCGCAGTGAGATCAGTCGCGTCCGGTTGTCCGCCGATGGAAACACCACCATCGACGCCAGGGAGACCTCCCTCGCCTGCTCGCCGCCCAGCCCGTCGAGAAATGCCTTCGCTTCCGGAGTCAGGGCGACGCGGGACTGCACGGCGAGATCCGCCCCCAGCAGCGTCCTCGCCTGGTCCTCGATGGCCGTGTGAAGATTGGCGCCGAAGGAACCGATCGCCACGAGCGCGGCAATGCCCAGGACAATCGAGAGCGAAAACAAGGCGAGCCGGCGCCTCGCTGTACGGGAGTCGCGCCATGCCATGAGCAGGATGAATCTCATGGGACCGCCGCGCTCCCGGACGCCGGACTGACCAGGATGTCCTCCACCACCGCGCCACCCTTCAGCCTGAGGATGCGACGGCATCTGCGGGCAAGCTCGATGTCATGGGTGACAAGCACCAGCGTGGTGCCCCGTTCCCGGTTGATGCCGAAAATGAGGTCCGTCATCGCGTGGGCGGTATCGCCGTCGAGGTTTCCGGTCGGTTCATCGCAAAAGAGGATCTTCGGCGTGTTGATGAACGCGCGGGCCAGCGCCACACGCTGCTGCTCACCGCCGGAAAGTTGGACGGGATAATGGTCGCAACGGGCCTCCAGCCCGACACGCGCGAGCAGCGCCCGCGCCTCGGCCTCACCATGTGAGGCTCCTCGCAGCTCCAGAGGCACCAAGACGTTCTCCAAGGCCGTCAGTGTCGGGATAAGCTGGAAATTCTGGAAAACGAAGCCGACGTGCTCGTTTCTCATGCGCGCACGCTCGTCCTCGGTCATCGCACCGATCTCCTCCCCGGCCAGCATCACCGTCCCATCGCTCGGACGATCCAAGCCCGCGCAAAGGCCGAGAAGCGTGGTCTTGCCGCTGCCGCTCGGGCCGACGATGGCAAGGCTGTCACCCCCTTCCAACCCGAAACTCACGTCCTTCAACACGGTGAGCGGCACTCCGGCCGATGAATAGGTCTTGGTCAGTCGCTCGACTTTCAGCATGGAGTGAACAGTCATGAATGGTGGCGCGATCGCGACCAAATCCGCTGGCGCCATTTCCGCAACCGATGAAATTCCTTTTCACCCTCATTCTGGCATTGGGCCTGTACGGCGGGCTTGCTTCGCGGGCACACGCAGCCGAAGTGCAAACAATCGTGTTTTTCGGCGACAGCCTCACCGCCGGCTACGGCCTGGATGACTACGTCACCGCCGCCTATCCCGGCCTCATACAGGAGAAAATTCGCGATGCCGGCCTTCCGTATCGCGTGGTGAATGCCGGGTTAAGCGGAGACACCAGTGCCGGCGGGCTGCGCCGCATTGCATGGATCCTTCGTCAGAAGATTGACATTTTTGTCCTCGAGCTGGGCGCCAATGATGGACTGCGCGGCCTGCCGATCGCCTCCACCCGGGCCAATCTCCAGGGTATCATCGATGCCGTCCGGAAGAAATACCCCGCCGTCAAGCTGGTCATCGCAGGCATGGAATTGCCCCGCAACATGGCTGCGTATGCGGAGGAATTCGCCGCGATGTATCCCGCTCTCGCCAGGACCAACAGAGCGACACTCATCCCGTTTCTGCTCAAGGACGTGGGCGGGAGGCCGGAGCTCAACCTTCCCGATGGCATTCACCCCACGCCCGAAGGGCATCGCATCGTGGCGGAGACGGTCTGGAAAATCCTGCGGCCGCTGCTTTGATCTCACATTCCGGTTGGCAACCATGTCAGTGTCCGCACCTTCCGCCCTCTTCCCGGCACGCTAGTCCGTCCTCCGCTTCGAATCCGACTTTCCGATACTGATGACGTCTCAACTCCAGGCCATTTGGAGGCTCATGAAAGGCCAGCGCCTGTGTTACGGCCTGGCGCTTTTCAGCCTGCTTGTCGCCACGGCGGCCCAGTACCTGGTGCCGCTGGTGGGCGCCGCCACCATTGATCATGCGATCAGCCACGAGGATCCGGCAACGGCCAGCTGGCTCGTGCGTGCCCTGCTGGCGTCCATCGGCGGTGCCGGGGTCCTG